>CAYYKV010000024.1:0-24436 GCA_964468605.1 uncultured Occallatibacter sp. | reverse complement strand
GCGACATATTGAATGTCGCCATGCACTGGTACGCATTCCAGATGTTCACCATGCGGTTGGTATGGAGGTCCGGCGTGTCCACCTGGAAGATGCCCAGGAGTCTGTCCCAGTGCTCATGCAGGCGGCCGAAGGCTGCATCCGCTTCTTTGGCACCGAGATACTTCGCGATCACGGGCTCAGCCGTTTTCTTGTTGATCGTCTGCGAATCGGGAGGATCGAACTTCCTGTCGACCGGGTTCTCCTGGTAGCCAAGAACAAAGATAATTTGCCGTGTTTCTCCGGCGGCCAGGACGAGATTCACCTGATGAGCGCCGATCGGGGCCCAGCCATGCGCGATGGAGTTAGACAATTGGCCCGATGCCACCGCCGCAGGATTGTCCCAGCCGCGGTAGGGGCCGAGAAAAGCATCGCGCGCGGTGTCGAAGCCGGCTGTTGGCTCCGAGCAGGCAAAGAAAGCGAAGTGATTGCGGCGCTCACGGTACTCCGTCTTGTGATAGAGGACACCTTCATTCACCTCCACTTCGCCGATGTTGTAGTTCCTCTGGAAGTTCGTAGCGTCGTCCTGCGCGTCCCACAGGCAGAACTCGACGCTGGCGAAGACGGAGATCCGCGCCGGCGTTGCGCGCCGATTGCTGACTGTGAGCTGCCAGATCTCGAGGTTTTCGTCGAGCGGGACGAAGTAGCGCGTATACGCTTCAATACCGGCGAATTTGGAGCCGATCGTCGTGTAGCCCATGCCATGACGGCAGGAATAGTCCTCGGCGGCGTGCCGTGTCGGCTGCCAGCTCGGCGACCAGAAACTGCCCGACTCATCGTCACGCAGATAAATGTAGCGGCCACCGCAATCCCATGGCGCGTTGTTATACCTGTAACGGGTCAATCGCCGCAGTCGCGCGTCGCGATAGAACGAATATCCGCCTGCGGTATTCGAGATAATTCCGAAGTACTCCTGGCAACCGAGATAGTTGATCCAAGGCAGCGGGGTATCTGGCCGCGTGATTACATACTCGCGGTTTTGATCGTCGAAATACCCAAACTTCATCTTCAGTTCCTCTCCGGCCTCGGGAATCGGGCAAAGTTGCAAACGTTTTCAGCAATTCTCTCTTTTTGTGCTGAAACGATTTTGCAGAGCCCGATCTGATACGCTTGACGGCGAAGCGTGATTATAGCCGAATCGACGCAAACGGAACAAGAGTCTTCCCCGCTCATGCTTGGCGGGGGCCAAGGAAGTCGTTGCCGCAGTGCTTCGAGATGTGAGAGACTGATCCGTCTTTCCAACCGAACCTGGCGAGTGAAGCGGATGAGCGATATGGCGCTTTCATCGAACCGAGACACGCGTAACACTCGTCTCCGCCGTTTTCTGCCTTGCCAATGGGCTTGCCGCCGGAGAAGTACCATGCCGACCAGACGTCCTCATACGCCAGCAATGAGATCGCCATCAATTGGCAGGCAACGCTTGTCTTCTTGTTGGCCGGGCAATTGCATGAAGAGATTTTCAAACCAGCGCTCCGCGAGCCGCGATCGCCAAAATGCGACTGGAGACCGGGAGAGTTCGATCGGAAAGTGAATTCGGGGGACTCGATGAATCTTCAACCATTGGATATAGCAATCATTTTGGTGTACCTGCTGGGCACTGTGTTCGTAGGCTATTGGGTATCCCACCACGGCTCACGCGACATGACCGCATATTTTCTGGGCGGCAACAAAATGCCGTGGTATGTACTGGGCCTTTCCAACGCTTCGGGCATGTTCGACATCAGCGGCACCATGCTCCTGGTGTACTGGATGTTCGTCTATGGACTGAAAAGCGTTTGGATCCCATGGCTCTGGCCAACCTTCAACCAGGTCTTTCTCATGGTTTATTTGTCGGCGTGGCTCCGGCGCTCGCGGGTCATGACCGGAGCGGAGTGGATCAAAACACGCTTCGGTACCGGCCGCGGCGCGCAATTGTCGCACCTGATTGTGGTCCTTTACGCATTCATCAGCATCATCGGCTTCTTCAGTTACGGCTTCAAGGGCATCGGCAAATTCGCGGCTACATTTCTTCCCTGGCACTTGTCGCCGAACCAGTACGCGCTGATCCTAATCGTCATCACATCCCTCTACGTGATCAAGGGCGGCATGATCAGCGTAGTGATAACGGAGGTTGTCCAGTTCTGCGTGCTTTCCATCGCATCCTTCGCCGTAGGCATCATCGCTATGCGCCGCGTGGCGCCGGAGATGCTGCACAAAGTGGTGCCGGCCGGCTGGGATAATGTGTTTTTTGGCTGGCACTTGAATCTCGACTGGTCTGCGCTGATCCCGGCGGCAAATGCCCGGATCGCGCAGGACGGCTACGGGCTCTTTGGTTTCTTCGTTATGATGCTCCTTTTCAAGGGCGTGCTGATCTCCGCCGCGGGCCCGGCGCCGAACTACGACATGCAGCGCGTGCTTTCTTCCAAGAATCCGCGCGAAGCTTCGATGATGAGCGCGTGGGTCAACATCGTGCTCACCTTTCCACGCTACTTTCTCACTGCCGGCCTCGCCATTCTGGCTCTCGTCTTCTTCAGCGACAATATTCGCGCCATGGGCACCAACATGGATTTCGAGATGGTGTTGCCGTATGCCCTGGCGCGCTTCGTGCCCGTAGGTTTGCTGGGATTCTTGATCTCCGGCCTGCTCGCCGCCTTCATGGCGAACTTTGCGGCCACTGTGAATGCCGCGCCGCCCTACTTTGTCAACGACATCTACAAGCGCTACATCCGTCCTGACGCATCGCCGCGCACCTATGTCCGCTTGAGCTATCTCGCCTCGTTCGCTGTCGTTGTCATCGGCGTTCTCATCGGGTGGAAAGTAACTTCTGTCAACACCGTGGTGGTGTGGATCGTTTCCGGCCTGTGGGGAGGCTACATCGGCTCCAACGTCTTGAAGTGGTATTGGTGGCGTTTCAATGGCTACGGATATTTCTGGGGCATGGCCACCGGCATCGCCTCTTCAGTGCTGCTGATGCCGGCAGCGATGGGGAAGATTCCTGCGGTCGCTCGCCTTCTCGAGAGGGTTCCCTTCAATCTCGAAGTCGCGGTTACCTTCCCTCTGGTTCTCGTTCTTTCGCTCATCGGATGCTTTGCTGGCGCCCTGCTTACCAAGCCGGAGGACGACAAAGTCCTCAAAGACTTCTACCGGCGGGTGCGGCCGTGGGGTTTCTGGGGCCCCGTCTACCGAAAAGTTCTTGCCGAGGATCCTGGCTTCAAGCGCAACAAAGATTTCATGCGCGACATGTTCAACATCGCCGTCGGGATCGTCTGGCAGGTCGCATTGGTCGTGCTTCCCATGTATATCGTGATCGGGGAGCTCCGGCGCGCCGCCATCACCCTGGCTATAGTTCTAGCCACGTCGGCAATTCTCAAGTTCACCTGGTACGACAATCTGGAGCGGCGCGAGGCCGAGGCCGCGGAAGTTGCGGCTCCCGCGCGCTCGTCTCCCTAAGACGGTAGCGCGCATGTTACAAGAGGAGAAAGTGGGGAAAAAAGCGAAACCCAAACGCGAGCCGGAGCCAGGACAGCCGGTCAGTCTTCGTATCCTTGGCGAGTACCTCGATCTGTCGCCGGCCACCATCTCGCTCGTGCTCAATGAAGCACCCGGTGTCCGTGCGATTCCACAGGAAACGCGGGAACGAGTCAAGGCGGCAGCCGCAAAGTTCGACTACCGTCCCAGCTTTTACGCGCGCTCTCTGCGCACGAGACAGACCTTTTCCATCGGCGTGTTAGTTCCGGAGTTGAGCGACAGCTATACAGCACAGGTGCTCACCGGCGTGGAAGAATCTCTCATCGAGGAAGGCTACTTTTACCTGACGGCAAGTCACCGCCGCAGTCCTTACTTGATTGAGGAATATCCGCGCATGCTCATGGAGCGCTCGGTGGAAGGATTCATCCTGATCGACACCGTGGCGCAACACCGCTTCAAGATTCCGGCGGTTGCCATTGCCGGTCATCGCCAGATTCCGGGAATCACCAACGTATTGCTCGACCAGCGGCGCGCAGCGGAGCTCACCTTGAGGCACCTTCATATGCTGGGACACCGCAGAATCGCTTTCATGCGCGGCGGCAGTCACAGTTCCGATGCCGAGGACCGTTGGGATTGCCTGAAAGTCGTGGCCCATGAACTTGGCATCGCAGTGCGGCCGGAGTTGACCGTGCAACTTAAGCTGATGGTTTCCACGCCCGAACTGGGGTTCGAGCCCGCTTGCGAATTGCTCAATCGAAAAGTGCATTTCACGGCCATCGTTTGTTACGACGATATCGCCGCCATCGGCGCCATTCGTGCCTTTCGCGACCGTGGGCTCCGCGTTCCTGAAGACATCTCAGTTGTCGGATTCGACGACATCCAGAGCGCCGCTTTCTATAATCCCAGTATTACAACAATTCGCCAGCCGCTTCATCAGATGGGGACCATTGCCGCGCGCATCCTTTTGCAACGCGTTCGCGGCCAAGCTGCGGGCCCGCAAATGCTCCCTATCATGCCGGAATTGGTCATTCGCGAGTCGACTTGTCCGCCGTCCGAGAAACCCAAAGGAACAAAGCGCAACCGAAGCGGAGAAGAATAGCTCCGGGGAATTGAGCCCACCTCGAGAATCGAGTCGCAAGCCCCCTATTTTCATTGCTTCCTGCACATTCAGACTGCTATATTCCTCCTTTGGCCGCTACCGCGGCGAACCGTGCTGTTCCTGAAGTTGTTCGGTCCATGAGACAAAATCGCAGCCTGTCCAAAGAGCTGCAGGACCTATCGATTCCTACCCTCAAGAATCCGGCCAGGGCGCAAGAAAGCAAGCTGTTCCTGGAGTGATCGAATTGGCAAAACCTCCCTCTGGCCAACCTGTCAGCAAAACCCGGCAGCGCGCTGCGGCGCCGGTGACGCAGCGCAAGCCCACCATGAGTGATGTGGCTCGGCTAGCGGGCGTGGGTACCATGACCGTCTCCCGAGTGTTGAGTGGCACCGTTCGCGTCTCGGCGGATACCACGCAGCGGGTTCAAACTGCGATTCAGCAACTCAATTACCGTCCCAACGTTTTGGCGCGAGCATTTCGAGGTCAGCGCAGCCATTCGATCGGGCTGATCATTCCCTATCTTTACGATCCCTTCTTTTCCAGTTGCGCCCACGCGGTAACTACCGTCGCCAGGGAACACGGCTATTCCGTCATCATCACTACCTCAAACGAGGATCCCGAAACGGAATACGCCGAAGCTGATGAAATGCTGCAACGGCACGTAGACGGCCTCTTGGTGATTCCGTCGCGAATTCGTCAATCGCGTCTCACACGCTCTCTCTTTGGCAAGACGCCGGTTGTGGCCTTTGACCGCCCGGTGCCCGATCCGTCCATCGACACCGTCCTTGTGCAGAACGCGATCGGATCGCGCCGCATCGTCGAACATCTTATCGAACACGGGCACCGGCATATCGCTTACCTTGCCCTCAGCCGCAGCCTGTTCACCATCAACGCACGCCATTCCGGGTATCGCCGCGCCATGCTGGACGCCGGGCTCGAACCATGTGCCGTCTTCGATTGCGAATCGGAGGAGGTCGTCGAGCAGATCCTCAAAGTGAAACTGAATCAGGAAACTCCGCCCACCGCGGTCATCACTTCCAATACCCTGGTTACACGCTATGTTCTTGGGGCCGTTGCGCGCCTCGGCTTGCGCATTCCCACCGATCTTGCCTTCGCTGGATTCGACGACTTCGATCTCGCGGAGTTCACCTCACCGCCGCTCACAGTCGTCCGCCAGCCCGCACACGAAATGGGCCGCGTCGCCGCAAACCTGCTCTTCGACCGCATAGCGCGCGGCGAAACGCCGCATACGGGCAACCGCATTGTTCTCCCCGTCGAAATCGTGCTCCGGCGTTCGTGCGGCTGCAAACACCGTACCGCCGTAGTCATTCACTAGGGTCTGCTAAAACACTCTTAGAGCGATTTCACCGGACGCGCATGCTACTGCACATCAAGAGTCTGGGTGGCCAGATTCCAGCCGCGCACGCCGATCGCAGTTTTCGCGCCGCCAGCCGCGAAGGCCACTGTCACTGTGCGCTCCTCGCCGGGCAAAAGTGAAATGTAGTTGTCGCTATAGTAGGCGGGCAAAATGCGCTTCCCTGTCGTTGCGTCCGTGAGCGTGAGTTTGATCATGAGCGCCGCGGCGGAACCCATGTTCTTGATCCGCACCGCCACCGTTCGCTCGCCGTTCGTCACTGCGGACGCTGCGTTGGCCGATAGCGTGGCAGGCGGAAGCGAGTTCAGCTCGCGGAAGCTCGCTTCGTCCGCCGCCCACCAGTAAAAGTTGTCGCTCACCGGCGCGCCGGCAGCATCGCTTACTTCGAGCTTCACGAAGATCGTGTGCCCTCCGGCCAAAGTTGACAGATCAGGTTTCGCCACCGGCGTTCGATCATCGGCGGCGGCCTGAACCTGGTTGGCCTGATCGCTCAGCGTCTTCCCATCCAGGCCCTCCACAAGCGTGCGCACTTTGAAGGACCGCGCCTCTCCCAGGTTGATCAGATCCACCGAGCCATCGGACAAATTCAGTTGCGCGTGCACCGGCTCGCAAGCCTTCTCGGTTCCGTAGAAGCTCGATTGCGTGTCGTAGTCCCAACTCAGAAAATTCCACTCCATGCTCGGCCACGACGGCTGCGTCATCCAGATCATGCGCGCCGAGTTGGGCTGCCAAAGATGCGCGGCAAATCCCTCGAAGATCGCGCGATGGCCAACGTAATCCAGCATCTGCGCCTTGCGCTCGAAATCCTCCAGGCTCGTAGGCGCGCCAAACTCCGTCTCCATGTGGGTCATGTACGGCTGCACCGCGCCGTTCCCGCTCTGATGCCAGTCGTGATAAGCCCATGTGTCGCTGATCGGCCAACGGTCGGGCTCGGGGATGAAGGATTTCATGCTCTCCAGCGTGGGCACGCTGGGAATCCCGAGCTCGACGCTGAATCCGCGGTTGATCCGGTAATAGGTTTCGAGCGGCTGGAATTGATAGGGCCCTGAGTTGCGCAGATTCACTTGATTCGAGCTGCCCGTGTAATAGCGCGTGTGGTCGAGCGTGCGCACCAGTTCGGCCAATCCCTCGTTGATCGTCGGCTGCGGCACGCCTTCGTTGCGCCCGCACCACACCACAATCGACGGATGATGACGGTAGCGCAGAATCGTGTCGCGCGCGTTCGCCAAGAACAGCACGGGGGCTTCGGCTTCCAGATTGTAAGTCTGCGTCGATTCCCAGAAGTCGTTCCACACCATGAGTCCGTATTTGTCGGCCAGCGCGTAGAAGTTCTCCTCCGTATTCTGGCCCATCCAATTGCGGATCATGTTCACGTGTGCGTCGCGATGCAGCCGGAAATACGGCTCCAGGTGCTCGACGCTCACGCGTTTCAGCATGTCGTCCATGCCCCAGTTGCCGCCGCGCGCGGCAATGCGCACGCCGTTCACTTTAATGACCAGATCCGTTCCCGGCCATCCACCGTCAACCGGGCGGATTGATGGTGAATCCGCAGCCCCGGGCTCCAGTGTCTGCACCCACGAGTGCAGCATCCAGTCCGGCAGTGTTTGCCCGAGCAGCACCTGATTCGGCGTCCAGTCGAAAATCTGCCTGATGCCTTGATGCGTTCCATCGATCAGCGGCGCTGCGTCGTCGTGGGTGCGGCTGGGCAGCACCTCCACGCGCCGCAGATGTCCTTGCGCATCGAAGAGCGAAAGCTCGTAGCTTAACTCTCTCATTCCAAATTCAATTTGCTTTATCTCACTCGTCCTCGCGCCGTTGGCAAACGAGACACTGAGCGTGTGCAGCGCGGGATCTCCGTATCCATTCGGCCACCACAGCCGAGGATGCTGCACCACGAGTTGCGTAAACTCCGCCGGCTCCAGCCGAATTACCGTCTCGCCCGGAGCCAGATGCACATGCTTTATCACCTTGACGTCATCGAAGCTCGCCGTGAGTTCGCCATCAATCGCCGCGCTCCCAGTATTGGTGAGCGGCGCTTCGATTTCGATGTCTGCCTCGCTGCGGTCGGGTTTGGGCACGGTTGTAATCACGTTCAGGTCGCCGATCTCCACCGGCCCTGTCGCGGTCAACGTCACGTCCTGCCAGATGCCAGTCTCGCGGTCGCGAATCCCGGGAATCCAGTCCCAGCCCTCGGCAGCAGAAAAGGTCGACCCGTCCAGCACTTCGATGCCGCCGTTCTCGCCCGGGCCGCCCTTGATCGACTGCTCGTTTGGAATCCCCGGATGCGGCGGCGGAGAAACGCGCACGGCCAGCGCATTCTCGCCGCTGGAGACAACGTCCGTCACGTCGAATTTCCCGCGCAAAAAGGCGCCAGTGAATCCGCCGAGTTTCTTGCCGTTCATCCAGACTTCGGCCGCGTAATTCACTCCTTCAAAGGTGAGTGTGAGCCTGCGTCCTCGTGCCGGTGCCGGTGTTTTGAACTCCACACGGTACCAATAATCCTGATGAGCAAGGCTCTCGGGAATGGCCAGGTTGTTGAGCCCGTAATCAGGATCGGGATAAAGCCCGCGGTCGATCATCGTCGTCAGCGCCGTGCCCGGCACCGCGGCCACCAGCCAGGTTTTGTCGTCAAATCCGGCCTTCGAGATTTCCTCGCCGGTTGCCTTTACCCGCGGCGCCGCCTCCAGTTTCCAACCGCCGGCGAGTTTCCACGGATCATCGCCTGTCAACTGGCAATGCAAGTCCGCCGCGCTCGGTTCTTTCGCCACTGGTTTCTGAATCTCGCCCTTGCCATGCGGCAACGTGGACGGATCCTGTGGCGCGCTGTATCCGGCCTGCGCCCGAGTCTGAACCGGCCAGTGCTGGGTCGCCTCCTCATAGGTGGCCAGGCTGAAGTCCGGCGGCACATCGGCAATCGCTTTCACTTGCTCTGCTGTCAACGCTCCGCGGTAGATTCTGAGCGCCGCGATCTTTCCGCCGAAGTGGCCCTCTGCGACATTTGGCAACGGCGGCGGCGCCATCTCCAGAACCGCCGCAACGCTGCCCTGCGCAAGCGCGCTCGAAGCTACCGCGCTGCTATCGGAGTACAGAACAATGTGTTCTCCGTCGCTCACCGCTGCGACCATATGCCACTTTCCCGCGTCGAGCTCCTGATCGCCGATCACAAATCCTGCCGAACTCTGCGCCCGCCCCAGCCACAAGCCGAGCCGATTGTTTGCAATGCCAATGAAGCGGGCATCCTCCGCGGCGGGATCGCCAATGCCGGCAAGTAACATCGCACCTTGCGAGGCCTCAGGGGACTCGAACCAGAAAGCAAGCGTCCACGAAGCGCGCCCCGCCAGCAGCGGATCTTGCATCGCAGGCTGGCCCGATCCTTGACCGTCCATCGCCACGGCTGCGAGCCCGTCAAGGGAAGTCGACGGAGACAGCGGCTTGTTCAGCCCTGAACCGTCGGCAAGGAAAACGGCATTGAAAGAGCCGTATGCTACCGTGGCTGACGTCGGCGTTTGCGGTTGGACCGGAACCGCCAGTGCGCCTGTAACAAAGGCAAGGGCCAATCGCAGGCCTGCACGAACGCGAATCCGAACAAGGATCGCAGGAATGAATGTGAAGCGGCTGGGCATGGCAGACCATCCTACAGGACACGCAAATGAAAGCACAAAACGCCTGTCTCGGTTTCTCCGGGTCTCGCGATCGCAGGAATATGGAGTGGAACCTGAAGGTAACGATATCACCGGAGGATCTAGGCCCTCTCCGGACAAAGAACATCTTGCGCCGGAAACCGCAAACTATCATAGCGGCATCGGGTCAGAGTTGTCGCTGATGTTCTGCGTAATTGGGCGGATTTTTTCTGAAAGATTACCCTATCCTCGCTATTCGCTGTGATACAAATGGTAACAATCTCATCCCGTATGGAAACGTTCTCGGCGGTTGAGGTTTGCGGTAATCATGATGGCTGACCTGGTGGAGAGCCGTGTGCTTGCGTTCGATGTGGGCGGCAGCCACGTCGCCGCGGCTGTGTGCAGCACCTCGGACTTCCGCCTCGGCTCTGTGGCCAGCGCGCCTCATTCGGCCACCCATACTTCTGACGCTTTTCTCGATCTTCTCTACGACCTGGGAATGAGGGCTCTCGCTGGCTACGACGGAATGGTGGGAGCGATGCTTGCGGTGCCCGGACCGTTTGACCTTGAGGCCGGCGTGAGCCTGATGCGCCACAAGCTGCCTTACCTCTACGGAATCGATCTGCGTCATGCCCTTTCTGAGCGGTTCGCTTTGCAGCCCGCCCAGGTGCGCTTTCTTAACGATGCCGATGCGTATCTGCTTGGCGAGGTCGGCGCGGGAGCGGCGCGCGGTTTCCGCCGCGCAGTCGGTCTTACGCTGGGCACGGGCATCGGTTCAGCATTCGCTGTCGATGGTCACCTCGAGACTGAGGGCCCCGGTGTGCCCGCAGGCGGCGAGATATGGAATCTTCCCTACCAGGGCGGAATCGTAGAGGACTTCGTCTCGTCGCGAGCCATCGTTGGGAACTACCAACGCTGCACAGGCAAGCAGCGTGAAGTCGTTGATCTCGGGGCAGCGGTTCCCGGCGACCCGGCCGCACAGCAGGCCTTCACCGAATTCGGCCAGCATCTCGGAGTCGTGATTCGGACACTACTCGCCGGGTTTCACGCGGATGTCATCGTGCTGGGCGGCGGAATCTCACGCTCCGCCAGCCTCTTCTTGCCCGCAGTCCAGCACGAACTCGGTGATTCCCCGATCCAGTTGCGCGTCTCCGAACTCAAGGACAAAGCCGCGCTTGTCGGGTGCGGCGTGGCCGCCTTCCACACCACGAACGGCTCGCCGGACCCTGGCAAATCCACGCCGGTACGCAGCGCCGCGATCTAGAAATCGTCTGTGGTCACGCCCGCTCTACTGGTAGAACGTGACGATGCTCTGCGCGGGAAGCGTGTAGTTAAACTGCCCGCCCGACACCGTGACCGCAGTCTGCGCTGCAATGGTTGAAGTTGCCGTCGTTTCATAAGGCGTCACCGAAGTTGCTGTTCCATTGTTCAGCACAAAAGTCAGGCTCTCAGAGGATGTATTGGAGTTGATGGCCACAATCACGGAATGAGACGGCGAGCTGTTGCTATAAGCCGAAATATAGACTCCAGATACTGGACTTGAGGTCGCCGACACCCGCACATAACCGGGCTGGATAAACTCCGAGAACTGCCCAATCGCATCGCCGTAGTAGGTTGGCGCCGGACTCGTAGTGTTGGAGTTAATCAGCCCGTAGTTGAGGCTGGAAGAGGCGTTAAGATCTTCCCATATCCACCACCAGACGTAGGCGTTGTATTGGCCCACAGTCATCGAGTTGTGAATCTCCTCAGCCGCTGACAGCGCATCGGTGATCGTGGGCTGGCTGCCGGGCGGGGTCAGGTAGTGCTCCGTCATCCACACGTCCTTGCCAGCGTTTTCGGCGTTCGTGTAGTAGAACGGGCTTCCCTGCGACTCTCCGTTCATATAAAGATGCCCGCCAATGATGGCGACGTTACCAACCGCGTTGAGATCGTCGAGAGTCGGATCGGAGTAACCGGTGTTGAAGACTGCCGACTCCGGCATGATCAGCTTCGTGGTCAGAGGATTGGTTGCGCCATTCGCGGTCAGCGAGGCCACCCAGGAGTCCATCTGTGCTCCGGTCCACACGCACGATTCATAGTCGACATTCTCATCGGGCTCGTTCTGCATCGAAATGCCGTACAGGTTCACGCCGTTGTTGGCGAAATACGTGACGAAATCCTCCAGGTATTGGGCGTAGGCTCCGTAGTCGGCGGTGATGAGCGACCCTCCGCAGTAGCCCACACCTTCGCCGCCGCAGGAACTATATGACACGGTCGCATTCGTCTTCATGGAGGCGGGCGGTGTCCACGGTGATGCGAAAACGATCGCATTGCTGTTCGCGGCCTTTGCCTCGATGGCATTCGTCAACTCTGCAGCCCATTCGCCCGTGTAATAGGGAGGGGCCGTTGTCGAAGTGCCCTCGGGATCGATGCGCACGCGCAGGATGCTAAGGCCGAGGCCGCAGGATCCTGAGTTCGAGCCCGTGCAGATTGTCGGATTGAACAGAGCGGTAGCTTGCTGGGTAGTCAGTGATCCCAGCCACGCTGTCGAGCCGCCAAAGCCGCGAATGGTCTGATAAGTCGTTCCAAAGTCCACCGTCACTTGGTTCGGGCTCGCGCCGGTGGTGAAGGTCCACCCGTAGTTCGAGGCGAGCGCTGCGCCGGCTGAGCTCTGCGCCCCTGTCGTGATGGTCGCCGTGTACGACGTGTTGTAGGCCAGAGATGCATTGGGAGTGAACGTTGCCGTGGAAGTACCGGTGTTGTACGTTACCAGGCCCGCGACCGCGGTATTGCCCGGCCCGGTCAAAGTGAAGGTGGTTGCGGTGACGGTCGACGAGTTCATCGGCTGGCTGAAGGTCGCCGTCAGAGCATTGCCGATATTTACGTTCATGGCGCCGCTCATGGGCACGGTGGTCTTGACGGTGGGAACCGGCGGCGTAGTCGTCGTGAAGCTCCACGTGTAAGGCGCGGACAGCGCAACTCCTGTGGTACTCATAACGATTGTGCTGAGCGTCGCTGTGTATGTGGTGCTGTAGGCGAGATCCGCCGCCGGAGTGAACGTCGCAACCGAAGTGCCGGCGTTGTAGCCGACGGTGCCCTGCACAAAGGTGTTTCCCGGGCCTGTCAGTGTGAAGGTCGAGGTAGTGATCGTCCCCAAATTCATTGCCTGGCTGAAGTTTGCCGTCACGGCGGAGGTAATTCCAACATCTGTGGACCCATTCGTAGGCGTAACTGTGGTGACCGTTGGGGGAGGGGTGGCCGGGTTCACCGTCACGCTCACGGAGCCCCCCACTGTGTTGTCGTCACTCGCGTCCGTAGGGGTGAAGGTCGCTCCCTCGCTGGTTGTCCCCGTAGATGGTGCCGTTCCGGGCGTCGTCCAGGAAAAGCCGCCGGGTACCGACGCCGTGCCGCTGCTCAGTATCGAAGAAGCCAGCGTCTGGCCGTATGTGATGGCGCTCGCCGTTGGCCATGCCGTCACCGTAGGCGTCGCCTTACTCACCACCACACCCACGGAGCCACTTACAGTGTTGTAGTCGGTCGTGTCAGATGGCGTAAAGGTCACGCCTTCGTTGGGCGTCCCGGCACCTGGAGCCGTCGTGGGCGTAGTCCAGGAGAAGGAACCAGAGACTGACGCGGAGCCCCCGGTCAGTGTGGACGATGCGAGCGTCTGTCCGTAGGTGATCGCGCTTGCAGTCGGCCATACCGACACGGTCGGTGTTGTCTTGGTCGTTCCGCCGCCGCCTCCACCCGAATTCGAACCGCCGCCGCATCCAGCAATTACAAAGGCTGCGTACAGCAGACAACAAGCCGAACCAATCCGCATAACCAGCTTCTCCTCGGGATCATTAAAGAGCAGAACGACCCATCTTCCTCAAGGCCCGTCTCGGCATCAGTCGCATACACATTCAGCGAATTCAGGGTGGGTGCTTCGAATCGCCAGCCGGCGCCTTACGGATCGCTGAGAGCGCGTAGATCAAGGCACAGAAGATATTCCGTGCCCTTCGCAATTCACCCATACTAAATCAATTTACTTTGTCGCGCCACGCCGATCCAAATACTGTCATAGACAAGAATCGCGCCGCTTACGCGGCGCGATTTCGGTCATCCCAGATTCTGTTTGTGCGGTGCTATTGCACAGTCACGTTGACGTAAAACGGTATCGAGACCTGGTTTTGGGTGCCATAGACCTTGACGCCGTTATTTGATGTCGATCCACTCCCCGGAACAATGCAATCGTCGCCAGCGCCGCCGGGCTCGGAGACGCACTGTGTGCCCACTTCGTCCGCCGTGATCGTCACCGGATAGGTTCCAGCAGGCGTATTCAGCGACGCCAGAGGCTCCAGGGTTGTGGTGTTGCATGCTGTAACGCTGACCGCCAGCGCGCCTGCGACGATCATCAGAAACACCATCAGCAAGAGCCGTCCTTTTTCAAAGGTCTTACGCCGGAAGAAGAGCCCGAGCATTCCGAAGCCAAAGATTGACGCCAGTGTGATGGAAGCAGTGCGAGCATTTTGGCTGGTAGTAGTGCCCGCCGAAACATCGGTGTAGAAAGTCACAGTCACCTGTCCCGGTGTGCATTGAACTGAGCCGTTTGCAAGCTCTGTCGTCGTCGCGCCAGAGGGGCATGGAATATCGACGGCGTTGGGTACAATCGGGTCTGGGTTGGGATAGCTGAAGGAACACTGAGTGTGTGGCGGCAGATTGTCACAGGTCAGCGAGACTGGGAAGTTTGTAGCGTTCAACTGAGCATTCAGTCCGGCAAGCCCATAGCCGAGGACCGAGGTGAGAGTCAGATTCATGCTCGCCGAGGATCCGGCCTGCACCGTCACCGAGGGAGCGACCGTCTGCGACGCCGCATTGCCGGTTTGGGTAATTTGCACCATCGGTCCGCGGACAGACTGTAGCAACGTTGAAGTCGGCCCGGTAAGGCCGAGGAAATTCGCATCCCCGCTATATACCGGGAAGATGTAGTGCGTGAAGAGCACCGGCGAATAGCTGATGCCTTGGGGTACATACCACAGGCAACTTGTTGGGAATGCTGCCTGCGCGCCGGTGAGCGTGCCCGCGTTTTGGATCGGCAACACTCCGGCGCCAGATGAGGTCGGGCATGCCACGCCCGAGTATCCGCCTGGGGTCGCGTATCCTGCCAGAATGCAGGTTGCCGTGCCGACTCCCGTTGCGGAGGTCCCCGCAGGGCAGGCGGTCGAGTTGTCCATCACGGTAATTGTCCCGGTGGGAACGCCCGCCGCTGTATTCACCTTCATGATGAAGCTATATTGGAACGGTGTTTCCGATCCGTCGTATGGAACGGTGCCGCCGCCCGTCCCCGCCGGAACATACGGCAGATCGATATCCGTCGGATCAGGGAAAGTGGGCAGCTTAATTCCCGCAATTGCGGACTTTGCAACGTTAACTATCATCGTTCCCGTCGATCGGCCGTAGACTCGATCGCCGCTGTAAGACACGGTCATCGTTTGCGTCCCCGCCAATACAGGGGACAGAGTGAAACTGGCGCTGCCACCGGTCAGACTTGCCGTCGCAGTCGCTGTTTGCGGCGTGATAGTGGCAATGCCAGCATTCGGTCCCGAACTCGGAGTGACCACTATCCACGTTGTGTAACTCACCGTAACCGTCCCGGTGGGGGCAACGCCCGCTCCAGTCTTCGAAGCCACCGTGATGGTGAGAGGGGTATCGATGACCTGGGCCGCGCTGGCTCCTCCCGCAACGTTCGTCGCGGAGTTGGTTAGCGTCAGTCCTACGCCAGTGGCGTCAATCACAATTGGAGAGTTCACAGCAGTGCTCGTGATTCCGATTTGGCCGGTAAGAGTCCCTTGCTCTCCAGCTCCCGGGTCAAACGTAACGTTCACCGTGCAGGTGGCTCCCGCCGCAACGGGGCTGCCCGCTTCGCAACCGCCGGTCGCCGTATCGGCAGCCGTGTAGTCCACCGAATTGGTGCTGGTGTAGCCGGTGATGGTCAGCGTTGAGTTACCGGTGTTGGTGATGGTGCCGATCGCATTTGTAGAGCCCGTGAGTGTGGCGGGAGTCGCCAAAGTAAGCGCGCCGCTGGTACTCACCACCGTGATGGCGCCGCCCGCAGCCTGGACCAGATAGACGTTGTTCGCGCGATCAAGAGCAACCGACGAAGTACCGGCTACTGTCGCGGCAACCGCAGTCTCCCCCGCGGCATTCAAGGCGCCGCCTATGTATGGAATGCGCGTGGTCCCGCTTGCGGAGGAAATATAGATTGCTCCGGAGGGGTCGACAGCCAAACCCGTAGCGCCGCTCAGACTGTTCAACAGGGTTGCTGGCGTTCCTGCACCGCCGGCGAGCTCGAAAAGATTCACGCCGTCGATCACGTAGACATTGCCGCTTGCATCCGTAGCCACAGCAGACGGCGCGGTAAAGCCAGCGGTGAGGAATGTTTCCGTCTGCCCCAGATTTGAAACGGTCGAAGCACTGACAGCGCTCAGCTTGATTACCCGCCCATTGCTCGGATCGGCGATATAGAGATTGTCCAAACCATCCGCAGCCAGTTGCAGCCCAGTGGTGCCCAGACCGCTGGCCAGGGTTACTTGACCCGCTGCACTTAAGCCACTTGGCCCAAAGGGTACTTCATACACGCTGCCAGCGCCGCTATCGGCGATGAAGACATCTCCTGCGCCGTCGACTGCGACCCCAGTGGGAGACGTCAATCCGGTGCCGATGGAGACTGCGGTAGAGGAACCCGCAGCATACTTGAGAACTTTGCCCTGCCCCGGATCCGCAACATAGACATTGCCCAGAGCATCGGTCGCCACTTCCGTAGGCGTCATCAAGCCCGAACCGAAAGCCGACTGCAGTGCGGGAGTAGCCTGGATGTTCGCGCCCAACCCGACGCCATGCAGCACCATGGACGCCAAAATGTTGTTCTTCGCGTCAAGCATCAACAGCTTGGCAGAGATGTTCCCCACGGAAGTCGGAGTAAACGATACATTTTCCAGGCAACTCTTGCCGTTCGCGTAGGCTACGCCGGTGGTGCAGGTCCCCCCAGCGATGGCGAAATCGGGATTTTGCACGCCATCTTCAATAATGGTGAAATTTGCGGGCGTGGCCGCGCCGTTAAAACCGAAGACAACATTCGATCCGGCTGAGGCGGTTTTGCCTACGGCGGAAGAGCCGAACTCAGCGTAACCAAACCCGACCTTGGCCACATCCGCTTGGCCGTTGGGTTGCGACTGCGAGGTGGGAACATAGAGGAAATTGCGCGTGGAATCGAGGGCCACCTGGCCCCCGGCAGGCACGCCTGAAATCAGCACCGCCGAAGAAGTTTGCGGGGTTCCGGATGGATTCGGGACCATGAAGACGCCTTCTAGCGAATCGCTGATGTACAGGTTGCCGACGGCATCGGTAATAACGCCTTTCACAGAAGGCAGATTCGGATCCACGCGGGGGAGGCCGGCGTCCTTCGTGGGGCTTGTGTTCGCCGCGGCTTCAATCACGCCTGGAAGTCCACCGCTGTCTTCAACCCAATAAGTATTACCCTCTGGATCCTGTGCAACGGCAATTGGGCGCGCGGTCAGACCCGCCGCCGGGACTGCAACCCAATCGCCGGGCTTCGGATTTGACCATCCGCCCGTGACCGACAGATCTTGAATAGCTTGACTGAGGGAACCGCCTTGTTCACCGACGACCAGATCATTGTTGATGCCGATGGCAACGGCCCACGGTTGAAAATAGCCGATGCTATTGCCCGTAAGGTCAGGGATACCGTATTGCGCCCAAGCTTGGGACTCGTTCTTCGATCCAGAATTGGTGCATATCGTTGTGGTCGGGTTACTCGGCGACAGATCGTTAGCCGCTCCATCGTTGAGGCCGGTCCAGGTTTTGGTTATCGCATTCCACGTGAACAGCACCAGGCAGTTGTTCCAGTTGGCCCCTAAGTAGAGATTGTTTCCTGGGTCTATGACGATGGCGGGGTTTTGGTAACCTCCCCCCAAGCTCGCCGACGGCGACGCGCCAGCTAGTGTAATCGCCGCTCCTCCGCCTACGGGAAACTCGTACAGCGCGCCGTTTGCATAATCCACAACCAGCCAGTCGCCAGCCTGGTCGATCGCCGTATCCTGGATGGTTCCCCACCCAGTGGGGTGATTCAAACCGGCGGCAGAACTGGCGGTCACCAGTGGTGAACCTTGACCTACGGCTGCTCCAGTCAGGCAGAGGCCAACTAGCATCAGCGTAAATGCAAAGCCGGCAAACCGGCGAAGTACGGTGAACGACGTGGTGGCCATTGCATTCCTCCCGAAACGAACTCGAATCAATCTTCCGCAAGCGGTTCCCGCCCATTTGCGGATCGAGGCTTTTGGCTTTCTTGTTGGCTCTCCTGGAGCCGCCTCCAGCCCCAGGAAAGCACTGCTTGTTTCAGCTCAGCTACCGTAGCCCCTACTGAACATTGATGGGCAACGTAAACATCGGCGTTGTCAAAGAGTTCTGAACCAGTGCAGCCGGATCGTAGGTGATGATCTGCACGTTGTAGGTTCCGGCCGGTGTCGTCACCTTTGGCGCTGGTGGCGGCGTTGAGTACCCGGCGTTGGTGCAGGCGGTGATGCCCATGAACAAGCCGGAAAGCATCATCGCGACGCAGATTACAGCCATCGAACGGTAGAATTTCCTGCGCCCTGCAATTAACCCGACCAAACCGAGCCCGAACAAGCCGGCCAGCGCCCAGGGCGACTGCCTCGCGATCGAGGCCGTGGTGCCGCCGTTGACCGCTACGTTCGTACTGATGGTCATTACGATGGTCGATGGAACCGCGCCTGCCGCGCCCACAGCCTCGGTGCCCGTGCTGGGATTGGCGTAATTGAATGTGCATTCGGAGTACAGCGGCAAAGTGGATGGAGGGTTGGTCGCAGCCAGCTCGATAGGCGCCCCCGGTGAGTTGCACTCCAGGCTCACGTTTCCACTGAATCCCACGAGCGGCATCAACGTCAGTGTCACTTGAACGGGCGTCCCGGGCGTGACGGCCGTCGTCCCTCCAGACACCGTGATTTGAACGCTTTGACTAATTTCGTAGAAGGTTTGCGCCGTAAAGGATATCGGAGCGTAGTTGACGTCGCCGCTATACGCCGCCGAAAGATTGTAGACTCCCAGGTTCAGGTTCTGCAGCAGGAAGGTCGCAACGCCACTGCCGTTCGGCGCAATGGCCCCACCAACGCCTTGGGTTGGATCGGCAGGTTGTCCATTCTGCGTGAAGGTTACGGTGCCCGAGGGCGTTCCCACCGGCGAACTTATAATGGCCGAAATGTAGGCAGGCTTTGTCCAGTACACATAAGTATTTCCGGCCCACACGGTTAAGAGGCTAGGGTTGGGCGTGCAGAGGTTGACGGTCTGACCATTCTGAACAACCGTCGAGGAACTGCCATCCAGAAGCGTCGTGTAGTTGAGGCACTGATTATTCGTCACCGGCACCCCAAGCGTGATTGTCGGGATTGCCCGCGCAATTGTGAACGTTCCCTTGGCAGCAGCCCCAGAGAAGCAGGTGGTTGTCGAACATGTGTTCTGTGTGGCGCCCGCTGTGCCCGCACCGCTATAGTCGGCGTTGACGGTATAGGTCCCGCCGAGCAGCCCATTGTAAGCAAATGTGGCGACACCCGCACTGTTCAATGTTTGGGTCTGTTTGGGCTGATTGCCGATGGCGCTGCCCACTGAAAGCGTCACGGTCCCCGTCGGCGTACCGAACCCTGCGCCGGCGCTGACGGTCACTTGGATCGAATTGCACCCTGGATAAGTAGCGCCCGCGCACCCTGTACCAGTTACGGGAGTTACCGCGATCACAGCCGTCGCCGCCGGCCGAAGATCCTGGATTACGTTGCCCGACACATTAATATTGACACCCGATGTCGCATTCACTGCATTGCTTATGACTGCTATGGTCGCGCTTGTCTGGCCCGCGGCCGGTGCTTGCAGAACCATGCCGAGGTAGCAGGAACCGCCCGGCGGAGTGCTCGTAGTGGAACTGCAGGACGGCGAGTTCTGGGTTGCCGGAACCACGGTGTAATCACTGGCGTCGGTCCCGGTGATCAGATCGACGGTTGGGTCGTCGGAGACCGTTAGAGGCAGGTTGCCAAGGTTGAGAACCTGCGCATCGACTTCGGTTGGAACGTTGGGGTTGATCTCGGCAACAGCGCTGAAATTGTAGGTGCCGCCGATGCCGAGTTGCGACAAACCGGCGGTCGAGCCGGAGCCGTAGGATGCATAAGCATCCTGGGTTCCGTCGAGCGCCACGCCCCACGGTATGGCGGGGCCGCTGCCCAATCCGCTTGTCAACAGTATCTGACTGTTGAGATTCAGGGCGCCAGTAGTCGCGCTATATGGAATCCACACTAGTCCATTGGCTTCCGCCGCAAAGACAGATCCCGACGGGTCCACGGCTAAACCTGTAACCGGTGCCTGGAGACCGCTTGCAACCTTCGTCGAACCTCCAAAGGGTAATGAGATCTCCCACAGGTTCGATCCATCGGCCACCCACACATTCCCTGAGCTGTCGGTGGCAATCGCCGACGGGCCCGTGAATCCCGATCCAAGCACGATCGGCGGATAGTATTGGGCGATCACCTCTGTCTGTGGATTCGGGATCTCGACGACCTGCTTATTGGCCTCATCCGCTACAAAAAGATCGCCTTCGCCATTGGTGGCAAGGTTCAGGTTGCCTGTGCCCAGTCCGGAAGCAATCTTGGTTTGCTGTGACGTGGCCAAGGCACCATTAATAAACGGAATCAGGTAGATGTTGCCGGCGTCTCCGATATAGAGGTTGCCGACCCCATCAACGGCCACGCCGGTCGGCGCCGATAGGCCGCTGCCCAGAACCTTGCCCGATGTCGGGCTCGTAGTGCCCGCGGGATACTTCTCGATGGCCTTCAAGGCAGAATCAGCGACATACGTGTTGCCAGAAAGATCAGCCGCCACTTGCTTCGGTTCGTTTAGCCCGGTAGCAATGGACTGAACGGTGGCCGAAGAAACTACCGAAACTGCCGCACCTTGTCCGGTACCACTCAGGTAGGCGTTGCTCCCTTCGATGACGTTGGTGCCGGAGGAGAACATCTGCACTTCGCCTTCCACCGGGCCGGCCTTAGTGGTGTTCAGTTGCACGTAATATGGGCACCAGCTATAGGAGCTCGTAGTCGTCATGACGGCGCTGAAAGCCGGATACGAAGTGCCTCCCGTGCAGGGCAACACCGGATTTGTCGGCGGCGGGTTATCCAGCAAAGGATAGTTGGCGACGGTCTGGAAACTTGTATTGCTTGGCTGCGCCAGAGCAAAGCCAGCCGGCGTGGTGGGTTTGTTGAACATGTAATACAAGGCATTCGTCTGGTTGATGGAGGCCGTGGCGGATGTCGCGCCGCTCGCGTCTGCTGCGATCAGGCTTGACGAGATCTGGAAAGCCGTACTGCTCAGGCCGGTTCCTGACACGTAGAAGCTGAGTCCGTTCAGCGCGTACAGGGCATCTCCCGATTTTGCCGAGATCGTGACTACTTCGTTTTCAGTGAAGGAGTTCTTTGCGGTCAGCGTAATCGATCCGCCGCCCACTGCTACTGCGTAAGCCGTGATAGGAACCGAGGTCGGCCCACCCACTGGAGAACTCCCCAGATTGAGAGCGCCGGGCTTCCACAGGACGATGGTCGATAACAAACACGTTGCCGTCGCTGCTTGTTGGGTCGTAGTGTCGCAGTTCGGGCCGTTTACTCCGGCGGGCGCCCAGTTGTTGTAGTAACTCGTTGCGATCCAGACGAACCCCCTCTTATCGACCATAGGCGGGTATCCGCCATCGACCGGCGAAACCATCTGCGTATCGGCCCACACCAGTTTCGGGCTCGTCGGTGTGCCCTCATTGGGAATCATGAAAATGCCATCCGCCTGCCCGCCGTATGAAATGTTATTTGCGGTGGCGAAATACATGTTTCCCTGTGGGTCAACGAACATTCCAGTGATGCCGTTCCAACCGCCCTCGTCGATCCGCGGCAGCGCCGATTCGGCTGTTCCCGTCCCATCGCCGACAACGGTTGGGGAGCCGGCGGCAATTTCCCGAATGCCGTGCACATTGTTAGGATAATTGCCTTGATTTTCAACAAAATACAGGTTGCCGGCGTGGTCGACGGCCATCTGGGTGGCCCCAGCCTCCAAGCCCGTGGCCAAAGCGACAACTGAATTCGCGACTACTTTGCCGGTCTCATCCACTTGATACTTGAAGATCGAAGAGGTATCCGATGTGCACACATAGAAGGTGACGCCGTCATCGCCCACCTGAAGATCCTGAGGCGGAATCGACGATGTCACGCCGCTGGTGTTGGTGTAGGTTGGGCCCGTCCAGATATCCGCATTACTGAAAGTCCACGTCCCCGCGCTGGCGTTGTAAGGAACTCGGCAAAATTGGACGGCAGAGCCAAAGCGATCCGTAACATAAAGGTTGTCCCACTTATCGAATGCAACGGCGGCGTTCCAGTATGAACCCTTGAATTCCAACAGCGAGCAATCGGAGGCGTCTTTGTTTGACGGTTCAGGCCCAACGATCTCTGTCGGTGTCGATGCGCCAGGCGCCATGTCATAGAGCACGCTGCCGGCGGAATCCAGAAAGAGGATATGGCCGTAAATTGGGTCTTGCTTCATGGAATAGATCTGAATCCAGTTGCCAGTGCTGCCATGGTTGAAGGGAATGACCGAGCCCACCGAGACCGGGGCCGGTGCTTTGATCGGCAACTGAGCCTTGGCAGCAACGCCCGAAATCAGGCCGGCAAGAAGAACCAGGCACGCGATCCGTGCAACCTTACGAAACATGACTGTCGATTCGATGGCCATACATTCCCTCCAACAAGCTCAATCAGAGATCCCGTTACGAGCGGCTTACCCGTCTGCCCGCTTCTTGCGGATTCGACAGAAGGCGGATGCCGCACTTCTTAATCCTTTTCGGCCGACCGTTCCGCCCTTGCCGGCCGTTTGCCAGTCCCCTTTCCGAACGTCGCAGCAGGTTTACGCCGCGGCTGCCCGGACAAGAACCCATTAGAACGTAAACTTTGCTTCCAGCTCCGCCAGCCTGTTTCCGACCTTGATATCTGCAACGCCGAAATTCTGGTACGTGAGCATGCTTTGGGTCAGCGCCTGACCAACGACACCATCCTGGAAACCGAGATTCAGGTTGTTGGTGTTTTGGTTGTTGAATGAAACCAGTGGGTGGTTAAACACGTTGAAAGCACCCATCCGCAACTGCAGGGTCCTTCCTTCACCCATGGAGAAATCCTTCAGCACCGTCACATCGTGGTCCATGTAAGCCGGACCGCGCAGGTAGGGTAGCCGGTATGACCCGTTGGTCCCGGGCTGCGAGATACCGAAAGCCAGCGGATTGATGAACTGGTGCGTATGTGAACCGCCCCTGGCACTCACGCCCTTCACCAGCGTGGGCATCAGTTGTACGTCCGGCGTACCCAGCCACACCACCGGATTCACGTTGGTGACGCAGTAAGTGAACCCGTTTTTGTCGGGCATGATGCCGAATTCTTTCTGACAATTTGACGCATTGCTCGGGGTTGTCTGGGTTGCGTAGGAAACCTGCGCGGCAGTCGCGAGACCACCATACCCGAAGCCGAAGTTATTCCCGTTTTCAGAGGCCAGCGGGAATCCGCTCATGACCTGCGAGATTCCTGAGATCCGCCAGCCGTTGGAAACCTCGGAGAGTATCCGGTTTCCACCCTTGTACCGTTTCCCTAGGTCGATCAGGTAATGAATGTTGAAAACCTGCGTCCGGTCGTATGGCACCGGGTTGTAATCGTTGCGCAGGTTTGCCGGGTCGACGAGTTGGTTGTTGTACGACGAGGCCACAGCCAGGTTCTTGGCGAACGTGTAGTTGGCGCCCCATGTCACGATGCCCGAAGCCTTGTCCCACGCGATCTGCGCGCTGTTGTAATTCGAGTAGAAGTTATGCTTGAGCTGATAAACGTGCTGGTAGAACGGGTACGGACGGTAAACATCGAATTCCGGTGTGCCAAAGCTGGCGATGCCACCGCCGAGGCTGGGATTTCCGTAGATCGTCTCCAAAACGGTGGGGATAGCTGAATATGTCGCATCGATATTGAACAGATTGTCGTTTGTCCCCGCCATGTTCGGGTTGTTATTGGTCGGGCAACCCGTCTCAATGCCGCAGATAATGTTGATGTCCGATGCGCTGTTGTAGCTGTTGCTCCCGCTATACGATCCCAGGTTGACGCTCTCGTTGCCTACGTACGCGACAGATAAATGCGAGTGCCATGGCAGGCTTTCATCGATTCCGCCGTTGAATTCGTAGTAGATGGGGCGCGTTGTGTCTTTCGGAGAAATTGTGTAAGCGCTGAAATCGGGAGGCAGGGTGGGCGACTGGCTGTCGATCTGGTTGAAGGTCAACGGTCCCACCAGGTTGGTAGTTTTGTATCCCTGCGCCGTAGCGGCCGCCAGAGCATAGGGATTGAACTGCTCCTGGTTGCGGTACATGCCCCAGCCGCCGCGCAGAACGGTCTTGCCTT
Organism: uncultured Occallatibacter sp.; assembly: GCA_964468605.1. Taxonomy (GTDB): domain Bacteria; phylum Acidobacteriota; class Terriglobia; order Terriglobales; family Acidobacteriaceae; genus Telmatobacter. The sequence goes on along the minus strand of CAYYKV010000024.1, from coordinate 358 downwards.
TTCCACGGATGTCCCAGGACGCCCCCACTCGCGGAGTCACGTAGATTGTCGACGGGGAGTTGACGGAATTTGTCACTCCGGTCTTCTGGGAATACCATGTGATGCCCGGGAAGCCGGAGGTGCTGCAGTTGCGCGTGTAACCACCGCATTCCGAGGTGTAAAGGCTGTCCGAGAATGACGCCAGACCGTTGTTATAGCGGTCCGTCCAGGGGCCGAGATGTTCGAATCGCGCGCCGAAGATCAAGGTGAGGGTATGAATCTTCAGTGTGTCCATGGCGAATCCGGCCACAGTCGTGTAACGCATGTCAACGAGGGGCGTGAAATTGGTCTGCGTAAACGAATCGGCATACCCCTCGTA
>CAYYKV010000023.1:0-25191 GCA_964468605.1 uncultured Occallatibacter sp. | reverse complement strand
CTCCGCTGCGCTGCTTGAACTCGGCGCCGGCCTTCGGGCTGACACAGATCCAATCGAGGCCGGCAGGAGCTGCGATGGTTCCGTTTGTCTCGACAGCAATTTCAAAGTTGCGGGCGTGCAGAGCATCAATCAACTCTTTGTCGAGTTGCAGAAGTGGTTCGCCGCCCGTGCAGACTACAAATCGATTGCCGGATTCTGCAGTTGCGGGCCATTTGTGATCGATGGCTGCAGCCAGGCTCACGGCAGTGGCGAAATTTCCGCCGCCACGCCCATTGGTATCGGCAAAATCAGTGTCGCAGAACTTGCAAATTGCCGACGCGCGGTCCTGCTCGCGCCCCGACCAGAGATTGCATCCGGCAAAGCGGCAAAAGACCGCTGGCCGACCTGTCTGTGCGCCCTCACCCTGCAGGGTATAAAAAATCGCCTTGACCGCGTAACTCATTGCAATGCCTGCTCTTCACGGGTTCGCAGCGGATCCTCGATCCCATTTTCAAGGAAGCCCTTTTGCCTCAAAAGGCAGGAGTCGCATTGGCCGCAAGGCACGCCCATGGGGGAGGGATCGTAGCAACTGCTGGTCAAACCGTAATCGACGCCCATGCCACGCCCCAGGCGGATGATCTCCGCTTTGGAGAACGCGATGAGCGGCGTGTGGATCTTGAGCGCCTGGTGGCCTTCTACACCAGCCTTGGTCGCCAGGTTGGCCATTTTTTCGAAGGCAGCGATGTATTCAGGACGGCAATCGGGGTAGCCGGAGTAGTCGAGCGCATTCACGCCCAAATAGATATCGCTTGCACCCAGCACCTCAGCCCACGCCAGCGCAAAGGCCAGGAAGATCGTGTTGCGTGCAGGCACGTAAGTAATTGGGATGCTATCCGCCATCTCCTGGGTTGTGCGGCCTTTTGGAATCGCGATGTCGGCCGTGAGCGCCGAGCCGCCAAAGGCGCGCAGGTCGATGGGGACTGTGCGGTGCTCGGCCACGCCGATTGATGCAGCGACGCGTTTTGCGGCCTCGAGCTCCCACGCGTGCCGCTGGCCGTAGAAAAACGACAGCGCGTAGAGCTCGTAGCCTTCGCTTTTGGCAACGGCGAGGACGGTCGCCGAGTCGAGGCCTCCACTCAAGAGGACGACTGCGCGTTTGGGTTTGTTTTCCATGACGAGAAAATGGGCTACTTAAGATCGCCACCGCGGCCGATATCCATCGACGGCGAGATCGGATTGCGCTCGTCAATGTAGGCGTCGATGCACTGGTCCAGAACGCCCTTGGCCTCGAGGATGAACTCGACTGCGTCGCGCGCCGCGCCATAACCGCCCGCATTTGGCGTTACGTAGTGCGCTTCGGCCTTCACCCGTTCGCGCGCATTGGCCACGGCCACCGCAAAACCCACTTCGCGCATTGCCGGCAGATCGATCACATCATCGCCGACGTAGCAGATCTCGTCCAGCGGCACGGCTTCTTTTGCGATAATTTCGCGAATCGCCTGCATCTTGAATGCGGAACCCTGGTAGATAAACTCCAGCTTCAAGTCGCGGGCACGCGTGGCCACGGTCTCGCTGATGCGCTTGGTAATCACTCCACACTTCAGGCCGCCGAGTCGAGCCAGTGAAATCGCCGTGCCATCGTGTGCGCTGTACCCCTTGGCCTCGACCATGGTGGTCGAATTCACGCCAAAGCCGATGCTGGTCTTGCTACCGATCTCCTGCAAAACCTTGCCGCCCGCAGGGCCCGGGACGAGCCAGATGGTGCCGTCGGTGAATACGCCATCCACGTCGAAAAGAATGATCTTAATCTTGCGGGCTCGGTCTTGCGCGGTGAGTGCCATACTCGGATTTTAACGGGCGTGCCTGATCTCCAGCTTGCGAATCATCGCCGATTCAGAGCGGTTCCACAATTCACGTGCGCTTTCCCGTGCCTTGCAGTATGGCTTTTTCTTAATGAAAAAGCCACTCGTCTGCAGCGGCTCCGAGTTTAGCAATTGTGGAACCGCTGTACGAGAGAATACGGACGTGGACCGAGATTCTCCCAGGACCGCGCCGCAGCCCCCGCCCGGACTCGAACCTGAGGACTATTACTTCGAAGGCCCGCACCTCGTCTTCACCGCTGCGTATCATCTCAAGCGCGGAACCTGTTGCGGGTCGGGGTGCCGGCACTGCCCTTATCGAGAGGATCCTGCCTTGGAAGCCGGCCCGATGAAACCGAGGTAGCGGGGGGCTACCAGGGGCGCGAAATTTCTCACTGGCTGGATGTGCCCGCGCAATGCTATAAATCCAGACTTGCGAAACTCGGAAGCCTAACCGTCGCGTTGCGACGGTTACCCGACTCCCGAGGCCGCGAAAATAAACCGATTCTCAATGCTGAGGAGAGAAAATGGGAATTCTTCTGTGGATTCTGGCCGGCCTGATTGCAGGCTGGCTTACGGGCAAGATCATGAAGGGCTCGGGTTATGGGTTCTTCGTCGATATTCTGCTGGGCATCGCCGGAGCGTTGGTTGGCGGGTTTATCGCAAGCCACCTTGGATTGGATGCGCACGGCGGATTCATTTACAGCACGCTGATTGCGGTGGGCGGCGCCGTCATTCTGGTGGCCATCCTCCGGCTGCTCAAAAGAGCTTGACGGCGCGCCTGACGGCTGCTCGCCCTTTCCGCGTCTCCACCGCAGAAGGGGCGGGCCCGAGGCGATCCTATTCGGAGCCGCCCGCGGAAGACGATTGACCTGCTGGCAGCGCGGGCGAATTCCGAATCAGGACTGCAAAGCGCGGAAAGGCAAAGCTGCCTGCTGCGTCGTCTATCACATTCAATTGGCAAATGTACGACCCCGGCTTGAGTCCGCTCAATGGCACATCGAGCTCGAACGAGACAGCATCGCGTCCGTCCACGTTGATCGACTTGGCTTGCACGATCGTTGTTTCGTACACCTTCGTCGATCCCTGAATCAGCTCCAAACTGCTCAGCAGATCGATCGCCGACTTGGCCTCCTTTGGTGCTCCTTCGGCCGCCTTCGCATGTGCTGGATCGTAGATCTCATAAAGCAAATACATATGCTGATCCTGGCGAAAGACGTGGCTGATGTTGGGGACGTATTCTTCGCCATTCCGCGCCAAGGGATCGTCTTTCTTGCTGGGCTCGCGCTGCGACGCCAGCACGATGGAACTCATCTTCAGTGGGGCCTTCTTCAAATCGGGCAGCGTGACGTCGGCGATAAACGAGCCCATGCGGCCGGTCTGGTTCTCGCGAACCACGAACTTGAGCTGGTACTTGCCCGGAGGCAGGTTGAAGCTGGTGGTGTACTGAATATTCTTCTGTCGCGCCTGCAACGATGGGTCGAGATTGAGCTTGACCGTGTCGCGCACGCGGCCCACTGGCCGCTGAGCCCCGTCGACCACTGCGCCGATGATGTCGAGCGTGGCCTTGTCCTTGTCGCCACCCTTCACGAAAGGAATCTGCGAGCCGGGAACAACGAGCGAGACCGGCATAAAGAAACGATTCTCGTCGAGACGGAAATACATCGCATCCATGTAGACGGCCATGTCAGTGGCCGGCAGGTCGCTGGCCAGCTGATCCTGGAGCTCCTGCTCGCGGTCCTCCTTGCCGGAGTGCTTGAAGTCCGCCGGCGCGTAATATCCGGGCCTGTAATCGAGCTTGACGCCAGGCCGGTCCATCTTAACTGTAAGCTTGCGGTACTTGCCGTCACGAGCAGGGTTGGTCGAATGAAAACCAATGGCGTAGTAGGCCGAGTTGTCCTTCTGCACCTGCGCAAAAGCCGGCGCAAAATCGTTCGAGTCGAAGAATGCCTTTCCGCCCGTGTCGCTGGAGAGCGTGGCCATCACTTCCTGGGTCGCGAAGTTCTGATTCATGTTGTTCGTGAGCGCGCTGCCGTTGAAAGCACCCTGTCCGCGAAAGCTGCCAGTGGAGGCGTCGCCCAATGGCGCCACGGCTTGCAGGCCGCGCGTGTCCACGCTGTAGATGGCCAGGTCTGCGCGCACCGCCGCGTTGATGGCCGACCGCAGCGAAGCTTCATTTTCAATGCCATCGCGCGAGATTCCCCCAGAGAAATAGAGCAGCGACTTTTTCTCGTTGATTTTGGAGAGCGATTGCGAGATGGAACGCAACGCGAAAAGCTCGCGATCGGTGTTGAGGTCGTTGTACTCACTCTCATCGGGCGTATAGGCGGTCGTGTCTTCCACCTGGTTCGTGTTAGAGTTTGCGCCCTGGGCAAATCCCTGGCCCTCGGTGCCGTTGTACGCCCCAACCTCGTTGATCAGCGCGTCCTTGTCGGCAGTAAAGTCCTGGTCGACGTTGAGAGTGTCGCCCAGCGAAACCAGGGCCACGAGATCTGCCGGCTGCATTTTGGTCCGAAGAAAAGCCTGCGCCGCGTCCACGCTTCGTTCCAGATCCTCCGGCTGCATCGAGGTCAGGTCAAAGAGCATGACAATCAGCCGGTGATTGCGCAACTCCTCAGGCTTAGCCACGACCACCGCCTTGCTGCCTGTCGGACCGGCAGCCAGTCCGCTCACAGTGGCTTCTCTTAGCGGAGTGGCCATATCCACGCTTTCAAAGTCAAAAGTGTCGATCTGTTGTTCCTTACCGTTCTCGTAAATCTTGAAGTCGCTCCGCTTCAGGCCCGTGACCAATTCCCCGGTCTTTGCATCGCGGGCGACCACATTGGTTAGCACAAGTTCAGCGTTTGCCTTGAGCGCAAAGCCGCCTTGCGGAGTCGATGTGACCGCAGGCCCGAGTGGCGGATTCTGCGGTGCTGAATTGTTCGGGACCTGTCCCGGGTCTTGCGCAGCGATCGGCGCCACTCCAGGCACCAGTAGCGCCGAAAGTCCAACCACCGCACCTATCTTCCGCACCAAGCTCTTCATCTGTTTCCTATGGTTCGTCGCTGCGCTAACTCCGTGAGGCGCCCTGAATTTCAAAACCTAAACCTCGCCATGAACTGGAACGACCGCATCTGGCCGACCGAGGTTACTTCGCCGAACGTCGGTGAGTCCTCAGTCGTGTTTACACCCGAATACTGCACGGTGTTAAACACATTGTTGATGGTGGCTCGAATCTCCATGCTGCGCGTTTCGCCCAGATCCATGGTTTTTGAAAGCGACATATTGTTTGAGACCGTGCCCGGTCCTTCAATCGAGTCACGCGGAGCGTTCCCGAAGTAATTGCAGAATCCCTGTGTATTGGTTGGCGCCGAGTAGGCCCCAGTGTTAAACCAGTGCAGCAGCGAGCCGCCGCCCGCAGTCACCGATTGCCCGGTCAGGTTAGGCCGCAATCCGCTCGAGTTGCCGCACTCGTCGCTCTGCGCCGTTGGTTCGAATCCCGGAGAGAGCCACGATCCCGTGGCGAAGTTGAAGCTGCCAGAAACGGAAAAGCCTTCAAGAATGTGCGAACCGACGCCCGAAGTGACCCAGAATTTGTCGGGCCCGAAGGGCAGCTCGAAGAGATAGGTGCCGCTCACTTGGTGGCGAATGTCGAGGACAGAGTGTCCCTCCTGGGCAGCCACGTTCTCCCAGTCCTGAACAACCGACCCGGAGCTGCCATTGACCGAAGAGGCATCGTCGATGGCGTGACCGTACTGGTAATTGGCGCCCATGGAGATGCCCTTGGAAAGACGCTTGTTTACGCGCACGGTGCCGGCATTCATTTTGTAGAACGCAGCAGCTTCGTCGTAGTTGAAGATGAGCCCCGTGGGATCAGTGCCAGGACTGCCAGGGAGAGCACGCGGCGCGAGCTTTACGTCGAGATGATTCGATCGCGATCCGTTGTAGCCGACATTCATCACGATACCCCACGGCAGCGTTTTCTGAATGTCGAGGTTCCATGCCATCACGTAGGGAAGCCCGTAATGCGGATTGAGGGCATAGTTGCCCACTGTTGCGGGCGCAGGAAACCCGTTGGCCAGCGTGAAGCAGGTTTCGGTCAGCGCGCACGCTGACGAGGCGCTGTTGCCGACCGCCTCCTGGTTGGTCTGCTCATCGGTAAAGGGCGGCTGGTGCGCCATGGTGGTGGCAAAGCCGGCGTACTCGCCCACTGTGTAGTTAGTGCCAAAACCGGCACGCACCACAGCTTGCTTGATCTTCGGTACGCGCCAAGCCAACCCGATGCGCGGCTGGAAGGCTTTGTGCCACGGGAAAACCAGCGAATTCGGCAAGCCGTTCGTCCCCGCGGTCTGTTCGGTCTCACTGGTGAATCCGCCGTCCGGATTTGTGGCCACGTCGGCCAAGTGGCCATATTTCTCAATGTATGGCGCGAAGAACTCCCATCGCACGCCGTAATTGAACGTAAGCGATGGCAGCATCCGCCAATCGTCCATGGCGTAGGCGTCAACAACGTTGTCGCGCAGATAACTCTTCGCCTCTGAAGAGTTGAGCGTTGTGGACTGGGGCAATCCGAGCAGAAAATCCGCGATGGATGAGCCGGTGGTCGGGTCCCCCGCTGCGTCCTCGGTAAACAATCCGGTAAAAGCGAAGTTTCCGGTGGCGTTTGAGCCGGCAAGAAAATCCCGATGAACGCGGCGGCAGTCACTGCCAAAACGCAGGTTGTGTTTGCCATGAATCCAGCTCAGGACTTCGCTGAACGAGATGGTTTGCGCAATGGAGAAGCTGGGTTGGGTTTCATTCAAGCCCTGGATGCCGTTACTCAGCGAAATATCCGGCACTCCGTAATTGAGAGGAACGTTGTTCGGCACATTCACCCCGACGGTTGCCGCGGGATTGTTGGAAGTATTGGTGAAGAAGTTAATGGTGTGACTGCTGCTGCGATTCCAGTTGACGTTCGAGATGCTGGTGAAACGGTGGTAGCCCACCGTGTAGCCAGCCTGGACGGAGTTTGAATCTGAAGCGCTCTTGCCGCCCAAGTCTGGAAAGAGATTGACGAGGTCGGAGGCCGACTGAGACCAGTTGTAGTTGAGATTGATGCTCTGACGGAGGCCTTGAGTCTGTGAGCCGCCGCGTCTGCCTCCACCTGATCCGCCGCGGGCGCCGGGTTGCGTGGCATGGGCGCCGAGGCTGCGATTGTAGCGAATGCCGGCCTGCGTGGAGTTCGACTGCGCGGTAGTCAACAGGTGGTAGTTGTATCCATTGATGGTACTTCCTGCCGGCAGATTCGGCTCGGGGAAGTAATTCAAAAGTGCGGTCGCCTGCGGAGAGATCGACTGTCCTGCAGCTCCCGCAGGCGGGATAACGTTGGGCGTACCGTTGTAAATGAATTGCTGGCCGGTCACGGGATTGTAGATCGCGGGCAAGCCAGCAGCGGAAAAATCGCCGGTTCGCTCTGCATCGGTTGGAACGGTGCCGTAAAAATCGTCGGGGCTGGATGAGCGCGAGCCGGAGAGAGTCAGAAAAACGGTGTCCTTGCCGCTAGGCTTGGTCAGTCGTGGGATATACGGCGCGCTCATGAACGAGAGCGTAAAGTGATTGGTTCCGTTGGACGGCTGGTTCTGCTGCTGGCCCAACAACGCGAACGGCTGCGCGTTGAAGATGGAGGTCGTTCCGTTCCATGCGATGGCGCCGTGCGGCTGGCCGGGATTGAAGTTGCGGAAGTTTCCGCGTCCTCCGCCCCCGCCTCCTCTTCCGCCAAAACCGCCCCCGCCTCCTCCGAATCCACCGCCGCCGCCGCCGAAGGCCCCGCCAAATCCTCCTCCGCCTCCATACCCGCCAAACAATCCGCCCTGCCCCGCGTCGCCGCCTTGGCCATTCAGGCCGCCCTGCACCTGGATCGATTGGATCGCATCACGCACCCGGTCAACGTCGACGCCGGCCAGCGCACTCACCTGTCCCGCCTGCCCGGTGATTGCTACTGACTCGTCGCTGAAATCCGTGTTGCCGGCAATTGACGGAAGCGCGGCTCCACTTGCGCCTTCCGTTCCGGCGCCGGTGTCGGTGTCAGCTGTCAGCGTATTCAGGAGGCTCAGGTTTTCTGGCGAATTGCCCGCCAGTTGGCGAACCGCCGCTGCAACATTGCCTTGCTGGTTGGCTTGTTGCTGATCAACTGCCGCCTGCCGCGAAGCCAAAATCAACTCAAAGTTCACCGTCTGGTCGTGGCTGGCCGCGTTCAAAACGGCTTCCTGCGTCCCTCCAGCGAAGGCCGCGAGTTGGGTTCGAATTACATAGCGGCCATTGAACGGAATCTTCATTTGCCATGCGCCGTTAATGTCGCTGGTGGTTGAATAGCGCTTGCCGGTTAGAGTGTTTTGCGCTGTTACTGAAACACCTGGGAGCGGGATGGCGCCGCTTTTGACCACTCCATGCAGAGTGCCGCCAGTCAGGTTTTCAGACCTAGACGCCGCTGGCTGCACTGCGGGAGATGAAGGGGCTTGACTTGCAGGAGTTTGCGCCGCGGGGGCCTGCGGCCACAAGGCAAGACACGCGGTCAAGGCAATCCCTGCCGCACCCGCACGCCTCATTGCCGCCTGCCGCATTGCGCTAACCGACCTCTCTGGAACCGATCTCATTAATGGTCTTTTTCAACTCGTTCGAGTCTCAACTCGCTGAATTCTTGGGGCCGGCCTAGTTTTTGGGCCCCAAAACTTGGCCACCATGCTCTGCGGGCATTCATAAGACCGGTTGTAGCCAGTATTCAGTCTGACGAGCCATGCACGGTGAAGGTTTACCGGCGCGCCCATGCGTCCAGCCCAGAGCTTTGCAACCGACGCGGATGACCATTTGAACCCGGAAAAAGGTTTTGCACTTGCAATCCCGACCGTCGCATGTTAACTCTAAAGTTAATAGTTTTCTAATTGCTACCGCGTAAGTAAACCGCGGTACGCGCCGGACAGGACACGAAATGAGCATAAAGATCGGCACCACGATTCGCGCATACCGCCTGCAAAAGGGATTGTCGCAAGGGGACATCGAAAAAAAGACCGGCCTATTACGCTGCTATCTCTCTCGCGTTGAGAACGGTCACACCGTGCCCTCACTGGACACGCTGGCCAAGATTGCTCACGCACTTGACCTGCCGATCGCGCAGTTTTTCGCCAGCGACACGCTTTCCCGCCAGATGAATACACAAAGTCTCTCCGACGACGAGTTGCGGTTTCTTACTCAGCTCAGGCGGTACTCCACAAATTTAAATGAGAGCGACCGCAAGCTACTGCTGGCCATGGTGAAGAAGTTCTCCGCGACGGCGACGCGGTAGTTGCGACCGTCATCCCTGCGGCGGCGGTACGTGGGCGATATAGAACCCAAATAACACCAGGAGCAGTACCACCAGCGCAACAGTCAGGCGCAGCTTGAACTGGAATTCGCTGCGCGGCGAGCCAATGCGCGGCACCATCGGAGCCGCAAAGAGCAACCCGCATAAGAAGCCGCCGATATGCGCCGAATTGTCGACCTCGACGCCGGTGAACCCGCTGCCGAAGTTGATGGAGAGACCGATGACCAGATTGATCGCAGCAAAGTAAATGACCGACTTACGGAGCCTGCGGACCTCTTCCGGCGGCACCGGCAACACTTTCGACCTAAGCAGAACGATCAACGCGCCGGCAATGCCAAAGACCGCACCAGAGGCTCCCGCCCCGGCCTGAAAGAGGATGGCTCCCGAGGCGTCGTGAATGGGGTACATCCAGTTCTTGAGCGTTGAGAGCAGGTTCCCGGCGGCGCCGGTGAGGATGTAGGCAGCAAATAAACCAAACGAGCCCATCAAAGGTTCTGCAAGCAGACCCAGGTTCCACAGGCACCACATGTTTGTTGCCAGGTGGAGAATGCCCACGTGCACGAACATTGCGGTGACGATGCGCCACCACTCCCCATAAACAAGCACATTGTTTGGTCTGTCGGCGCCCCAAAACATTAATTGATCAAGGGTCGGCATCCATAGGCTGGCGCCGCGCGCCACCATGGCCAGAAACACGGCGCAATTGATCCCCACGAGCAGATGAGTGGCAGGAGCTGCCGCCCACACAGGACGCCGTCGCCGCGGCGGCGGAACAGAATCGCTGACCGGAGGAAGAACCTCCGGCTGGGGGGGTGAGGGATAACTTCCCATACCACAACTCTAATGCATTGCCAGATGAAGCGCGCAGTCAGACTGCAGCGGCGTCGAAGGGAAATGAATTGGGTCTTCAGGATGGCGAGACCTTGACGTGCAGGTGAGTTTCACGCTGTAGTCTGGAGTTTAGCCGGCGCTCGTCGAATGATTGGAAAGGCGATGCGAGCCCGTGCGGATACCTAAACAAGGAGCAGCATCGTGAGTTCGGCAATGGATGCAAATGAAACGGGTGCGAAGACCATTCGCCGCGCGCTTTTGAGCGTAACCGATAAGACCGGGTTGGTGGAATTTGCGCGGGCGCTGAAGGGTTTCGGGGTCGAGCTGATTTCGACAGGCGGGACGGCGAAGGCGCTGCGCGATGCCGGCCTGGACGTGAAGGACATCAGCGACTTGACGGGCTTCCCGGAGATGCTCGACGGAAGAGTGAAAACGCTGCACCCGCGTGTGCATGGCGGTCTGCTTTACATCCGTGGCAACGCCGAACACGAAGCCACGGTAGCCGCGCACGGCATCCAGCCCATCGACATGGTGGTGGTAAATCTTTACGCCTTCGAGAAGACCGCGACACAGCCCGGTGTCGCTTTCGGCCAACTCATCGAAAACATCGACATTGGCGGACCGTCGATGGTGCGCTCAGCAGCAAAGAATTTTGAAGATGTTGCGATCGTGACGCGCGTGTCGGACTACCCCGTTCTAATCCAGGAGATGAAAGGCGCCCACGGCGCCGCGCTCACTCGCGCAACGCGCTGGCGGTTGGCAAAGCAAGCCTTTGCGCTGACCGCCGCGTATGATTCGGCGATCGCAGGTAGGCTTGAGCGGATTGCTGATGCTCCGGCGCCTGCTGCGCCTGCATCGCATGACACGACCCGGCTGCCCGAGACGCTTCGTCTTAATCTTCCGCTGGCCCAGGCGCTACGCTACGGCGAGAATCCGCATCAGCGCGCCGCGCTATACGCCGACGGCTCCGGCAGCGGCGTTGCCGGTGCTACACAGTTGCAAGGCAAGGAGCTGAGCTTCAACAATCTCGTCGATTTGGACGCCTGCTGGGAGCTTGCGCAAGAGTTTGAGGAGCCAGCCGTCATCATTGTCAAGCACACGAACCCATGTGGCGCGGCCACGGGCATAACTGTTCTCGACGCTTATCAAAAGGCTTTGGCGAGCGACCCGGTCTCGGCCTTCGGCGGAGTCATCGGGATCAACCGCGAAGTGCATGGAGCTGCAGCCGAAGAGATCGCCAAGCTGTTCGTGGAGGCCATTGCTGCACCGGCCTTTTCTGCCGAGGCGCGTGAGCGGCTTGCTGCGAGGAAGAACCTACGCCTTGTAGAGGTTCGCGCCGCCGATCCGCGTCCTTTGATCAAACACGTTTCGGGGGGGCTGCTGCTGCAGGATGCCGATACAGGCCGCGTGACGGAGTCGGAGATGAAGGTGGTCACGTGGCGTCCGCCGTCTGCTGAAGAGCTGCGCAGCCTGCTGTTTGCCTGGCGTGTATGCAAGCATGTGAAATCGAATGCCATCGTTTACGCTCGTGACGGGCAGACGCTGGGGGTAGGGGCGGGACAAATGAGCCGGGTGGACGCCGCGCGATTTGGCGCTATGAAAGCCGTACTGCCGCTCAAAGGCTGCGTCGCTGCTTCCGACGCGTTTTTTCCCTTCCCCGACGGTCTTGAAGCCGTCGCCCAGGCGGGCGCTACCGCGGTTATTCAGCCCGGGGGCTCGGTTCGGGACGACGAAGTCATTGCTGCGGCCGACAGGTTGGGTCTGGCCATGGTTTTTACAGGAATCCGGCACTTCCGGCATTGAGCAACCGGAGAGATTCCAACGCGGTTTCGGCGGATGGTAATCAGTACATCGCGTCCCACTTAAGTTTCGCGAAAATCCCGCAATCTGGCGCGCATGAGCGACTAATGACGGGTAAAATCGTCTGTAATAGTAGGCAAGCTGGCTCAAGGCTGCTGCCTAGGCCGCGTTTCCTTTTTTGTCTGCATTGCGGCTGAGAACGCAGGAAAATCCCCGCATGATGATAAGAGACCTCAAAATGTCGATCGCAGCGCCCAGCTTTGTAGCCGCCGTGCTTTTTTTGCTGCCCCTCGCTCCTGTATACGCCCAGAACTCGCCTGCCAGTAGCCCGTCAGCTAGCCCGGCAAGGGACCAACAGATCCAGCCAGGTATCGCGCCGGCCCAGCACTCTCCGGTGGAGGCTGCGAAGGCCGATGCAGGATCGAAGCCCGCAGTACCGGTGCCGGACTCAGCAACTCCAGCAGAGCCGAACCGCGCTCAGGCGTACTATCACCTTGCCCTCGCCAGTGTGTATGAGGATGATGCGGTTTCTGAAGGACGCACGGATGAGGTAAGTCAGGCGATCGAGCAGTATAAGCTCGCGCTGAATGCTGATCCCGACTCCGCCGAGCTGAACGACGACCTTGCGAATCTTTATTTCCGCGCAGACCGCGTTCACGATGCCGAGATCGCGGCACGCGCGGTGTTGAAAACTCATCCCAACGACATCGACGCACACCGGCTGCTTGGGCGCCTCTATCTGCGGCAATTGGGAGAGGGTCAAAACGGAGGAGCACCGGAAACGAGCTCGGGTAATGTCCTCGACCAGGCGATCGCCGAGTTTCAGCAGATTGTCGCCTTGCAACCCAAGAGCGTGGAAGATCACATGGTGCTGGGCCAGCTCTACACGGTGAAGCACCAGCAGGACAAGGCGGAGGCAGAGTTCAAGACTGCACAGGCCATTGAGCCTGAGTCGGAAGAGGTCGTTCTAAACCTGGCACGCCTCTACGCAGAGAGCGGTGATGTGCAACACGCCGTGAAGGCGATTGAGGCCGTTCCTGTCGACGGCCGCTCGCCCAAAATGGAGTTTACGCTGGGAGCGCTTTACGACCAGTTGAAGCAGCCCAAGGACGCCATCGCTGCTTACAAGCGCGCTGACGATCTGGAACCCGGCGACTTACAGACAATGGATGCGCTTGCCTCGGCGCTGCTGACAGACGACCAGCTCGACGAGGCGCTCAAGGAGTACAAGGCCATTGCCGACGCCGATCCCGAGAACCCCGATAACACTGAGGCGCTGGTCCATATTGGCGAAATTCAACGCCGCCAAGGCAAATACGAAGACGCGCTGGCCACGATTCGAAAGGCTCGCAAGATCGATCCGACTTCTTTGGAGGCGGGCTTTAACGAAGGGCTGCTCCTTGACATTTTGGGTCGCTTCGACGACGCCGTTCAGACCTACCAGGAAATGGTAGATGCCACTTCACACGCTAACGGCGCGTATACCGACGAAGAGAAGAACAATCGCGCAATTTTCCTTGAGCGCCTGGGTGCGGTCTCACTCGAAGAGAATAAGATCGATCCCGCGATCGCCGCTTACCAGAAGTTGATCGATATGGGTGGAAGCTTCGCCGCGCGTGGCTACCAGGGACAAGTAGACGCGTACCGCGACGCCCACGAATTTGACAAGGCGATCGCCGTCTCTCGCAAGGCCGTAGCCTCCGATCCCAAGGATCGCGATTTGAAGCTTATGCTCGCTGGAGAACTGGCGGATCAGGATCATCCCGATGAAGGACTGGTTATGGCGAAAAGCTTGCTCGAAGGCGCGACACCCGACGAGCAACGAGGTGTTTGGCTCGCCATCGCCCAGATGAACATCCGCCTGCGCCGCTGGAATGATGCCGAGGAAGCGCTCATCCAAGCCGAGCCATTGACGACCAAGAAAGATGACCGTATCTACTTGTTCTTCCTCCGTGGCGAGTGGGCTGAGCGGCAGAAGCATTTGGATCAGGCCGAGCAGTTCTTCCGCCAGGCGTTGAATCTGGATCCGGAAAACGCAATGACCTTGAACTATATGGGTTATATGTGGGCGGATAAAGGGATCAAGCTACCCGATGCGCTCAAAATGATTCACAAGGCCGTCGACCTTGAGCCAGGGAATGGCGCATATCTCGATTCGCTTGGCTGGGTCTACTTCAAGATGGGCGAATATGAGCTCGCTGAGGACAATCTGCGTCAGGCGGTGAATCGCGACCAGACTGATCCGACCGTTCACATGCATCTGGGCGACCTTTACGAAAAGACGGGTCGTATCCGGTTAGCCGCGGCGCAGTGGCAACTCTCGCTGGACGAATTCGCCAAGTCATCCGCAGCCGATATCGAGCCTGGCGACGTGGAGAAGGTGCAGAAGAAGCTGGAAGGCGCGCGCGTCCGGCTGGCGAAAGAGGACAGTTCAGACAGCCCGGCCAAGCCTGAGTAAATCCCGCACAACCGCGGCGCCGGAATCAAAGCGGCGAAGCTGAGACCGATCCGTGTAGCAGAGCGTGCTCGGTCGAGTCGCCGCCGTACCATTGCATTTCCCGCGCGCAATCGCGTTCGCAACGCGACCCTCCCCGCCTTTTGCGGTATAACCAAACCTGAGCAGCGGCCTTCGTGGCCGCGCCGCGAGGGTTGGAACCAATGATTGTGGTTAAGACCGAATCTGCCAGAGCGTTGCCTTCGAGAATCGCGGTAGATGGCAGTGCGGATAGCCAGCTGTCGCGAAGAATGCATCCGGAGCCGCCGCACGCGTATCGCACCCCGTTTGCGCGCGACGCCGCGCGAGTCCTGCACTCGCGCGCCTTTCGCCGACTTGCCGGGAAAACTCAGGTCTTCACGCGCTTGCCCGCTGAAGGGCTTTCTGACCATTTCCGCAGCCGCCTGACTCATACTCTCGAAGTCGCTCAAGTCTCGCGCACAGTGACGGCCGCTCTGGGGCTCAATGCGGAGCTGGCGGAGGCACTGGCGCTGGCTCACGATATCGGGCATCCGCCCTTTGGCCACGCCGGCGAGAAGGCGCTCGACCGCGCGCTCCGCGTTCACGGTCTCAGCTTCGACCACAATCTCCATGCGCTGCGCATTGTCACCTGGTTTGAGGAGCGCTATCCGGCCTTCCGCGGGCTCAATCTCACCCTCGCCGTCCGCGAGGGCATCGTGAAACATTCGCGCGACTACTCCGCCGAAGAACATCCCGATCTGGCCGAGTATTTTCCTGACAAGTTTCCTCCGCTTGAGGCCCAGCTGATCGATCTTGCGGACGAGATCGCTTATCTCACCTCCGATCTGGACGACGGGCTGGATTCCGGTATTCTTGCGCTCGATCAGGTTCGCAATGCTGCGCCGCTCTTCCGCGGCTTTCACGATGCTGCGCTCCAGGACTTTCCTGACGCTCCGGCACGGCTCGCGGTTTACGAGGCCCTGCGGCGTGTTCTGAACGCATGGGTCACAGACCTGATCGAGGAAGTGCGCATCCGAGTAAGCGCGCTTGGCGCCACAACCCTGGACGAGATCCGCCGCGCCCCGCAACGGATCGCTGCACTCAGCGCGCAGATGGAATCTGAACGCGTCGCGATCAAGGAATTCCTTTACACGAACCTATACAACACGCATCCACAGGAACAGGAACATGCGCGCGCTGAAGAGGTGGTCATCGAACTCTTTGGACAGCTCATGGCCGAGCCCGCATTGATGCCCCGGGATCACCAGACACAGATTCCCACTGAGGGCCTGGCGCGCACCGTGGCCGACTACATCGCCGGAATGACCGACAGCTACATTGTGCAGTTGTGGTCGCGGCACGGCGGGCGCTGAGTCACTGCACTTTGCCTAGAGGACGGATTCGACGGAGGTCGAGCGCGCACATCACGGCATTCTGCGCAATCATGCGGAGATTGTCGGCCGCAGCCCACAGCCATAGTCGCGAAGCCAGATTGGAGTTGCGGCCCAAGGATTCAGGTCGCAGGCGAACCAGGATGTCGTTCTGCCCTGTTGCGGCGAGGTTTGACGGCGAATCCGTATCTTCAAGCACTAAATCGACGTGCTCGCCGGTCAGCGCCTCCTCAAGGACACCAACCTCGACTGGCCGTTCCAAATCAACGGCAATGGAGAATGTGTGGCCGTGGAAAACGGGAGCATGGATCACCTGTACCGCCAACGATGGGCCACGCCCGGCGGATAGCACCTGGTAATGGCGGCGAATGCGCGCTTCTACGTCCGGCAGCCTCACAGTGGAGCTTTCACCCATGCCGCCGAGCAAGTTGTACGCCACCTGCGCGTCGTAAACTGATCGCGGCAGCGACTGGAAGCTGAGCAAGCTTACCGTCTGCTGGTGCAACTCATCCATGGCTGCGCGTCCGAAATCACTGGCCGGCTCAAGCACGGTAGCAGCGGCGAATCGCACTGGCGCGGCCTGTTGCAACCGCTGCAGTAGCAATGCAAGCGTGACGACGGCAGGATGGGCAAGCACCACGGCTGGCGTAAAGAGGTCGACGGCCGCCGCATCTGCGTCCAGCCAGGGAGCTCGGACCACCACCCCGGCTTCCCGGTCCAGGGCCGCTGTGAGATCCAGTACCGTCGATCCTGCGCGCAGGGCGTGTTGCCAATGACGACGCGTCAGGCTCTCGCTGCCGCAGAAGAATGTGAAGTCGGCATGGTCGAATGCGTCGGCGCGAATTGGCTGGATGAAGGTGACCTCATCGCCCACTTGGTCCAACTGGCCCTGTACGTCTTCTTCATCGAGCAGAACAAAGCTGGCCGAGGCCAGCGGCGACTCGGAGAGAACCTCTTTCAACTCCCGGCCCACGAGGCTCGAAGCGCCTGCAATTGCAATCTTGTACACAAACTTCCTTTGGCTTGCTTTGAGTTTTGGCTACGGTCTTCCGGCGCCGGGTTCGGCTGCAACCGGCGAGTGAGCGGGCGGATCAAGCGGCTTCTTGCGGCGCCTCCTCGACCAGCCATATGCCGCGCGCGCCCAGATTCCCGAGAACATGTACGCCAATGCGAGCGGGAACATGACCACATTCGAGTACCGCAGCACGACGTAGGCGATCAACGCAAGCAGAACCAACAACTGAAAGGGATGGCGTCGGGAAAAATTGATCTCTTTGGCTGACCAGAATCGCCAGGTACTGACCATCAGAAACGCAGTTAGTCCGACAAGAATGAGCCAGGGAAGGGCGACCCACCACTCCTCGACGGGATAGGCATTGAAGAAGTGGACTGTAGCGGCCAGCAGGCCCGCCGCCGCGGGGATCGGCATGCCAACAAAGTACTTCCTGTCGGCGCGGCCCGGATTCCGCGGCTGCGGGTCGTGGCTGATGTTGAAGCGAGCCAGCCGCGAGGCACCGCCGAGAAGAAAGAGAAAGCAGATGAACGCGCCTGCCTGCATCAGGTGCTGGCGAAGCTCGGCATTGATCGATTCGGGAAGGAAATGGAACCCCCAAACAAATGCAAGCAGGCTGGGAGCCATGCCGAATGTAATGACGTCGGCCAGCGAATCCAGCTCCCTGCCGAAGTCGCTGGTAGTGTTGGTCATGCGGGCGATGCGGCCATCGAGCGCGTCGAAGGGAATGGCAAACAAAATGGCGATCGCTGCCCAGTCAAGGTGCATGTGCGCCTGGCCGCTACCGTCCAGCGCTCCGATCGTTTGAGTGACGGAAAAGTAACCTGCCCCGAGGCTGCCTGCAGTGAACAAGGAGGGCAGCAAGTACATGCCTCGCCGCAGGCGAGGATGAGGCTTTCTTTTTGCTCGTTGAAAATCGAAGGAATTCACGAGCCTTCTCCCTGCGGCACCGAGGCCAGCACACTAGCGCCGCCCTTGACGCGCTCTCCCACCTTCACCCGCAGCACCGCGCTTGATGGAATGACGACATCGACTCTGGAACCGAACTTGATGAGCCCGACGCGCTGCCCCCGCTCCACCGACTGCCCCTGATCGCAGCGAAAGACGATGCGCCTCGCCAGCAGCCCGGCGATCTGTTTAAAGGTGACTTCGAATCCTGCATCTGCTCCCTGGCCGCGCACTGTGACCGTGTTCTGTTCATTGCGTTCGGCAGAGGCCGGATTCATCGCATTCAGAAACTGGCCCTTGTGATAGCGCACCTGGCTCAGAACGCCGCCAATGGGTGCGCGGTTCACATGGACGTCAAATACACTGAGAAAGATGCTGATCCGCTGGCGGGACCCTTCAGGAGTCATGATGGTGGTTGTTTCGGTCACCCGGCCGTCGCCGGGCGAAACGATCAAGCCTTGACCCATTGGAATGGTCCGTTGAGGATCACGGAAGAACCACAGGAAAAACGCTGCGAGAAGGACCGGAAATATGCCCCAAACCCACTCTCCTGTAAGCCATTTGAGCGTTGCAGCCACCACCAGCAGACTGATCCCGTAAATGTAACCGTCGCGAACCATCGTTCCCAACGATTATACGGTGATTGAAGGGACAAACCACTGAAACAGGGTGGCGCTGGGACACGCTGAAACACCTCACACTGCCCAGCCCTTACGCTCGGCCCGTGAGCCACAAAAGCCCAATACCTGAGAACTACGCCACAGCGAGAACGCGGCGTTCCAGCGCAAAGATCAGATCCTTGGCGTGCAGCTTGAGCTTCTTCAAGCGCACTTCTTCCAGTTGTTCATCTTCGGAAAGGTATGGCTTTTGAAGCAACTCTTCCAAACGCTGAGCGTAGCGACGATGTTCTGCGTGCAGGCGATCAATCTCTTCGCTCAGCATGGAACCCTGTACTTCATCCATCAAGCACCCCCGGTTCGGCGGTTCAGGTTGGCGGCGCCGAGCCGCCGATTTTCTTAGAACATTTACATATATCGCCGTTTCGGGTGATTCGGCAAGCCAGAAATCCGTTGAAGGTAACGTTGCCCTGTGAATATCCAGTGGAATGTTGGCTCAAGGCCGTGCTGGCCGCCGCTTAAGAGAGCAGGACCCTCATGAGCACTGCATCTTCAATAGGATCAGCGTAGTAGGCCCTGCGAAGACCGGTTTGGCCGAAACCGGCGGACCGGTAAAAGGCGATCGCAGCGCGGTTCGATGCACGAACCTCGAGGACAATTTCAAATACGCCTGTTGCGTGCAGCTGATTTGCCAGAGCTTCGAAGAGCATGCGGCCAAGGCCGAGTCGATGGCTGCCGGCATTCACGGCAATCGATTCCAGTTCCGCCTGCTGAGGCAACAAGCTGGCGACGGTAAAGCCAAGGACGTCCTCCGGCCGGGGCCCGACGGCCACCAGCGCGATGCGGCTGGGTGTCGATCCGCGGTTCATGGCGTCCAGATAAGCCGATTCATGCCAGTTCGGCGCCTCCGGCAAACTCGCCGCAATCTCCATCACTGCAGTCAAGTCGGCCGCAGTCATGGGCCGAATCTGCACGTTCTCTGCGAGGCGTTTCATGCACGTTATGACCCGGCCACCAAGGGTTTTCCCTCAAGTTCCGCGCCAAAGATCTCCGCGTCGGACCGGCGCAGGTAATGGCCGTCGAGCAATGCAAGATCGGCGAAAACACCAGCAGTAAGGCGCGCCTCGCCGAGGCGGAGCGCATCCGCCGCAACCGGCGCCTGCACCGCTATCAGTTGCGTTCTTGGCCATCCAGCCGCAAGCACCGCCGCTGCGCCATCGTCGCATACCGCCACGCGCACCGGCGCGGGATGGATGGCCGCAAGCTCTGTGGGACCGGCAAGAATCTCATTTACATTGGACCTCATCCGCTCCAGCCTAAGAAACACCTCGCCCCGATGCGCATCGAGCGCCGACGAGGGCACACCGGACTTACGCGAAAGGACTTCGAGCCGTGAGAGCGCAACAACCCGAATCTCCGTCTCCTCGGCCAAGCCTTTTACGGTACTCAGCCCGACCCGGACGCCCGTGAAGCTCCCCGGCCCATTGACGACAACAATCCCGCCCAGTTCTCGGAGTTCCGTACCTGCCGATCGCAGCAACTCGGCCACCGCGGCTACAAGCGTCGTCGAGTACGCCCGCCCGGCCAGCTCGATTTGCCCAATAATCTCCAGGTCGCGGCCGGGGAGCCGGCCTAGAGCCACCGACCCGGATGGCCCGCAGGTGTCGATGGCGAGGATAAGCTGTCCAAAGGACACAACCCCTCCTTAGACTGCTGCGAGCGCTTGATCGAGATCAGCGATGAGGTCTTCCTTGTCCTCGATGCCGATCGAAAGGCGGATCCGCCCCTCGTTGATCCCCATCGAGCGTCGTATCTCTTCGCTGACTGAGCCATGCGTAGTTGTGGCTGAGTGCGACGCCAGCGACTCGACTCCGCCCAGAGATTCCGCATTGATGAAGATCTTGATCGCCGAAAGGAACCGCGCCGCTTCCTCGCGCGATTTGAGCTCGAAGCTCATCATCGATCCGAAGCCCTTCTGCTGTCTCACCGCCAGATCGTACTGCGGGTGAATCTTCAGCCCCGGATAAGCCAGCTTGCTCACCTTTTGATGCGTGGAGAGGAACTCCGCCACCGCGCGGCCATTTTCTTCGTGCTGCCTGATGCGCAGAGGCAGCGTCTTGATGCCGCGCAGCACAAGGAAGCATTCGAAGGGCGACATCACGCCACCGGCCGCCTTCTGGATGAGAAGAAAGCGTTCCTTGTGTTCGGGTTTTGACCCGATCAGCGCTCCGCCCAGGCCGTCGGAGTGGCCATTCAGGTATTTCGTGGTCGAATGCATCACAACGTCGGCGCCGAGCTCGAGCGGGCGTTGTAGCGCGGGGGACAGAAAGGTGTTGTCCACGCTCACTTCAACGCCACGCGCGCGTGCGATTCGACTGATCGCCGCAATGTCAGAAAGCACCATGAGTGGATTGCTCGGGGTTTCAATGTGCACCAGCTTAGTGTTCGGCTTCATGGCCGCTTCAACAGCGGCCAAGTCGCTCGTATCCACGTATTCGATCTGGATGCCGTAGCCGCTCACGATCTGATCGAAGAGGCGGACGGTGCCGGCATACAAATCGCGCGAACAAACGACATGATCGCCCGCCCGCAGCATTGCCACCAGCGCGGAAATGGCGGCCATTCCCGTCGTGAATGCGTGCCCGCTTGTGCCACCCTCGAGCGCAGCCAGCGCTGCTTCGAGGCGGTCGCGCGTGGGGTTGCCGGCGCGCGAGTAATCCCAGCCGCGGTCGCTGCCGATGCCGGTGAGTTCAAAGGTCGAGGAAAGATAAACGGGCACATTTACCGCTCCCGTGAGAGGGTCAGGGTGCTGCCCGGCATGGACGGCAAGGGTTGAGTACTTGTATTGGGACATGATGTAGCCGCTAGCTCCTGGCGTTTAGCTATTAGCTTATCGCGAGGAGCATTGTGGCCGGGCAGCGAAACCATTGGATGACGATGTGCGCGCGCTGAAATGCAATCACAGCCGTCAGACTGCAACTGGAAGGTCGATTCTCGAATCCAGGTCCACGAGAAAGCGCAACAATAACCGCGCAATGATCCTTCGAGATTACCCAATGCCGCTATGTGAATTGGCTGCGGAAAACCGCCTTGATATGGGCCAGGCGTGCGCTGAGCGCCTCCGATTCTTCCTTGAGGCCGAGCCGGTTGGCCAGCCCGATGGCGTCGTAATAGCAATCCTTGGCGTCGCTGTAGCACACCCTGGCGTCGTGCTCCGAATGCGCCTCGTACATATCGTCGTATGCCTTCTCACCCATCGCCTTGAGATGCTCGATTTGCTCTAGCCCGGCTTTCAGTTCCGCATCATCGGCCATGTCCGCGAACTATCTGTCCACCGCTGCGGTCTGTTTTGCGGTACGCACCACCGGGTAATAGCCGGTGCGGGTGCGGACTGTGAGCTTGCCCGATCCTTTGGACTCGGCAGTGACCTCCACGCGCCTGAATCCCGGCACCGTCGTCGGCTTCGTCGAGTGATAACCCAGCGTGTACTGGCTGCGGATATCGCGCGCCACCTCGGCAGCGATTTGATCGATCTGGTCGATGGACTTAGGGAAAAAGGCCATACCGCCCGTTTCCTGGGAGAGCATCTCCAGCGCGCGCCGCGCGTGGCGCACCTCGGTGCGGCTCATCTCGTCGCCAAAAAGCAACCCGATGGAATAGATGACAGGGCCGGAGAGCTGCTGCACCTTGTAGATAGTCTGCTCCAGGTCCGAGCTCGACGCGTTGTCCTCGCCGTCGGTGATCAGGATGAGAACCTGCTTGGGCCGTTTGGCATCGGCAACCAGCTTGTCTGCAGAAGCCACCACGGCGTCGTAGAGCGCGGTGCCGCCGCGAGAATCGATGTGCGACAGACCGTCGCGCAGCTTGTTGATGTCCGATGTGAAGTCGCAATCGATAAATGCTTCATCGGAGAAGTTGACCACAAAGGCTTCGTCCTGCGGGTTCGAGGCCTCGACCAGGTCGAGCGCCGACTTATTCACTGAAGGCCGCTTGCGGTACATCGATCCGGAGTTGTCAATCACCAGCCCCATGGAAACCGGCAGATCGGTGTGCTGAAAGCTGATCAGCGTCTGCTTCACTCCATCTTCGTAGACTGCGAAATCATCCTTGGCGAGGTTCTCGACGAGGCTGGTGCCGTTGAGCACGGTGGCATTGAGCACCACTTCTTCTACGTCGGTGTGGAGCAGGTAACCCTCGCCCTCTTTTTTCATCGGACCCGAGGAGGGGGCCGGAGTTACGACGTCTGGCGAGCGGACCGGATCGGTATCGACAGTGGGCGGCGGCGACGCTTGAGTTGTCTGCGCTCCGGCTCGCGGCGCAGGCGCCTGCTGCGCGGACAAAACAAGCCCTGCGGCGGCAAAATAAGCGGCCAGAATCGCGTTATTGCAGAGGCGCATAGTAGCCGGTGCGAGCATAGACCGTAAGTGGAGGAAGGCCCGGAGGCGGGTTCACCTTCACTTTCACTTTACGCCACTTGCCATCGCGGGTCAGAACTTTGGGCTTGTAGCCAATCACATACTGGTTGCGTAGCTCAGTGGAGATCTTTTCGGCGATGTCGCTCATCTCGTCAACGTCGTCGACGCGAAAGAGCCGGCCGCCCGTCGCGGAACTGATGTCGTCGAGAAGCTGCGGGCCCGTGCGCTCTTCAGGGGTGGGCGCGTAGGGATCGAAGATGCCGATCGAGTAGATCTCCACGTCGGCTTCGCGCACCGACGCCCGAACCTCGCCCTCGGTGTAGCGCGAGCGGTTGTCGCCGCCGTCTGAGACAACCAGCAGCGCCTTTCTCTCGTGGTGAGCATCCTTCATCTTGGCGATGCCGTAGTAGATCGCATCCAGCAACGCCGTGCGGTGGCCCGCATGAACTGTGGCTAGCCGCGCCTGAATGTCATCGACAGAACTGGTGAAATCCTCAATCAGCTCCGGCCGGTCGTTGAAGCCGATGACAAAGAACTCATCCTGGGGGTTGGCCGTTTTGATGAACTGCAGAATCGCTTCGCGGGCGCGAACCAGCTTGGATGTCATGGACCCGGAGAGGTCGAAAATGATGCCGATGGAGACCGGGGCATCCTCGCTAGCGAAACTGGCGATTTTTTCCTCGCCGTTGTTTTCGTAGACCTGAAAGTCTTCCTTTTCCAAACCCGTGACCAGCCGGTTCAAGGGGTCGGTAACCGTTACCGGGACCAACACCATGTCCACATTCATTCGAATGAACGAGCCGGGATGGATGTGCAGCGACGCGGTCCCGGTTTCGGGAGCGGCCTCAGTGCCCTTTGGCTCACTCGCTGGCACCGACGATGCCGACGGCGGCTCGACATGCACTTTATTCAGCTGATCGTCCTGTGCCCGCGCCTGCGAAAAACAAAGGACCGTTGCCAATGCACTCAAGCTGGCGGAGCGGCAAAGCGAGGCAAGATTGCCTGCCCCGTTTGGAATCGCGTGCTGGGGGAGCGTCCTCATGAGGCACCACAGAGAGTTGAAGGCGATATTACCACCATCGGGGCGCCTTTGCTGTCAGCGTATTGTCACTGCGGCATCGCACAGTCCCGAATTCACGCAGGCTGTGCGGGTCAAATGCTGCGATACAATCGGAGTTGGGCGGACCCGCGGTTTCAAGCAAGCGATTCAGCATGTGGGAGCTCAAGATTCCACCGTACCAACGGGGAGCAAGACCCTTTCTCATGGCTCGTATTTATCCTTTTCGCGCCTGGCGCTACAATCCCTCGGCGGTTCGCCTGGAAGACGTAGTCACGCAGCCTTACGACAAGATCAGCCCGGCCATGCAGCAGGCGTACTACCAGCGCAGCCCATTTAACCTCGTCCGGATCATCCTGGGACTGCCTGAGTTGTTTGACGCAGAGAAGGGTGAAAACGTCTATACGCGGGCGGCACACGATTTTCGAGCCTGGCGCGAACAGGGTGTGTTGCTCCAGGAAAATGAGCCATGTGTCTTTGCTTACGCGCAGCGATTTAAGGTGCCCGGCACCGAAGTCGAAAAGGAACGGCGTGGATTTATAGCTCTGGGCAAGCTCCAGGACTACAGTGACCAGGTAGTCTTCCGGCACGAACAGACGCTGTCGAAGCCCAAAAGCGACCGGCTCAACCTATTGAAAGCCACGCATGCGCACTTTGGCCAGATCTTCATGCTCTACTCCGACCCTGCAGGCAGCGTAGAAAAGATTCTTTACGAAGGCAACGGCGTCGCCGACGCCGAGGTAACCGACGAATACGGTGTCTTGCATAGGCTCTGGCGCGTAAATAGTCCGGCGGCAATCCGCCTGCTGATAACCGCTATGGGCGACAAGAAGCTGATCATCGCCGACGGCCACCACCGCTATGAAACCGCACTAAGATACTCAAAGGACCACAACGGCGGAGCGCATGCTAAAAGCGCCTCCAGCACGCAGCAGTTGCCGCAGCCCGATTTCCCCGAGGCCGCCGTCATGATGACTTTCGTCAACATGGACTCGGATGAACTCGTGATTCTGCCAACGCATCGCGTCGTTCACGGTCTCAACGGCTTCTTCGCTACTGCATTCTTCAAGGCGGCCGCGGCGTACTTCACTGTACAACCGCTGCCACCTTTTGAGGCCTCTTCATTCATGGATGAATTGAGACGCGAGACGGGAACCGCATTCGTCGCCGTCACCTGCTCCGGCGCATTTCTCTTGCGCGCCAGACCGGATGCCATGGCCGCTGCCCTGGCCGGCTTGCCCGAGCGCCAGCGGCAGCTCGACCTGACCCAATTACACTCGGTTGTTTTCGACCGCCTGATGGGCCTGGATGCCGAAAAGGTGCGCGAGCAGACGAACCTTCGCTATCTGCGCGATGCCCAGGAAGCGGTGGAGCAGGTGCGCAGCGGCGAGGCCGATATTGCCTTCCTCACCAAACCCGTGACCATGGAGCAGTTGAAGGAAGTGGCTTTTGCCGGTGAAGTGATGCCGCAAAAGTCGACCGACTTCTTCCCCAAGCTGCTGAGCGGCCTGG
>CAYYKV010000022.1:0-25208 GCA_964468605.1 uncultured Occallatibacter sp. | reverse complement strand
ACGAAGCGACATCGACATCCGAGCGCCACACAAGGCGATTTGGTATCCATGCAAATTGATCGTCATCGAAAGGAGCTTCCTCGACAGCTGCCTGGTGACTTACAAACAGTTCAACCCCTTCGCGGCCAGCGAGCTCCTTCAGGCATGCGTTTAAGTATCCCGACAGGCCAGTCCAAAGAACGGCGGCTCTCATGCGGTATTCCTCTTTCCGGCCGGATCTTTCAACCGCGATCCTGTGCGGAGAAGCAGACCTTCCACCCTATAAAGTAGATGAAATACGTCATCGGTTACACGCCAGTCCCGCCCGCGAATCTGCCGAAAGATGCGCCTGCAATCTTCTCGATAGGCGTCCAATAACCGGCCGGTTCCGGAAATGGACGCGCCGTGAATTCGGAAGGCAGCAAGGTCTGCGTTTATATAGCCGACGGTAGCTCCCATCTGCGCCATGGACACGAATAACTCGCCATCCCAGCAGGTGCGATTCTCGGTATTGAAACCTGACGACCGCCGGAATGCCTCGCGACGGAAGAACGTAGATTGCTGAAGCCATTGCGTCCCACCATAAAGAAATCGGCGAACCGTGAAATCTCTAGCCCGCACGTGACGCAGATTCTGGCCGTGGGCGTCCACAACATACCCGTTTCCAAAGACCATGTCGCACCGCGGATGCGACTGAAAAAACTCCGCGATCCGGCACAGGGAGCCTGGCAACAGGAAATCATCGGCATTTAGAAATCCGAAGACCTCACCACTTGCTCGGCCAAATCCCTTATTCAGACCATCCGCGGCGCCGTGGTCAGGTTCGAAGATATCCTGAGATATCCGCTCCCCATAACTCTGAAGTAATTCGCGGCTGCCGTCCGTCGAGCCGGGATCGACAACAATGTACTCCAAGTCAGGATAGCCTTGTTGCAAAACTGAATCGATCGCTTCCCGCAGAAAATCCCGCTGGTTATAGGACAAAGTAACAATGCTGATTTTCATGCGGTTCCCCGCCGCTTGTTCTGGCGTATTTGCTGCGTGAAGGTGAATGGGTTCGTTTTAGATCTCAGGGCCTGAACAGTTCGAACGCCAGTTCGACAGAGCAGCGAGAAGTGCGCCATCCCAGCGCCGGCTCACCACAACCCCGAACTTGACGCGGCGGAATTATCTTTCCCGCTGCGATCCGGACCTACGCGGTTGCCCAGCGAATCCAATCTCGACAAAAAGGAGCATCGCTCGAAGACATCTCGTCACTCGATAAACCACTGAGCCTGCTTTGTGCGGTTAACTCGGTGAGGTTGCGTTGATCTCTTGGTACCTACTGATTTTGTATCGCTCTGTCACAAGGCAACGAGGTGTACACTAATTGCGACCGGGCCGCCGAAATGGGGATTCCTGTTGGAAGGGCGCATACGGCTGCATTCCGTTCGATCCGTCGTCGGCATTGCTTCGAGTCGAGGTGAGCGGTTGTCCCAAATCATCTCTCCGCCAATCGTGCCCGAAGCAACTCTCCGGCCTCTCTTTGTCGATCTCGACGGAACTCTCGTCAAATCCGATACCCTCATCGACTCCTTGATCCTGCTCGCGCGCGAGCATCCCGCGCTTCTGTTCGCATTGCCCGGTCAGCTTTTGCGCGGCAGGGCGTCGTTGAAAGCATTCGTTACCAGCCACGTCTCTCTCGATGTCGCGCATCTGCCCTACAATCGGAAGCTTCTGCAGTTCCTTCACGAGGAATGCGCTCGCGGCCGCGCTATCTACCTTGCCACCGGCGCGGATTTGCACCTGGCCCAAAGTGTCGCCGCCCATCTTGGTCTCTTCGCCGGCGTTTTAGGCAGCGACAGTGGAGTCAATTTAACCGGAGCCAAGAAGCTCGATCGCTTGCGCAGCCAGTTGAACGACGGCGCCTACGACTACATCGGCAATGACGTTCCGGATCTGCCACTGCTGGTTCACGCCACCGAAACCATGGTTGCCGATCCGAGCCTCCGCTTGCGATTGAGGCTGCGCATGCGTGGCATTCGTCCTGCTCGCACCTTTGATGAGCGCGGATTTCCGCTCTTTTCCATTCTGAAGGCCATACGACCGCTTCAATGGGCAAAGAATCTTCTCGTCCTTCTGCCTTTGCTGCTTGCGCACATCTTTACAATCCATCGGCTCTCGACCGCGCTGCTAGCTTTTTGTTGCTTCAGCCTTGTCGCTTCGTCAGCCTACGTGGTAAACGACCTGCTTGACATCGAAGTCGACCGCCGGAACCTTCAGAAGCGGCTGCGTCCCTTTGCGGCCGGCGATCTCTCAGCATTCACGGGCGTTGCCATCGTGGTGCTTTTCTTACTCCTGGCGTTTTTTGGCGCGCGCCTTCTGCCTGTCGCCTTCAGCGGATGGCTGCTTCTGTATCTGGCCACAACTCTCGCTTATTCGTGGTCTTTGAAGCGGATCGCCATCGTTGATGTCTTAGTGCTCTCCGGCCTGTATACTCTGCGACTGCTCGCCGGCAGCGCGGCCACGCAAACGCACATCTCGCATTGGCTGGCTGGCTTTTCGGTTTTCCTGTTCTTATCTCTTGCCATCGCAAAGCGCTTCGCGGAGATGCAGAACCACCGAAGCAGTGGACTGGCACCGCGCAACGGGCGCGGCTACCTGGTGGCCGATATTGAACAGTTGCGCAGCTTTGGCACCGCGAGCGCGTTTGCCGCGGTTGTCATCTTTGCCATCTATATCAACAGCAGCGACGAGTTCATGCTTTATCGTCACTCGCAGTTGCTCTGGCTCATCATGCCCCTGATGATTCTGTGGCTGTGCCGGGTATGGCTCCTGGCTTCGCGCGGCGAGTTGAATGAAGATCCACTCGTCTTCGCCTTGACCGACCGGATGAGCCTGCTCATCGGCGTGGCCATTGCAGCCGTCACGGTACTGGCGATCTGAGATTGGCAGCCCAAGCTCTTGTTCATGGTCGGTGCATTGATGCCGCTCAGGCAGGCGATTCCGCTGGCTTCGGCTTGACGGAATCGATCCACTCCTGAAGATTGAACGCGAGGATCAGCACGAACGAAATAAAGAGCAGGCTGAGATCGCGAAATTCCCCCGGTTGGCAGAAGAACAAGTAAAGCGGGATGTTGATGACAGCCGCGATCTGGGCGTTGCGCTTAAACCAGGTTGGAAGATGACGCCAGCCTCGCCAATAGGTCCAGATCAGGAGAGCGATACCGAGCGGGCTGCTTATGGCCGGGAACGTCAGGTCGTAGGTTCTGTCGACCCAGGTGAGGAGCCTGAAGGGATGCAGGAAGAAGTCGATCTGTTCCTTGAGGTGCCACTCGACGGTGCCGCCCGGGTTATGCGCGAAGTGGGTACGGATGGGAATGTAAACCGCGGCGCATACCAGAACCAGGACGAAAACTCCGAGTAAGGAAATCGATCGAGAACGGCGGCGGCGGAAGAGCGGATACAGCGTGAAGATGAAGAGCAGAAACGATTCCTTATTCCAGGTTCCCAGCGCGGCAATGGGGATGATCCACCACCAATCGAGCTTGAGCGCCATCCACGCTGCCACGATCATGAAGAACAGTTCCGGATAGTCGAAGAAGTATCCGCCCTTGACTCCGATCAACGGAAAGATGAGCATGAACACCACCGTCGCAAACAGCGCCGTGGGCGGCGGCAGGTCGACTGCCCTGCACAGCCCATAAAGAGCAAACGCTGCGAGCAGGGCATACAAATAGGTCAAGATGTAAACGATCACATATTGAACCGGGTGCACCTTGGTACGAAGGTCGAGGCCAGCGCCGATCCGGTTCCCGGCGTCTTCCGGCATTCGGCGGCTAATGGCGTCGACCGGCAGCACGCGAACAAGCCAGTTGGCAGTGTCGGGCACCAGTTGCCGGTAGACGTAGGGACGACGGGCCGAACCATCGATCATTTGATCAAATTCGACACCCACATCGGTACCGCGCGCTCCCAGTTCGCGGAAGTGCCATTTTTCATAAAAGGCGCTGAAAGAGGCCGCAGACGCCACGACCAACAAGACAAACGCGCAAATGACATCGTAGAGCCGAGCGCTTCGGAGCTTATTCATGCCACGCCTCGAGGGTTTGGAAGGAGATACGATCGATTCTTCATGAGGCGGGCCGGCACAGGCAGGGCCGATGAGGAACTTTCGCATGTGGAGGTGGGAATCATCGAATCATCGCTATGAGCAGAT
Organism: uncultured Occallatibacter sp.; assembly: GCA_964468605.1. GTDB lineage: Bacteria > Acidobacteriota > Terriglobia > Terriglobales > Acidobacteriaceae > Telmatobacter. The sequence goes on along the minus strand of CAYYKV010000022.1, from coordinate 21,031 downwards.
CTTTGTGATGGAATCGAAAACAAAATCGGGTATCGAGGAGGCAAACCCCGTACATTCCTTCGCGGCCGCAAGCTGAAATGGAAATCCGGGATAGAACCCCTCAGGGGCGCGATTTGGGTGATTTAATGCCCATAGAGGACATTACGAGTCATGTCAACTTCCCTCAAGCGGTTTCTCAAGACGCGCAGTAAGAAGCTTCTAAGGAGCGCCTTCGAGATCGGCCAAAGATTTCGTATCGATATTCTCCCGCGCCATTTTTATTCGGAAATCCCTGATATCCGTACTTTGCGCGGGACTGCCTCCTGGCGGAAGCCGCGCAGTTTCCAGGGCGTTTCAGGCGACATCGACTCCCAGGTGGCATGGATCGACGGATGTACGAAGGATTACCGCGATGCTTTGAAGCAGTTCGCTATCCACAAATCCGCCCTTAAAATGAACGGGAGCGACGAGGGGTACGGCGAAGTCGAGGCCGACTTCCTGTATTGCTTTATTCGCTCGCACCGGCCAAAGCAGATCGTTCAGATCGGATGCGGCGTTTCCACCGCTGTCTGCCTGTTGGCCGCACAGGACGAAGGCTATTCGCCGCGCATCGTCTGCATCGAGCCTTACCCGATGGATTTTCTCCAACGCGAAAGCAAAACGGGCCGGATCGATCTCGTCCCTCAAAAGGTCCAGGATGTTGGCTCTGAATGCGTTCAGGGGCTGGCCGCCGGAGATCTTTTCTTCGTCGATTCCAGTCACGCGCTTGCCCCCGCCGGCGAATTGAACCTCATTATTTTGGAAATGTTGCCCCGTCTTGCGCCCGGCGCCTATGCCCACTTTCACGACGTCTACTTCCCCTACGACTACTCTCCCGACGTGCTGTCCACGGGATTATTTTTTCCCCATGAAACCGCTCTGCTCTACGCATTTCTCTCGATGAACCGCAGTTTTGAGATCGCCGGCTCATTGTCCATGCTTCACCATCAGCGGCCCGGCGACCTCCAAAGAATCTTTCCGGAAATTCGTCCCGAAATCTTTGAAGACGGTCTCACCATCAAGAGCGGGCAATTTCCCAGCGCCATTTTTCTCAGGCGTCTCGATCAGTAGGCCGCATCTCGCGCCAATACTGACAAGCCGGCTGCAAAGGAAAGCAATATGCGAGAACCTATTCTCCCGCTGCGAAAACATGCGTATTCAGATCAGCGCTGCGGTCGAGGTGCGAATCCGGCGATGTTCTTTCTTTTTCGTCTTGTTCGTCACGGTACGCACAGCCTTGCGAGGCGCTACGCTGGAGATCGTCATCACCAGAACCATAAAGTACGGAAAAATGATACGCACATCTTCGCCAAAGGGAGAAAACAGAATATTCCACATTAACGAAAGTGCCACGAACGAAAACAGCGGCAGTAGAGGAGTCATAGGCGGATAGATCCGCATGAACGTTCTCGCCGTGAACACAAAGGCCCACGCCCAGAAGAGCGCGCCTGCGATGCCGGACCATACCCAGGCTTGCAATAAATATGAATGAGCCGGGATGATCCCTCCTTCGAAGTCCTCATGCGTCATCTGGACAGACCCTTTGTATCCCATGAGGGCCAGCGCCAATCTCTCCGCTTTGAGATAGGTCCAATCCCTGGCCCATGAACCATGTCCTAAGATAGGGGAATCGTAAATCGCGGGAATGGCTCCCAATAGATCCGGCCGGCCGCCAAGAAGTACTCCGTATTTCCCGCTCGATTCCAGTTCATATTTGTCTTTTGCATCCGGGCCCAGAATCCCCGCGGTAGCCGCGTATTGATAAGCCCAGGCGGTTCCGGCGATGACGAGAATGATTGCAGTAGCAAGAGCTATTATGGTTCCGGCTTTCACCCTGGAACCTGCCTTGCGCTTTGCATCCAGGAAGCGAGCGACGAGAAGGTAACCGGAGGCGACGAGGCAGAACTCCCCCATGCTGCGGGTTGCCAGGGAGAGATCGATAATGCCCATCAACGCACTGAGCGTAATTGGCCAGGGGCCGCGGCAGTTTTCGCTTGAGATAAGGAGAAATAACGCCAGGTTCACCGGCAACGAGATTCCAAACTTCCAAGGGCTACCGTGCGCATATTCGTTGGGGCTGATGAAAAACGTAAGCACAGTGCCTGCAACTAACCCCCAACCAAAGAACACCAGTCGACGCGGCCGCTTGTACAACAGCATATAGAGCACAACAAAACCGATCAGCGTTAACCCAATCATGCTCCAGCCACGCGCATAATCACTGAATGCGGAGCTCCTGACAATATCCGTCACAATTTGTGCAACGAGCCATATCGAACCAAGAACCAGGAATCTCTTGCCGGTCGGCGTTGTGATCCTGATCTTCCCGCGGTAAGCAAAGTAGAAGAATGCGGCCAGCATCAGCAAGTCAGAGCCTTCTAAAGTACCAACGACCTGGAAATGAATGAACTGCAGACAGGGGATAAAAAAGACCAGAATGTCTGCACGATCAAACCTCCTCGCGCGCCCAGGGACAGGCGTCACCACGGAGCGCTTAGCTTGAGTCGAGGTTGAATTCATCCTAGCTCGAAAGCCCGTTTGGGGTTATCTTCGATCCACTACGGGAACGGATAGCGACAGTTCCGTGCGTCGCGTCGAGTACGGCTGTTTTGCTTCCGTCATGCATCCGATCTCAGGCCGAGATCCCGCCGCTGTCAAAGGCCAGCGCCTCAGAACGGCTGCGCCCGGTGACCCAGTGCCAGAACCGGGAGGGCCAATTGGGATCCATGCAAGGCCGTTCGATGAGCAGATAAAAGACAAGCGAAGTCAGCAAAACTGGTAGAGCGGTCACGAGGAGTTGAATTCCGAAGTTGGCGAGGAAATCGAAGTGAACTCCGACGAAGCGGCTCGTGACCTTGAAGAAGAGCGCGATCATCTGGAAGTGCATGAGGTATATCGAGTAACACATTCCCCCAATCGCCGCGATCCAGGGGTTAGCGAAAAAGCGGCGCATCACGATGCTGCGGAAGGCGGCTAAGAACAAAAGCGCCATGGTCCAGGGCATGAAGATTTGCGAGAACACGAAAGTATGGCTCAAGCCGAACGTAAGGGCCAGGCCCGCAAGACCAGCCGCGTCGAAGAACAGCGACGGACGAATCCGGGAAGCGTCAAGAATATAAATCTCGGCCAGCAGCAAACCCATCAGAAAGAACTGAATATAGAACAAAATGCTGATCGATGCGCGTGGACTACCAACTATCGTGAACTGCGCGAGGCTGATGCCGACGATGAGAGCTGCCATGATAGCGCGGCGAAGCAACCTGCTCGGCAAGCGATAAAGCTGCATGAAGAGCGGCGCGACAATGTAGAACTGAATTTCTATCTCAAGGCTCCATGAGATCACATTAATGAAGGTCTTTTGTCCGTATACGAGGCCATGGAGGTACACCGCGGTGATGGCGGCGTGGCGCAGCAGATCCAGCGTCACATGGTGCGCATAAAAAACGAGCATGACGACGAAAATCAGCACGGAGAGCAGATAAGGCGGCTCAAGACGGGTGGCGCGACGCAAGAAGTACTTGCGCAGTGAGACGGGCCGGGAGCTGCAAAGGAACTGACGCGCGAAAGGTAAAGCAAGCACGAAACCGCTGATGATGAAAAATAGGTTGACGCCGCAATCGCCATGGTCAATCAACCAGAAGAGACCTGAATAGCGCGGTTCAATTGGAATGATGCGGCCCGAGCGTAGCTGGAGTTCTCCAGATAAATGGAAGAGAAACACGCTGGCGATGGCGACAAACCGCAACCCGTCGATCTCCGGAATCCATCGGCCATCGCGCGTGATCCGGCGTATCCGATCGAGAGGCTTAAAGTGTGACCCCCTGTCAGGCGCGTGGGAGTGAACGCTCACGCCGGAACCTACTCGATCGGGCGCTGCCACTTTGACTTCGGTCAGCTCCAGCCCATCTTCAAGAGCCTTTTGCCCTTCGGCGATTTCAACCTCCCGCAAAACCACGACTACCAGCGCCGCATGATGATTACGGCACGCGGCGGAGCGAACCGCCGACGGACCTCCCCTGTTTGTCGAGACATCGAAAGCCCCGTTTCATCATTCGGCTGCGAGCTCTGTCCGGATCAAGAGTGGCCAGAAAATTGAGCGACTCATTGGAAAAGGAGCGAAAGCGTCGGACCTTATCCTCGGTATCGAGCAAAGCCGGCCCAAAGACCGTTTTATTCAGTCCGAAGAGAGTGTATCCAGCTCCTGACAGCAGGCGCGCTAACCGAGAAGTCATGCCTTCGAAATCTTCAAAAATGATATCTCGTACTCTACCCGCATCCAGTGTTTTCCTGCTGGCGGAAAACGCCTTCAATTCGTGTCCTTCGATATCGATTTTTAGAACGCCGATAGAACGTTCACCGATAATCTCGTCGAGGGTCGTCGTGCAGACATCAAGAGTGAGGCCCGGGACTTGGCCGGCGCCGGCTTCGAGGGACGAAATACCCTTGTTCGTATTGAACCCCGACGGAATATAGAGCGTCGTATGGCCCAGACTCTCACTAATCGCCACCTGCTTACAGCGGACTCGGCCAGCGATAGCCGGGCGGGCCTCTTCCCACATGGCGATGTTGCGTGAAAGTCGATCGAAGAGTACAGGGTGTGGTTCGAACGAATAGACCTCCCTGGCATTCGCTGCAATCGCCGCCGCCGACATAAACCCGATGTTGGCGCCCACATCGAGGAAAATATCGCTTGGATCCGTGAGCCTGAAAATCGCTTCAACAACTGAGATTTCAAACATCCCATGATGGCTTAGAGTTCGGCCATGGGCCTCCCCCAAATCCACTTCGATTCGAAGACCCCAGGGGAGTTGAACGATTTTGCTGCCGCTGTTTGCATGGCGGCCGAATATCCTTCGAAGGCTAGCGCCAGGTTGATAAATATACTCGGGCATGTTCAGCAGCTTGATCACATTTGACATCGTCACAGGTACTCCCAGAAAGCTGGTAGTCGGCCAAGCATCATGCCATTTCAATCGACATCGAATTTGGGGAACAGATGCCCAAGAAAATGAGGGGCGGAGACACCCAGTGGTATATTCGTTTGGAACCAAGAGGCAAAATGGAAATTCCGGTCAAGGTGTATATCCAAACCCCGAAATGGTTCATTCGTCCGAGGAACTCCGATTGGCGGCACATGCGGTTCATGATCCCGCGAATCAGTGAATTTGCTCAAGACTGCACTCTTTACTGCGCGCGCTCAAATTCAATGGTCCTGCATGTGCACCTGAAGTGGGCTCGCGGTGTTCTCTACCGGGAGTTGAAAATCTCCGAGAGCCGGGACAGGAGCTCAACACTCGACCGAAGAGAATTTGCCAAGAGTGGATGCGACCTGGTCTTTACCCACGAGGACTTTCCCAGCAACGCAGACTCGATCCCTGTTGTGTGGCATAACTCGATCCTCGATCCTGCAATGACCCGGGCGCGCGGCGATTCAGAAGAGGACCTTGCGTTTGAACGGGAAGTAAAATCGAGAGATTTTCAAAAGGCTGCCTTCGTCCAGGTTCCCACCGATGCGGAGCGAACGCGACTGGGCCAATGGTTTCCTGCGATCGCTGACAAGTTTGTCGCCATACCGAAATTCTTGCCCCAAATAAGACCCATTGCCCAAGATCGCATGAACAAGAAGATTGAGCGGGTAGGACCGCTCCGCTGCCTCTTCGTCGGTAACCAAGCGCGAAGAAAGGGGCTCGACCGAGTCTACGCAGCGATGGTTCGCCTGCCTGCCAGCGTTCAAAAGCAGATTCATCTTACAGTGGTTTCCCCGCAGACAGACGGGCCGATTGCCGCGCCATCACTCCCAAACCTGCAGGTCACAGATGCGCTGCCGTTCGACCAGGTGCTGCAGCGGATGCAGGACAGCGACGTTTTCCTGATGCCGTCCTATTTTGAGAGCTACGGGTTTGTTTACCTTGAAGCAATGGCCCAGGGCGCGATTCCGGTGGTCCCGGATTGGGAAGTGCAACGGGAAATTGTCGATTACGGCAAAGCCGGTATTGTTACCAGCGGAGATGCGAGTGACCTGGCATCGAGCCTCGAGCGTCTTGTCGATGATAACGATCTGCGGACCCAGTTAGCCTTGAGCGCAAAAGCAAGATTCGATCAATATTTTGCCCCATCGGTCGTCGCCAGGAAATACTCCGCCCTGTTTCATCGGGTGGCCCATCAACGCAGCGAGTAGGCTGTCTGACCTTATGCCCGGCAGACTTTCTCGTAAAGCTGCAGGTATTGTTCAGCGACCACCGGATATGAAAACTTCGACACGGCAGCCTGGCGCGATTGCGCACTGAGCATTGCGCGGCGGTCAGCATCCGCAATCACGTAAATGATCCCTTGCGCCAGATCCTGGGTATCAAATGGTTTTGCCAGATAGCCCGTTACTTCATGCTCGACGATATTGCCGAGCGCGGTGGCGTTGAATACGACCGCCGGCGTCCCGCAAGCATGAGCCTCCGCGCAAACGTTAGAGAAGCTCTCCTGGCGCGAGGGCACCACAACTGCATCCGCGGCATTGTAGTGTAAACAAAGGCTAACATCGTCATGCAGACGTCCAGCGAAGTGAATAGGGAAGCCAAGATCCAGGGGCTTCTTCGGTGGTGACTGGCCGAGGACGATCAGCTCAAGCCCGCGGATTTTACTACGCAGTTGATCGAGCGCACCTTTCAAGAGGTCAAAGCCCTTGCGCGGGTCTTCTGTGCCTCCGAACGCACTGAAAAGGAGCAAGGGGCACTCGGCGGGCAAGCCGAGTATATTCCGGGCAAATGCTTTATCGATCGGACGCCACACTTCCGTATCGATCGCATTGGGAATCACACTGGCAGACCAATCGCGCATGATGACACTTTCGCGTGCACAATCGGCCAACCAGCGGCTCGGTGCGACTATGTGCATGGGGCGGCGCCAGTGTTTTTGCTTCCTCTGCCAGATCCACCGGTTAACATCAAATCCCGATTCGTTGGCGGGGCGGTTTTGGCGGGAGTACCCGTCGCGCCATCGGAAATCCCCGGTGAAATGCTCGGTTCCGTCAAATGCCCACATGTCATGCAGGGTCCAAACGACCGGCCCCCGCAATTGACCAATGTCAGCAACCGACATCATCTCTCCCGCTAGCCAATGCAGATGAATAACATCCAGGTTCAAGTTATTCAGTAGCTTTGGCCATCGGGAGGGAATTACAGCGGGCAAATAGCGGCCCTTCCTGCCCATACGGAGGATCTTCGCCACGGATGCACCCAGAAATGGGCGTAACATATCGATCTTGCTGAGCCACGCGCCGCCCATGGTCTCGACCGTCCAGTCCCCTGCACTCGCGCTGACAACATACATGCGCGAGTCGACTCCAAGAAGGCGCAGCGCATGGTGAATGCGATAGGCCGCACGCCCTGCGCCGCCACCGATATCGGAATGGTTAACATGAACGACTTTCATTGGGAAACGAACACGCCCTTGACCCGACCTTTTAGGATGGCCATGTCATTCAACACCGGACCGAGGAAGCGGGAAAGCCGTTCAGCCCTTCGCGCCCTTCTCAAGTCGAGCGACCCTATGCGCACGAAGATCTGCGCCTGCGGAGCTCCCGATATTCTTCCCACATACCGCAGCCCCATCGCACTCATCACCCAACGAAACGTAAACCGGAGATGGAATACTGATGGAAGGTGACATTTGATAAAAGGCCAATAGCAATTTGCATATACCGCATAACCGCCATGCCGCACAGCGCTAGCAATCCGCCATGCCAGAGAAATGGGGTCTTCGACGTGCTCCAACACATCCTGGGCGATGATCGCGTCGTATGGGTCCACATCAAAATCCGGCACCATGCGAATTCGCGGCTCTTCGTGAATTCGCTCCAACGCCGCACGCGATGCGTACGGCTCGATGATCGAAACTGAAGCGTCACGAGTGGCGCGAACGATCTGCAGGGCCAGTTCGCCGAATCCGCCGCCATAATCGCCTATTCGAATTGTCCTCTGCTGGCTGAACCACGCGGCGATCGCTCTCCGGTGGCCCAGGGACACGGGGTCAACCGCCGAAAAGATGCCGTTCATCAGCCAAACCGGGTGCGAATAAAATTCGCCTATCGGCTGGGCCGAAAGCGGTAGACGATTGTTCAAGTTAAGTTCATCCCATACCCGATCCAGCTCGTCCCACACCCACGGATTCTCAGGGAGCTCTTGGGGCAACGCATTCAAATACTCAATCTCCCGCGACGACAGCGCAGCTTCAGAAATCTCAACACCCCACGTGTTGATAGCAGCCACCTATATCCTCCATTTGGTTAGCAACACGCACCGGCATCGCCCGGAGCAAATTCCATTTGGATGCCCGTTTACGGGCTTCCATTCAACGCGACACACGTCACGCCGATCCTGTTCTGAATTCGGTGAAGTAAGTTGGAAAGGATGAATTCCAAGCAATCTACATATTTACGCGGCCTGCCGGTTATCGCCGGTATTTCCTAAGTCTCGAAGCCATTACGATTCAGTTAACGCTTATTGTTTCCCAAACATCGATGTCTGACCGTCGGAAATCCGTCACCCGCGCCGGTGCCCGATCAGCCAAGAAGGCGGCGTCATAGGTCTGCGATCTCTTTCCGGTGTCAGCCCAAGTCCCCCGAACCCCGATCGCGCCTGGTTTCGACACAGATTGGAAAAGCGGCACTCTTGAAGAATATTGAAGTGATCCAGCCAGCGGCCCTGAGCGGTCCAAGCCCATCAAAATCAATCCTCTTAAAGCCCTTGCTGCGAACCAGGTAGTCCTGCAGATCGTTGTATTGCCATCGGTCAGAATTGTCCAACACAATCACTCCCTCATCCGCGATATACTCCGCGGCGGCGTATAAGCACAGGCACCTCGCCATCCCATCGACCACAATCACGTCGAAGAACCCCTTGGGAAACTCGGTCACCTGCGCTGCGTAATTCGCGAACTCCCGGTTCAGCAGCCCGTGGTCTATGTTGGACTGCCGGTCGGGTAACGTCGGTAGCTCGAAGCTCTCCGCCTCGAACCGCGCAACTAAGTCTTCCAAATAACCACGAGAGACGTCAAACCCTTCCTTCACAAGTCTTACGTCAAACTCAGGGTGGAGCGCCTTCAAATGATTGAACCAAGATTCATCATGTTCCACGGACACGGTGAGTGCGCACCGCGCATTCCAGAAAACAGTCGAGTAGCCGCTGCCGTATTCGAATACCTTCCAACTCGGCTGCACTACCCCATTTAGGAATTGAATCGCAGGATAAGTGAACCACGGCACAGCGTTGCCATTCGAGTCGGCTGGGTACGAATGCCAATATCCGCTCGGAGCCAGATACTGCTCACTTATCAGACGCATCCTCTCTATCCGCGATAAGAGCGCCGACTTCCTTGCGAGGTTCTTGATGAACTGCATAACTAGACCGGGATCTCCATCCTGGGCTCCATTTTTCGTGAATTCCACCGCCCCCGAGAGGAATTGAGGGAAAAACACGGCATTTGCCTTGAAACAACTGGACGGTTCAGAACCGTCTTTGTCCCGCCAATGTCATCAATGTGTCTCCTCACCGATTTCTCCTCCTCCCCTCGACTCTCAACGATTGGCGTTTCTTCGATGATACCTTTGAGCTGCTTACTCACAATCGGCACGGAGCTGCCTCGCGACTGTCACGCTCTCGGCCTTCCTAAACAAGTTTCGAATGATGAAGAAGCTTGCCGGAATCGCGATCACCAATTGTGTAATGATCGAGCCCAAACAGGCTCCGATCACCCCAAGCCGGCGGGTAAGTAAAATCGAGACAGCCAAGTTACTCGTGCTTACGAACACAGCCACGACGGCGAGAGCCTTCACTGTTCCTGTTCCGTTTAGCAGTATGGATATCGCAGTAGAAACCGAGGAAACAACTCCCCACACCGCCAAGACGACGAGCAGCGCCATCGGCGCATGGAGAGATTTCCCCACGGCTACGCGAAGGATCCAGGGTCCGGCTAGCGCAAGAACAGAACATATCGGAATCGTGATCCCCAGCACCAGCCAAAGTGAGCCGAAGAAGACCCGGCGCACCCACGCCACATCGCCGCGCGATAGTGCCTCACCGTAAGCCGGCCATAGCGGACTGATCCCCATCGTTACAACGGTGGACACAAAGCCGAAGAGCTTCTGCGGGACCGCGTATACGGCAACGGCGGCCGCGCCCAGAACCTGGGCAATGACGATGTTGTCGGAGGTGAAGGCGAGCGCAACCGCGCATTGCAGCACGAAAAACATCATGCCGAGCTTGAAAATCTTGTGCGCCGAACTTGCCCGATAGGCGTGCCAGGAAGGCAACAGCCACGGATACTCGCGAAACAGAATCCAACCGTTGAATAGCGTGGCAATGATGCCCGCGAAAACCGAGGCAAAGACAAGCCACGCCAGACTGGCATGCAGCAAAATAACCAGCACCATGGCGCCAAGGGAAAGAATGCCGCCACATGCGGATACGATCTGCGAGGTGTAACCCTTCTGCATCCCTGCCTGAGCACTCGTGATCACGCCCAGCGGGATATTGACTACGAAGGAAGCATAGAGAACTAGAAACGCCGCGCCTCCTTCGGCGGCGGCGGCCGCCGATCTGACGTTCAACAACCTTGCCCAGGGCAGAAATGGATATGCGACTGCGCCAGCCACCGCAAGGAAGGCGGCGATGCACAGCATAAGGGCAAGTGCGCTTGTGACGTGCTGCTGCGCCAAGCGGCGATCATCCTTGCCGTAAGCCTCTGAAACAGCATTGATCAGCCCGTTTCCGATGCCGAGATCCGCAAAACTCATTGCCGCAATGATGGAAATCAGCACCATCCAGATGCCGTAGCGCTCAGGACCGAGATATCTGTAGGTCAGCGGTACAGAAATGAGGGATGCCAGGAGACCAATGGCCTTCGCTATGCCGGCGGCTATTGTAGTCAGGCCAGCACGTCGGAGTCGCTCTTTCGAACGTCCTCCCTCAGTCGCCGTCTCAAACGGACGCAGGTGAACTAAGGAAAACAAGCGCGCGATCTGCTGAAGGACTGTTATCGCTGACCTCTTTCATCACGGGACTCCATCCTTCACGACACCGCCTGGCGTTCCTCCGGCTGCAACCAGCCAAATCAGCCGGCATGCAAACCGATCAAATCGTCATCGCACAGATTCCCAGGAGAAGGAGTTCAGGAAGTCACTCATATCTCACGGCCAAACACTTCGATCTTCCTGCCTTCCGTTAAACGGGCCGCAACAAAAGACCAATCTCTGACAAACAAGCTATTCGATGATTTGAGATCGATTGGCTTCCGGCTTAACTTACGGCAAAATGGATCATAAAACGCCTTTTCGAATTTATTTCTCCTTAGAATATCGTCGCTCTCAGGTGTGACCGTTTCTAACTCAACGACTTTAAGGCTCAGCTCCGCGAGGAGTGCATTTGCCCCTTCAAGGACTCCTTGTTCGGCCCCTTCGACATCGAGTTTGATCATAACCGGGTGAGAACAATCGATAACATCGTCGAGACGCTCCAGGCGAGTCATGCGAACATTCCGGTCATCAGCAGAAGCAATTCTGTTTACCGTGTCGAGACCGACAGTAAACGCCACTTCACCCTGCTCCGCTCCCAACGCACATTGATAGACCTTTACCAGTGCGTTCAGGCCGTTCACCGCAATGTTTCGCTCGAGATGCCGCGATGTATTCGGGTCCGGCTCAAACGCCCAGGTTTCTGCTTCGCAGACCCCGGAAGCAAGTACCGTGTAAGTTCCAACATTGGCGCCAACGTCCAGAAACAAATCACCCTTCCTGAGAAAGTGGAGAAGGAGCATCATGTCCGGGAACTCATGCAAACCAACATAGATGTTCTCGGTCGCCCCCGTCATACCACGTCGGACTGCCAGTCGTTGGCCCTCAATCCACTGGAATAGGATTTCGTCTTTAAATCGGCTCCGTAGTTGCCACGATGCGAAGCGCGCCCATGCTTTTATGGGCGCATTGTTCGTTAGAGGATGGGTTGCGAATTGGCGCTGTAAATTAGCCAAACCGTCTATTGTTTTCATCTCAATAAGGCGGCTTTCCGACCTTCAAGACGTGTAACTCCTTGCATCAGCGTGTCAACGATCTGGTTCAAGTCAAGCCTCGTTGACGGTCTCCGTCTCACGAAGTTGCGGCGATCCCGAATCGGATTCAGTTGAATCATGGGGCATCAATCGCGAGGCGTTCGCAATCAGCTAGGCTGACCCTTCCGATCCCTTCACACGTCCGCGAATCCGGCTCATTCCGGGCAGTCTCCAGTACCAGCGTTGAGAGCTCAAAGAGCCGTCGACGGCCTCTGCGAGCCATCGCCTGGGCTCTCCCTGAGGATCCATTGCTTCCCAAATCGTCTCCACGAGAACCAAAATGAGCGCCAGCACGAGAGAAAGCAGGGCGCCTGACTCGACAATCAACCGCCGCGAAGGCCCGGTCTTTCGCACGGGGATCTCGGCGACGTCTAAGACGCGAACCGTCGGAAGCTCCTCGGCCTCCTCCACTCTGGCCGCTTCATACTGCTTAGTGAGGGCCTCCCATAGCTCTTCCTCAACGCGCAATTCACGCTCTAAGTCAGAATAAGTAAGCCCCAAGGCGGGCATTTCGCCAACAGTAAGATAAGGAGACTTGGTTGTATCCGCATTCGCGCCGGATCCTTGAGGCAACCCGCCCATCTTCTTGAGTTGCTCCTCTAACTCCGCATTGTGTGCCTCCAGGGCGCGTACTCTGAGATTATCTTCCGAATAGGTTTGCCGCAGTGCTGCCAGTTGGCTGCGTCCATCGATCAACTCGGCCTGCAGTCTTAGCCCTTCGTCAACCATTGATTTTGTCTGCGATGGCACGTCGATTGCGCCGCTTTTTGAGGAGAACTGACTCAGTTCCCTGGCGGATTCATCAAGCTTTTGCTTAACGTCCTTTACGCGCCCTTCGAGAAAGATCCGCTCACGGCGAGCAGCAGATGTGGAATTGTCGGTCATTACGCGATTCAGTTCATCTACATACCCCCGTGCCAAATCTGCAGCAGCCGCAGGGTTCCCGTCGGTAACACTAATCGAAATGATTCCACTCTTTTGGTCCACCACGATTTTTGTAGAGGCCGCCAATGATCTGCGAGTGTCATCGATAAAATGTGTCCCATAGTGATGAGCGAGATCGAAGCGATTGATCAGGCCATCCTGGACGTTCCGGCTTCCCAGAATGCTAATGAATAAATCGCCTGGGTTATAAAGTCCCAAGTCTTCACTGCTAAACCTGGCTCCGGGAGTGCTCGAAAGCGCGCTCATGATGCTGAAGTCCGGAGAGGTGCTGTCAGGGGGCATTAGGGTTGTCGTCGATGTATAGAAGGGTGGTTGGCGGAAAGCGTATATCGCTGAGACGAGAATACCGACGACAAGAAAGCCAACGATCATCCATCGTCTCACCCAGCATATCCGCAGGAAATGAGCGATTTTTGATGCCAGCGATTCACCGACTTCTTCGGTACCGGCGAATTCAGCCTCATCTGCCTGAATCTGGAGTTCCGAATCCGGTGTTGCGATTTGAGAATCGTCCATTTGAAACTCACTCTCCGGGTAACTGTGCGGCGGCGGATTAGTCAATCGGGAATTGAGTCAACTGCATCTTTGAAAACCAGCGAAGCCGCGATCGGCAATTGTTTCACCCGGCTGCCGGTTTCAGAACATGCGCTTCAGCAATTCGCCAGACCATTCAAGCTGATTGTCGAATGGATTCGAATTGCTCAGTACGATCCAGCAATTGCGATGGGTAGGGCAGCGGCCGCCATGGCCTGCGCCACTGCTGTTATGTTTTGCCAGGCGGTTGAGGCGCCAACGATTTTCTGGGGGACAAAGATTGTGTCGCCGGGCCGCATGCGGAGGCTCATAAAGTTACTACTTACCCAGACACTGCCGTGCGGTACCACTGACCCGTCGGCGTGGAGCACGTAGATCTGTTTCTTGTCACCGAAACGAGTCGCACCGCCCCCCTTGCGCAGATACCAGGCAAGATCCTTCCCGGGCACATAGCTTATTGCGGCTGGGTTATACACCTGGCCACTCACCACGACGAAGTTTGGCCGCTTGGGTATGAACAAGGTGTCTCCCGCACGAAGCTCAATATCCTCAGCCGTATTTTCCCACCGGCTGACGTCTGAAGAAATGCTGATGATCAGCCGGCCACTGGCGGGATGACTGCGGAGGCTCGCGAGAATCTCCTGGCGCTGCGCGTCCAGCGATTCCTGGTTATTCCCCGACATCTGCGAAGCGATTAATCCTGCTCTCTGAGTCGGTGTATTCTCGATCTGTTGAATCACCTGCTGACGCGCCTGCTCGGCAAGTAGACGGACTTGGTTCCGCTCCAAGACTGCAGCGGGCGGATACGCATCATCTCGAAAACCTCCCGCCCGTTTCAACACGGAGCTCAGGCGCTCACCCGTTTGAATCGCGTAGCTACCAGCGTGCTCGACCTCGCCGCTTATCGTCACCGATGATCCGATATCCTGCCAGCCTGCCAATTGCTGAACGCTAACGACGTCTCCCGGTTTAAGCGCCACGTCGGCACTCTTGTCGCCCTCCAGTGCTTTCTCCACTTCCACAATTTGATGGGTTACCAGGACCTTTTGGCCATTTTGCACCTCGTAGCTTGAAAGGCCGGCTTCATCCCGATAGGCGCTCCGTGTGAATCCTCCGGCCATACCCACCAATCCGGCCACAGTCATACCCTCTGACATAGGATATGTACCGGGACGAAGCACTTCTCCCCGGATGACAACCATGGGGGGATCGACTTCATAGCGGCCAAACACACGAATCGAATCGAAAGGTTCCAGTGGAAACGAATCATTTCCGACCAGCGCATCATGCAGATTAAAACTGGTGGTCTCTGGCCGGAAGTCGGGTGGCAGGAGACGCACAAGTTCCGCATGGTCGGATGGCTCGGGCATTACGTCCTGGTACGAATGCAACAGATCGGTAATCGTCATCCCATCCTTGTAGGGATACTTGCCAGGCCGATAGACGTGTCCTTCGAGATAAACCGCATCCTGGTTGTAGGGCAGGATTTGTGAGATCACGACGTCATCACCACCCTGCACAGGGAAGTCAGCCAGCTTCTTTGCCGCCTCCGCCGGGTCGTCAGGGAGCTGGAGACTTACCATGGTGCGGCGCTCCTGAGCCTCAACTCGCGCAACATTAATCTGCTTCAAGTTCGCCGTGCGCAGGACTCCACCCGCAAGTTCAATCACTTGATCCAGGGTTTTCTCGCCGTTCAGTTCATAGATCGCGGGGCGATGCACCATTCCTTCCACGGCAACTTGCGGGCCGACCGTTGGCACCAGCAAAGTATCGCCGGGCAAAAGACGCTCGGCATCCGAGCGAACGCCCTTCAATAGATAGTCGTAGAGGTCGATCTCGCGGACCAGTTGACTGCCGCGATACTGTCGCAGGATGCGTATCGACCCGCGACTGGTTGGGCCGCCCGCGGCGTAAAGGGCGCTCAGCGGCGTGGACAAAGAACTCACGTCATAGGCGCCGGGTCTCTGAACATCTCCCACCACATAAATACGCACCGTGCGCAATCGGCCCAGAGAGATTTCGACGTGCTCATCCTGAAACTGCTTGCCAAGAGCCTGTTGGATCGCCGTCTGCGCTTCCGCGATCGTCATTCCATTAATCACGATTGTGCCCGCTTCAGGAAGGTCAATCTGGCCTTGGCGGTCGATCGTTCGGTTCAGCCGGCTTGACTCGCCGCCCCACATATTCACGACCAGGCTATCCCCCGGCCCGAGAACATAATCGGGACCGGCCGGGAGATCCATCGGCAACTCGTTCGCGTTTCCAGAGCCAATCACAAAGGCGTCGCTGCCGAAGCGCTG
This sequence comes from uncultured Occallatibacter sp., assembly GCA_964468605.1. Taxonomy (GTDB): domain Bacteria; phylum Acidobacteriota; class Terriglobia; order Terriglobales; family Acidobacteriaceae; genus Telmatobacter. Next base: position 5,138 of record CAYYKV010000022.1, on the reverse strand, counting down.
CAACTTGCCTCCAGTGGCTGGGATTTGAGTGTAAAGATCATGCAGCGAGGGCATGTTCTTATATGGACTGGGCTGCTGGATATCCTGGGGTTCACTCTGGCCGGTCTCGGGATTGGTTCCACTCAGCGCCGCTGGCGGAGGGGCTGCCTGTGCATGACTAGTCTGAGTTGGTGTTCGAACTTGGGGATTTGGAGCAGGTGAATTTGCCGTGCTGCCACTCGGGACTGTTCCCTCTGTGGCGTTACCCCCAGCAGACGGTGCCGGCGGTTCAGCACCTGCAGGAGGCTCCTGGGGCTCACTACCAGGGGCACAGGCTCCAGGGGAACTCGCGGCGTCACAGTTCTGGCCCGCTCCTTGCCCGCTATTATCCGCGGCAGGTGGTGTTTGGGACACATCGCCCGGGGGACATGCTTCATCGGGACTCCCGGCGCTGCAGTTCTGGCCCGGTGTCTGCGCGTGACCACGCCGGTCACCGACCACGCCACAAATCGATACCGCCAATCCCAAAGTAAGCAGGAGATTGCGGATGCGGGCCCAATGCGGCCTGGATTCAGACATTCTTCGAATGTAAAGCAATACGCTGCGCATTTCTTAGCCTTTTGACGCGGGGGATTGTGGGTTCATGTTGATGGCGTAAAACTTGCAACCTCATTCGATCTCAATGCTTCACTTCTCGCACGGCATTGGCCCAATGGGGTTTTCCTGGACCGAGCTCAAAAATTGCGTGCGCCCTTCTCGACTCTCCGGCCAACAATGATGTCAACAAAGCGCCGAGCGGGGATTGCTCAATTCAGTTTGATGATGTGGAATTGCCGAACCGTGATTTGGAATCTGGCCCGGCTGGCCTCACGCATTCCGCCTATCCGGGTGGTTCCAGTTGATCGAGCCGTATGGTTCTTCGGCGATCTCGTTCAACGCGTGCCTTCGGCCTTCAGCGTTGTGATTTTGGCCTCCAGTTGCTCTACCTTCTTCTCCAGGCTCTTCATGTCAGCACGAAATTCCTCGAGATGAAGTCCAAGCGGAACTTCTCGATTCACGTCTTTCACAACCGTGCGCATAGCCTCCCGGGTTAGGTCCGATACGCTGCGGGCGCCGGTCAATGAGCAGACGCGCCTGAGTGTCAGGTACTCTTCCTCGGAAAGACGAACGCTTACCGTGCGTGACCGCGGCTTCAGAACTGTCATCATTGACCCCCGAGCCTGGGTTGAGAGGTTGAACGATCTCGTTTATTCGCAGGAATATCTGAATGGCGAAGGAAGGAATGAGAACTTTTGAGCCCGATTTCGATATCGTCGGGATTCAACTTGAACTTGGGGTAGGCTCTGCCCCCGTGAGTCCCAGCTTATCGGTGCAAATTTAACCTAAGCAGATACGCTTATCCGAATGGGGGACGCACTTTGCCGTACCAATGGGGAACACACCTTGCCGTACCGCTGACCGGACGACCGCAACGCTCCGATCGCGTTGAGCCGAAGTCAGATTAACCTAAAAATAGCACGGGGGACGGCGAGCCATGCGAGGAAAACCGTGCTACAAATGCTTGACAACCTTGAAATCACGGCATTTTATATCATTGTCATTCCACGCACGTTAGTCTCCACAAACAGCCCCTGTGGGAAACTGGACGTGAATCGCGGTAATGCATTTGTAAAACGCCCTCCGCCTGTTCCCTGCACGATCATCTTTCTGCAGGTAAAGGGAGCCGCCTTCGAAGTCGAGGGCCCTGCCGAACGATGTTTGCCCGCCAACCATCGAGGCTCGCTCGTTGAAATTGCATGAACCGGCCGATGAAGGCGCGCTCGACGGCTTCCTTCGCCAGCGTCCCTTCGGAGCAGAAGAAAGGCAGCATGTCGTGACGGCGTTGGCGCGGGCAAAATCGACTCTCACCGCCAGCCTTCAGCCTTCACCGTCGCCGTGTTTTGTCTCCGATTACCTGGCGAAGACCCTCGCCATTCGCTCCGGGACATTCCTGATTGTCCCGTCGCCTCGGAGAGCTATACTTTTGCTGTTCTCGCCAGCGAGAACGTTCGCGACAGGATTTGATTCAGTTCGCTGCCTCCCCTTGTAGAACGAAGATTCGTTGAAACCCCTGCGCCTCGATTTACGTCGATAGAACGCAGGGGAAAAAAGCCTTGACGTAACCCTTTGCTTGCGGCGCTGTTCGGGTAACTTCCTGAAAAGGCAGTGCTTCATCCGGCGTGAACTGGATTGAGTTTTGGGGCCGCTTGGCTGGTCGATCGCGGAACGCGTGGTCCTTCCTTCACGGGATTGACGCGGTCGGTGTTGAGGTTCGCGGACTCCACCGCGGAAATGGGACAACAGTCCCGCTTGCAGTTTGCAATGGGAGCTCGTATGAAAGCGTACGTCGCCGGATTTTCTGCCTTGGCCTTCGTGCTCGCTGGCTCGTTCGCTGGGTCGTCCGCTGTTGCGCAAACGCAGCGAGCCCTCCTGATCGGCATCAATACTTATCAACCCGCGGGAACCACGGCGGATCATCCTGCGGGCTGCATCTACGGCCGCTGCGAGCTCGGAACCTTCGAGAATCTTGACGGCTCCGTCAACGATGCGCAGGCCATGGCCGATCTCCTGACCAGTCCCAAGTTCGGTTTCCCGGCAACCAACGTTGTTTTGCTCACCAACCCTGCCCCGCCCCATTCGAGTCCGGGTGTGGTCCTTCTTCCCGCGGACCAGACCACGCACGACGGCATTCTTGCCGCCATGCAGAAATATCTCGTGGATGTTCCGCAAAAGGGCGACACTGTGGTCTTTTATGACGCCAGCCACGGTTCGCTGCGGGTAAACAGCAAAGGCAACAAAATCACGGTGCTTGTCGGCAATCAATACGTCCACGCCGATAGCACGATGGTTCCCTCTGACGCCTACAAGGGCGGTTACGACGTCCGCGACCGCGAGATGACGCGCATCTTCAATGCCGCACTCGACAAAGGCGTCCATCTCACCGTCATCTTCGACAGTTGCCATTCCGGTGGAATCAGCCGCGGCATCGGCCCGGTGTACCGCGAACGTGCCCTGGCGTTTGATCCCCGCGACATCAATGAAGCTCCAGATACGTTGCCCAACGGCCAGCCGCGCCCCTCGCCAACTGAGCGAACCGACAACGCCGCGCTGGTCCTTTCTGCCGCGCAACAGGATCAGACCGCAAAGGAAACGCCGGCGGGTACTGAGCCGCACGGCGCCTTCACTGCCGCGCTGCTTCAGGCTCTACAGGCTTTGCCAGCCGATACGCCCGCTTCTGTTGTCTTCCAGCGAGTAAAGGCCGTCCTCGAGGGCAGCAATGTGCCCGACCAGGATCCCGAACTCGACGCAATGGCCGACCGGCGCGATCAGCCGCTCTTCGGTGGCGCCGCCGCCAACTCCGGCAAGTTGCGCGCTGCCGCGCTCGGCACAAACGATGACGGCACTGTCTCGCTCGACATTGGCCGCGCCTCCGGCCTCGGCGTCGGCAGCGAATTCACCGCGTCCATCGCGAACAGCGCCGGCCAGAACGTTCTGCTGCACATCACCAGCCTGGATGGCCTTGCCCGCTCTTCAGCGGAGATCGTCAGCCCGGCGGGTGCGAAGGTTTCTCCGGGCGACCTTTTCGAGCTGAGCAAGTTGATCCCCGCAGACAACCCTCCATTGCTCGTTTGGCTCTGGCCATCGAATCTCTCCGAGGACCAGATTGACGCAGCTGTCGCGCAGGTGCAGGCCTCCGGTTCAAATTTGGTCTCCGACCCCGCCGAGCAGCAGTGGACCCACGTCCTCAGTTGGGACGGCACAAATTGGACGCTCCAGCAGGCGGGTTCCACCACCATGGTCAGCCTGGGCGCGCCGCTCACCGCCGACGCAATCAAAAAAGACCTGCCGGCCGGCGCCAAGCTGTGGGTCAACCTTCCACCGTCACAGGAGCTGGCCGCAAAGGTCAAGCCGGCGAGCGCCGACAGCGCCGTTCAAGCAGCGAGCAATATGTCAGTTGCTCACTACGCTCTCACCGGTGTCCTCACCGCCAATGGTCCTGCTTACGCGTGGTATCACAAGAGCGAGCTGGCAGCTGGGCCGCCCTCACCCAACGCGCCCCCGCACAGCCCTGGCTGCTCGGCGACCTCGCAGTACCCGGTGCGCTCTGACTGGGTTCCGATTGGCAGCGCTTCCGCCATCGACGCCGCCGGCGAAAAGCTGAATCACTACTCTTCCCTTCTCGCCAAGGTCCATGGCTGGTTCGAACTGGCTAACAGCCCCACCGACGGTTCCGCAGACGAGTTCTACACTTTGACGCTGTTGCCCGCCAACGCCACTGCGCCGTTTCCGGCCAATCAGACCGCGCACCAGGGTGACCAGCTCAGGATGGCCCTCACGTCGGAAGACCGCGTCGTCGATCACCGTTGGGTCTATGTGCTCGATATTGACTGTCACGGTCAGGGCACCGTTCTTTATCCGCGGGACTACTCCGAAAACCAGTTTCCCAACGATGCCGACAATGGCCGTCTGTTCGTTTTACCCGGCGCGCCCGTCCTGCGCATTGGTCCGCCTTATGGAGTGGATACGCTCATCATGCTCAGCACCGAGCAACAGATCGACCCCTACGTAATGAGCTTTGAAGGCGTCGCTGCTCGCGGTACACGTGGAGCGCCGTCGCCCCTGGAGAAACTCCTGAATCAAACCAGCGGAGGGACCCGCGGATTCGACCAACCAGTTCCCACGAATTGGGGCATTGGGCTCATGACGGTTCACAGTGCCCCTCAAAGTGCAACAAAATAGGCTTCGCGCATCAAGTGTTGATCCCATGAATCGGGTTGAAGAGCACGTCCAAAGCAAAGAACTGACAACGCCAAAAAGTGGGCTGACGGCACCCCCCGTCTGCGGGTATGCTGATTGTGGAAGGCGCCGCCGGCGGCATTCGGCGTCGTCAAAAGACGGTAAATCAATGAGGGTCAAGATGAGCCGTTCGGCAAGAATCGTTGTTCTACTGTCCATGGGCATCGTGGCGCTGTTGGCGGCGCCCGCCGGGGCGCAGGGGTTTGGCGCCAGCAAAGAGAAGGTCACTCTCCACCGCAAATTGCCGGCCGTGGTGCATATGCCGGGAGACACCATCAAAGTCATCGTCAACTCCGCCGACACCGAAGAAGATGGCTCGCTTC
>CAYYKV010000021.1:0-25554 GCA_964468605.1 uncultured Occallatibacter sp. | reverse complement strand
CCTGCCGGGCCTACGCGCAGAAGTATGTCGATCTGCAGACCGAGCAATTTGAGCGTATTGGCTGCTTTGGCCGCTGGCAAACGCCCTACAAAACCATGGCTCGCGACTACGAGGCCAGGACTTTAGAGGCGTTCTACGGATTCCTTGAAAAAGGCTTCGTCTACCGCGGCCTGAAGCCGGTCTATTGGTGCATCCACGACCGCACCACGCTGGCCGAGGCGGAAGTGGAATATGCGAACCACACCAGCCCGTCGATTTACGTACGCTACCGGCTCACATCCGATCCAGCCGCCATCGCGCCTGTGCTTTCCGGACGGCAAGTTTCGACCATCATCTGGACGACCACGCCGTGGACGCTGCCCGCGTCGCTGGCCGTGGCCTTCCATCCCGACTTCGATTACGTTGCTTTGGAAGTCGAATCCGGCGAGGTCAACATCGTCGCGGCTGCTCTGGCCGAGCAAGTGGCCGCAGCATGCAAGCTGGGTCCGACCAAAGAACTCGTTCGCTTCAAGGGAGCTGTGCTTGACCGCGTCACGTTTCAGCATCCCTTCCTTGACCGTTCCATTTTGGGCGTCTTGGCGACCTATGTTACGTCCGACACGGGTACCGGCGCGGTGCACACCGCACCCTCGCATGGCGCCGACGACTTTTATACCGGCCAACGCTACGGCCTCGACCCAACCTCGCGCGTCGATGCCGGCGGGCACATCCACTTCGATCCGGATTCCTGGCATAGCCCGCAGCCGCCGGCCTACGACGGCCTGACAGTGTGGAAGGCGAATCCCGTCATTGTCGCGATGCTTGAAGAGCGCGGAGCGCTGATGGGCGGATCCCAGCTTGAGCACTCCTATCCCCATTGCTGGCGTTGCCACCACCCCGTCATCTTCCGCGCCACCGAGCAGTGGTTCATCTCGCTCGAAACGCCGGTGAAGCGCGGCGATGGGAGCGAGACGACATTCAGAAACCTTGCCATCGAAGAGATCGACAAGGTTGTCTGGGACCCGGCGTGGGGTAAGGAGCGCATCACCAACATGATTGCCACGCGCCCCGACTGGTGCATCAGCCGCCAGAAAATCTGGGACGTGCCCATCGCCGTCTTTCTCTGCGAGCAGTGCAACCGGCCCATCGTCTCCGCGGAGCTGAACCGCGCGGTTGCCGCGCTTATCTGGCGCGAGGGCATCGAGGCCTGGCACACGCCCGCCGCCGATGCGCTGCTGCCCGCGAGTTCAGTTTGCGCGCACTGCGGCGGAAGATCATTTCGCAAGGAAACCGACATTCTCGACGTTTGGTTCGATTCCGGCGTAAGCTGGCTGGCGGTCTGCGAGTCGGACCCGGACCTCAGTGCGGCCTACAAGGCGTTCCAGAATCAGGACGGCCCGAAGGGCGCTCCAGAGGTCTTGTATCTGGAGGGCGGCGACCAGTATCGCGGGTGGTTCCACTCGTCGCTGCTGACTTCAGTCGCGCTGCGCGGACGTGCTCCCTACTCTCATGTCGTCACCGCCGGCTGGACGCTCGATGAGCAGGGCCGCGCCATGTCGAAGTCGCTCGGCAACGGAGTCGACCCTGTAGACATTGCCAACCGCATGGGCGGGGAGATCGTTCGCCTCTGGGTCGCTTCGGTCGATTTTCGCGAAGACATGGCCGCCAGCGAAAACCTGATGCAGCGCTGCGCCGAACTCTACAAAAAGCTACGCAACACCTTCCGCTTTCTGCTCGGCAATCTGCACGGCTTTGTTCCGGCGCGCGATCGCGTGCCCGAGAGCGAACTCTTGCCGCTCGACCGTTACATGCTTGCGCGCACACGCGACCTCGCGGAAAAGATCCTCAGCTGGTACGAAGCCTTCGAATTCCATCGCGTGTACCAGGCGGTGAATGAATTTGCCATCGTGGACCTGAGCTCTTTCTATCTCGACGTGCTCAAGGACCGCATGTACACCTTCGCGCCGACGAGCCAGGCGCGCCGCTCCGCGCAAACCGTCCTTTGGAAGATCACCGAAGCACTCGTCCGGCTGGTTGCGCCCATCCTCACCTTCACCGCCGACGAGATTTGGGAACACCTGCCCCAAGTTGAAGGCCGCCCGATCAGTGTGCACCTCGCGCTGTTTTCCAAGCCGGAAGAGATCTTCTCGGGGGATCCGGCGCCGGTACTCTCCGAATGGCAGAAACTCTTCGCCGTCCGCGACCAGGCCCTGCGCGTCCTCGAAGAAGATCGCCAGGCCAAAATCATCGGCAAAGGGCTTGAAGCTCAGATCAGAATTGAAGAGTCAGGCGAGCTGCTGGCCTTGCTCAAACGCCACGAAGCCGGGCTCAAGGAAATCCTGAATGTCTCGGGCGTCACCGTCGTCGAAGGCAGAGAGCCGTCGATCGTCGCAGCGCCGGCCTCCGGCCACAAATGCGCGCGCTGCTGGAACTTCATGCCTCACGTTTCCTCCTACGGCATCTGGCACGACGTCTGCGATCGCTGCCAGTCGGCTTTGCGCGAGATGGGCATTGAGCCACCGCAAAGTGGCGCGGAGGCCAAACCGTGAGCTGGCTAACGAACTGGCCTCGGCCAAAGCGTCTTCCCTGGTTGTTGCTGATTTCGGCGCTGGTGATCGTTGCCGACCGCCTGACAAAAAATTGGGTCTCCGGGCACATTCCCCTGGGCGGAGCGATTCCGGTCATTCCGCGCTTCCTGCGCATTACGCACTGGACCAATGAAGGCGCAGCCTTTTCGCTCTTTGCCGATACCGCTTCGCCGCACGTTGTGCGCTGGGCCCTGGTCGCATTTACACTCCTCGCCGTGCTGGTCATCTTCATTGTTTTGCTGCGCCTCGGAAACCAGTTCACGCTCACCGCCGTCGCGCTCGCGCTCATCCTCGGCGGGGCGCTCGGCAATGTTCACGACCGCATTGTTTACGGTTCGGTCATCGACTTCATTGAGGTCCACATCTTCACTTACCACTGGCCCGATTTCAACGTGGCTGACTCCTCGGTCGTCACCGGCGCCTGCCTTCTTCTGCTCGACTCGCTGCGGCCGCATCGCCAGGCTCCGCGCTGAGCCGGGCGCCAGTTCGCGGCAAGTCAGTTCCTGAGTGGCGCCGGTATAATTGGTCGGACCACTTCGGCTCCCAGGCGGAGCCGCACCAAATGACCGCACAAGGATCAGAATCCATCGCTGCTCCCACGAATCTGGCTCCGGCCGGGAAGATGACGCACTTGCGCTGGGCAATCTGCGCCCTTCTTTTCATCGCCACGGTGATCGCTTACGTCGACCGAGGAGTCATCGCCTACCTCGAGAAATTCCTTGAGGGCGTGATTCCCGGACTCAACAGCATCAAATACGGGTACATCCTCGCTGCGTTCCAGGCGGCCTACGCCATTGGCATGGTGGTGGCTGGCGGGCTCACTGACAAGCTGGGCACGCGAAAGGCATTCGCGATCGCTATCTGCCTGTGGAGCGTCGCGGCCATGTTGCCTGGCGCGGCATTTTCAGTCATCACATTCGCCGTGGCCATGTTTCTGCTGGGGCTGGGCGAGGCGGCAAACTTCCCTGCCTGCATCAAGACCGTCGCTGAGTGGTTTCCCAAGCGCGAGCGCGCGCTGGCCACAGGGATCTTCAACTCGGGCGCCAACATCGGAAACATTGCGGTCCCGCTGATTGTGCCGTTTCTCGTCGCCCTGTTCACTTGGCGCGGAGCATTTGTGGTCACCGGCGCAATGGGCCTGCTCTGGTTGGTGGCCTGGCTTCTCATCTATCGCCGGCCGGAACATCACCCCAGCGTTTCCCCGGCCGAGTTGGGGCTGATCCTGAGCGATCCGATAGAAAAAACTGAATCGGTGCCGTGGAGCAGCGTGCTGCCTCACAAGGAAACCTGGGTCTTCGCCATCGGCAAGTTTCTCACCGACCCGATTTGGTGGTTCTATCTTTTCTGGCTGCCGCGTTACCTGCAATCGACCTTCGGACTGAGCTTGTCCGCAAACCGGCTGCCGCTGGTCATCGTGTACAGCATCTCGACGGTTGGCAGCATCGGCGGCGGATGGATCTCATCGACTCTTCTGAACCGCGGAAAGAGCGCTAATTTCGCTCGCAAAACGGCGTTGGTGATTTGTGCTGCGTCCGTGTTTCCGGTCCTTGCCGCGCCTTACCTTCACCACCTTTGGCTCGTAGTGGGGGTCGTGGGCCTGGCCACCGCCGCGCACCAGGGGTGGTCAGCAAATCTCTTTACCCTGCCCTCCGATCTGTTCCCAAAGGCTGCCGTGGCCAGCGTGATCGGCATCGGCGGCATGGCGGGCGCGATTGGAGGAGTGCTGTTTCAGTTGGTAACCGGCTACGTCGTCGGATTGACTCATAGCTACGTGCCGCTGTTTGTCGCGGCGTGCCTTGCCTACTCCCTGGCATTGCTCATCATGCATGCCCTGTCTCCGAAGCTGGCGCCGGCGCAACTCGATTAACGCAACGTGCAAGGATTGAAAGTGTGTCGCTCGATGATTTGCGACGAGTGGCTGGATTGAAAATATCGCCAGCGGTCGAGAGAAGATAGCCCTTCCGCTCCGAATCGCAACCTGCGAGGAGTTCCAATGACGTGTTCCATTTCTTGTTTTTCGGCGCGCGCAACTCTTGGCGCCGCGGCGGCATTTGCGGTTCTAGCTCTTTCTCAAGCTGTTCCGGGCCAACGCCTGCCCACGACGGTCATCCCCACGCACTACGCTCTCAAGCTCACACCCGACCTCAAGGCCGCAACGTTCTCCGGCGAGGAAGCGATCGACGTGAACATCAGCCAGCCCACGAATACGATCACTTTGAACGCCATTGAGATTGCCTTCCAGTCCGTGACCATCTTTCCCAACGGGCCGCAGCAGACGGGTGCGGTGACCCTCGATGCCGACAAGCAGCAGGCTACGTTCACCTTTCCCAGCACCGTTCCGGCTGGCAATGCCACCATCAAGATTCGCTACACCGGCATCCTGAATAACGAGCTGCGCGGCTTCTATCTGTCAAAAACCGCGCGCCGCAACTACGCCGTCACGCAATTTGAAGCCACCGACGCGCGACGCGCCTTTCCCTGCTTTGACGAACCGGCTTTCAAGGCCAGCTACGACATCTCGCTGGTCATCGACGCCGGCGACACCGCGATTTCGAACACCAGCATCGCAGCCGACACGCCGGGACCCGGCGCAAACAAGCACACGCTGGTCTTCGGGACTACGCCCAAAATGTCCACCTATCTCGTCGCCTTCCTCGTGGGCGATTTCCAGTGCACCGGCGGGCGCCAGGACAACGTGGACATTCGCGTCTGCGCGACTCCCGACAAAGCTGCGTTCACGCCCTACGCGCTTGGTGTCGCCAAGTTTGTCCTGCACTACTACGACGACTACTTCGGCATCCACTATCCGCTCAAGAAGCTCGACCTCATTGCCATTCCCGACTTCGAAGCGGGCGCCATGGAGAATTTCGGCGCCATCACGTACCGCGAAACCGATCTCCTGCTCGATCCCAGGACTGCTACCGTCGCCGAAAAACGGGAAGTTGCCCTCGTCGTTGCGCATGAAATGGCGCACCAGTGGTTCGGGGATCTCGTCACGATGCAATGGTGGGACAACATCTGGCTCAACGAAGGCTTTGCCACGTGGATGGAAAACAAGCCCGTGGCCGCAATGCATCCTGAGTGGAACATTCCCGAGGTCGTCGCCGGCGACGAACAGGTGACTCTGAATGTCGACGCAAAGCCCACCACGCGCGCCATTCGCGCCAGGGCCGAGACGCCGGACGAGATCGACGAGATGTTTGACGACATCGCCTACGGCAAGGCCAGCGACGTACTCCTGACGGTGGAGAATTACCTGGGCGAAGAAACCTTCCGGGAAGGCGTGCACGCATACCTGTCCGCGCACGAATACGGCAACGCGACAGCGGAAGACTTTTGGAATGCGCAGACGGCAACAAGCCGCAAACCGGTGGATAGGATCATGGAGTCGCTGATTGCGCAGCGGGGTGAGCCCATCCTTACCTTTGCCGCGCCCGCAGGCGGAAGGGTTTCCGTTGCGCAAAAACGATTCTTTCTCAGCCCCAGCATCACGCCCGATCCCGCGCAAAAGTGGACGCTGCCGGTGTGCTTCAAGACGGCCGACGCACGGGATTGCGAACTCGTCACGCCGGAGACCTCAAGCGTCATCCTTCCGGCTACAAGCTTGTTTTTTGCGAACGCGGCAGGCAAAGGCTATTACCGCAGCGTCTACGCGCCAGCACAATATCAAGACCTGGTGACTCACGCTGAGTCGGCTTTGACGCCTTCTGAGCGAATCAGCTTCACCGGTGATGTCTGGGCACAGGTGCAGGCCGACAAAGCCACCGTGGGCGACTACCTGAATCTCGTTGCTGCCCTCAAGTCCGATTCAAACGCCGAAGTCTTCTCGAACTCGGCGGGTTTCCTGGGAACCATCACCGATAAAGTGGCTTCGACCAAAGAAGAGCGCGATGAGCTGGGTGTGTGGATTCGCCGCAACTTTGCTGCCGAATACGCGAAACTCGGTCCTCCGGCGCCCGGCGACTCTCCCAACACGCTTGAGCTGCGTGCGCAACTTCTCGCCCTGCTCGTTGATCACGGCAACGACGCCGATCTCACTGTTCAGGCGCGTCAAATCGCCGATCGATACCTCGACGATCCCACGGCCGTCGATCCGACCCTCGGGCAGGCCGCTCTTGATGCCGCTGCGAAGAGCGGCGATGCTGCGCTCTTCGACCGGCTGCAGAAAGTGTATGAAACTTCTACCGATCCCGAGCTGCAGGAGAACGCGTTGCGCTTGCTGGTTCAGTTTCACGATCCCACGCTGCTTGAGCGCGGCCTCGAATACTCGGTTTCGAACAAGGTGCGCAACCAGGACACCGCAATTCAGTTGGCCATCGGTCTCCGTGTCCCCGAGAACCGCGACGCGACGTGGAACTTCATTAAAACGCATTGGGATCAGGTGCAGGCTGACCTGACCACCGATCTTGGCGCGGAATTGGTGAGCCATAGCGGAAGCTTCTGCACCGGCGAGAAGCGCGACGACGTGAAGAACTTCTTCGCTGCCCACCCGGTTCCCGCCTCCGACGTGGCGCTGAAGCACGCCCTTGAGAATATTGACAGCTGCGTTGAGCTGCGGCGACTGCAGGAATCGAATCTGAAGATATGGCTGGCCGCACAGGCCGGATCGTAGAGTCTTCGCTGAGCGCGCCTACAGCTTCCGCAGCCGTTCGCAGGCCTCGTCGAGCTCGGAATCCTGCTTGGCGAAACAGAAACGCAGCAGATTCTCGCCACGCCCCTCGCGGAAAAAAGCCGATCCGGCTACGGCAGCAACTCCGGTCGACCGCAGTAGGTTTCGAGCTTTCTCGGCCGCTGTTTTGCCCGGCAGCCGCTCGACGCTCGCCATGATGTAGTAGGCGCCGGGAGGCGATGAGGCTTCCATGCCGGCTTCCGTGAGCGCGCTCAGCAACCGGCCGCGCTTGGACTGATGATCGGCGGCCAGTTGCGCATAAAAGCTAGTCGGCAATTGTTCCAGGCCAGCCGCGGCGCCAACTTGCAGCGGTGCGGGCGCGCACACATAAGTGAGATCATGGAAGTGGCCCATCGTGGGCAACCAGCGCGCGTCCGCGGTAACGTAGCCGATGCGCCAGCCGGTGATCGAAAACGTTTTGCTGAACCCTGAAATCACAATCGTGCGCTCGCGCATACCGGGCAGGGTGGCCGGGCAGATGTGCCGCGCTCCGTCGTAGACGAAGTACTCGTAGATTTCGTCTGTGATCAAAAACAAATCGCGCTCAATGGCAAGTTGGGCCACCGCTTCAAGCTCAGGCAGCGTGAAGATCTTCCCTGTCGGATTCGCCGGCGTATTGAGCAAGATGGCGCGGGTGCGCGGAGTTACCGCGGCTCGCATTGCGTCCACGTCAAGCTGCCAGTCCGGCTCGACCAGCGCAACCAGGACCGGATTCACGCGCAGCGAGTCGAACGTGTGCACATGGTAGCCATAGAACGGCTCGAAGACGAGCACCTCGTCGCGGGGATTGAGCAGCGCCATGGCGGCCGCATGCAGGCCGGCGGTCGCGCCAGAGGCGACCACGACTTCGTTTTCAGCATCGTAGGCCAGCCCGTAGTCGCGCTGCTGCTTGGCCGCGATGGCCTCGCGCAACCGCGCAATGCCGTCGCAGCGCGTATAAATATTCTGCCCGTCGCGAATGGCCTGGATCGCTGCCGCCTCCACAACATCAGGCACGGGCGTATCGCACACTCCCTGCGCCAGGTTGATGCCGCCCAACCGGTCGCATTCAGTGGTCATGGCGCGGATTTCGGACTGAAGCGTCTCCGGCGCAAGAGCGCTGAGCGCAAGGCGCGAATCAATTCCTGTGGTGTGCGTTGAGGTGCCTGGCAAGGGGAAGATCCTTTGCAGCCATTTTACATTTTGGGGCAGGTTTGTTGGGTGTGAGCGCGGTCCCAGCCAAAGCCTATGCAAGCGTAGTATCTTGCAGAAAGAATCGATGCACGAGCTTTCCATCGCGGCCAGCATTGTCGACGCGGTTACCGAGTCGGCCTCGGCGTACCCCGGCGCACGCGTCATAGCGGTGCGGCTGCGCGTGGGCGCACTGGCCTCGGTGGTCGAGGATTCGCTGCAGTTCTGCTGGGAGCTGGCCTCTGAAGGCTCACCTCTTGCCGGCGCGAAGTTGGTCATCAATAAGCTGCGGGTGATCGTGCACTGCGACGCCTGCGGCACAGATTCCGAGATCGAGGGCGTACAGGGCTTCCGATGCCCGCAATGCGGCGAACTGGCGGCCGACCTTCGCCAGGGGCGGGAACTCGAGATCGAATCGATTGAGATGGATGAACCGGAGACTGGCGAAGCGGAGATGGGCGCGCCGAGTCCGGTTGAGGAGCACATATGACGACCCGGATCGTTGAGTTGCGGCGGGGCATTCTGAAGAAGAACGATGAGCTGGCAGCGGGGCTGCGCCAGCGCTTCACTTCAGCCGGAGTGCTGGTGCTGAATCTCGTCTCGAGCCCCGGCACCGGCAAGACTGCGTTTCTTGAGCTGACCCTGCGTGCTTTGCGCGAACGCGGTGCGCACGCAGCAGCTTTGGTCGGCGATCTTGAAACCGACAACGATGCGCGGCGCCTGGCGGCGAGCGGCGTGCCCGTGCGCCAGATCAACACGCACGGCATCTGCCACCTCGACGCAGAGATGGTTGCGAAGCATCTCGAAGACTGGGAGGGCATCTCCCTGGCCGGACTCAACTATCTTTTTATCGAGAACGTCGGCAACCTGGTGTGCCCATCGAGCTACGATTTGGGCGAACGCATCCGCGTCGCGCTGCTGAGCGTGACCGAGGGCGAGGACAAGCCGCTCAAGTACCCGGGGCTTTTCAACTCGTCCGATGCGGCGGTGATTACGAAGGTCGATCTCGCTGTTCCTTGCGGCTTCGACCGCGAGCTGGCGCTCAAGAACATCAACGAGATTCGTCCCGGCATTCGTATATTCGAGACCTCGGCCAGAACCGGCGCGGGCATGGACGATTGGCTTGCCTACCTCGCGGAGCAGGCGCGGCCTTCCTGAGTCTCGCGGGTCGCACGACAGTCACCGAGCGTTCATATCGCCGGCGTTGCGCAAAGCTCGTCCGAGGCGGTACCTTTCAGCTAGAGCCTGCTATTAACTTTCGCGCGGAAGTTAATAGCAGGCTCTAAGGTCGGTGGCGCGAAATGTGTCCCACGGATTCCCCGGGGCACGACGCGGCTGCGGAGAAGAGCGCCGAGCCGGGTTTTGCCCAAAACACAATCGAGCGGCTGTTTGAGTTCTCGCCGGACGCCATCCTCGTCACAGACGGAGATGGGGTGATGCGTGCCGCGAACCCGCGCGCGGAAGAGCTGTTCAACTACTCCAGCCACGAGCTCATTGGGCAGCCGATCGAGATGCTGGTGCCCGCTCGTTTCCGCGGCGGTCATCCGCGCCATCGCGAAAATTATGGCGCCCATCCCCGTACCCGCCAAATGGGTGCGGCGCTCAATCTCTTCGGCCTGCGCAAGGACGGCACCGAATTCCCTGTCGACATCATGCTCAAACCCATGCAGACCGCAAGCGGTCAAGTGGTGGTCAGCTTCATCCGGGACGCGACCGAGCAGCGCGCCGCGCAGGAGGCGCTGCGCCTCAACGACCTGCGGCTGCGCTCCATCGTTGAGAGCATCGGCGAGTACGCCATCTATATGCTCGACCGGGACGGTCACGTGCTGACCTGGAACCCCGGCGCCGAACGCATCAAGGGCTACAAGGCGGACGAAGTGCTCGGACTGCATTTCTCGCGATTCTTCGCGCAGGAGGATGAGGAGCGCGGCAGACCCGCAGAGTTGCTGCGCCAGGCCACGGCCAGGAATCGCGTAGAAGAAGAAGGCTGGCGAGTGCGCAAGGATGGTTCGCGCTTCTGGGCCAACGTCGTGATCACGGCTATCCGCGACAGCAGCGGCGAGGTGACGGGATTTGCCAAGGTCACGCGCGACATGACCGACCGCAAGCGCGCGGAAGAGGCACTGATCTTCCAGCTCAGCGAAGCTCTGTTGGCCAACGTGGACGCGGAGAAACTGCTTAAGGCGATTTCGGCTTCCCTGCGCGAAGTGATCCCCCACGACAACGCGGGCCTGGTGCTTTACGACGAGACGGTTGGCGATTTAGTAGTGCAATTCCTCGGAGGCGCAGGCAGAGAGGCCTTCCCAGGCGAATTGCGCGTTTCAATTGACGGCTCACTGTCTGGAATCGCGTTTCGCACGCGGGAGCCGGTGCTGCTGGAAAGTATTGGCAAAGCATCCTATGCTCCCGAGACGCTCGCCTACCTCAAGCGAATGGGCATGGAGTCGGGAATCTGGGTTCCGCTTGTTCATCACGGCAAGGCACTTGGAGCGCTCTCTGTCGTCAGCCGGCAGGAGGGGAGTTTTGCGCAGCGCGAAGTGGAGATGCTGGTGCAGATTGCCGGGCAGGTGGCAATGGCGGTCGACAACGCCATGGCATTCCGGCGTATTGCCGAGATGCGCGACCGGCTCAACCAGGAGAAACAGTACCTCGAAGAGGAGATCAACGTCGAACACCGCTTCGACGACATCGTGGGTGAAAGCACCGGCCTGCGCAATGTGCTTCGGCAAATTGAGACCGTTGCGCCCACCGACGCGACCGTCCTCATCGAGGGCGAGACTGGAACTGGCAAAGAGCTGCTGGCGCGAGCCGTCCACCGGTTGAGTGCTCGCAGCGAGCACACGTTCATCAAGTTGAATTGCGCCGCGATCCCGGCAGGGCTGCTCGAAAGCGAGCTTTTCGGCCATGAGAAGGGCGCGTTCACCGGCGCCATTGCGCGCAAAATCGGCCGCCTGGAGCTGGCGCACGAAGGCACGCTCTTTCTCGACGAGGTAGGCGACTTGCCGCTCGACCTGCAACCCAAGCTGCTGCGCGCCTTGCAGGAGCGCGAGATCGAGCGTCTGGGCGGGACGCGGCCCATCCCCGTCAACGTGCGCCTCATCGCCGCCACCAATCGCGACCTGGCCAAAATGGTCGCGGAAAAACAATTCCGCAGCGACCTCTTCTATCGCCTCAAGGTTTTTCCCGTTTTCTCTCCGCCTTTGCGCGAGCGTGCCGCGGACATCCCCATTCTCGTGCGCCACTTTGTTTCGCGCCATGCCCGCCGCATGGGCAAGAACATCGAAACCATTCCGCCGGAAGCAATGGATGCACTGGTGGCGTGGAAGTGGCCGGGCAACATTCGCGAGCTGGAAAACTTCCTCGAGCGCGCCGTGATTCTGTCGCGGGGCCCACAGCTTCATGTGCCACTGGCAGAGCTCGAAGCCATGGAAGAGGAAGAAGAAGACACAGAGGCCGCCACCAATCCAACCCTGCAGGCTGCCGAGCGCGACCATATCCTGCGCGCGCTTCGTGAGGCCAGGGGCATCATCGGCGGACCTGGTGGCGCAGCCGAGCGGCTTGGGCTCAAACGCACCACGCTTAACTCCAAAATGAAGAAGCTCGGAATCGAGCGCGGCGACTACATGTAGTCTCGGTGACGAAATACCGTCATCGTCACTTCGTCACGCACCGCGATTGGCGGACCGCCATCTTTGCGGCCGCGCAACGCCAACCCCTTTACATTCAATGTGATGCAGACGCCGCCGCGTCAAGCCTAAAGTTTGGCATGCGCCATGCCATATCTCAGGCATGGCGCAGGACGAGCCAGCAAGTGCTTCGAATCTATTTTCAAGAAAACTCGAACTCGATCGTGATCAAGCTGGATGGGCGCGTCGCCGGACCCTGGGCTACCGAACTTGGCCGCCTGTGGCAAGAGAAAGCTCCGTCCGCAGCGCAGAAGAAACTGTCTTTGGATTTGCGGGAAACCACTTTTGCTGACGCCGAGGGAATCAAGGTTTTGAGAGCCATCTACTCTCAATCGGGAGCTGCGATCCTCACTGGCACACCATGGACCGAGTATCTTGCCGAAGAAGTAGCACGCAAGAACTCCCAACGAGCGGACACGGAGAGCTGAGATGCAGACGGGAAATGATCTAACGAACAACGCGGCTGTACCTTCTTACAGGAGAGGCGACTTCTTTAAGGCATTGTCGACAGCGGCACTAACCGATCTGGAACCGCTGCTCGCTGCCTCCTCCTATCCGTCCAACGTCGTTCTCTTCACTGAGACGCAGCCGTCCTCGGGCATCTATGTGGTCCTCGACGGCGAAGTCAAGCTCTCCATCAACTCCAGCGACGGCCGCCGCCTGAGCTTCCACATCGCCAAAGCCGGCGAGGTGCTGGGGCTTTCGTCCGCTCTCTCTGGCGGTGAGTACGAGATGACTGCCGACACGCTTTATCCGGCAAAAATCGCGCACATCTCGCGCCAGGTGTTTCTGCAATTCCTGTCACGTCATCCTGACGTCTATCCCATCGTCGCTCGCGAAATCAGCCGCAGCTTCAACCTCGCCTGTGAGCAGTTGCGCATGGTTGGCCTCTCAACATCGGTCCATGAGCGCCTGGCCCGCCTGCTTTTGGTCTGGAGCGACGAGTCCGGCGAAAAGCAAGAGCGCTCCGCGCGCTGCCGCATGTCGATGACGCACGAAGAGATCGGCGAATTCATCGGCGCCTCGCGCGAAACCGTCACGCGAACGCTGAGCATCTTCAAGAACCGCCGCCTTGTGGCGCAACACGGTTGCACGCTTACGATTCCAAGCCGGATGGCTCTGGAAAGCTACGCGCGCGAGTAAGAATGCCGCAATTTCTCGCGCTGCAGGTTCTTACGGGGGAACATAGCAAGTCCTGGCCTGAGCCGCAAGCTCCGCTGCACTGCAAGAATTCGATTGGCCGTTCGCCGGGGCTGCGCGATGTGGAAGGCATCGTGCAGTCTCGGTGAGCGGCCTTCCCTTTCTTGACAGCCGGTCGGCGACTGGCCGGCTCTCGTC
Organism: uncultured Occallatibacter sp.; assembly: GCA_964468605.1. GTDB lineage: Bacteria > Acidobacteriota > Terriglobia > Terriglobales > Acidobacteriaceae > Telmatobacter. The sequence goes on along the minus strand of CAYYKV010000021.1, from coordinate 12,124 downwards.
GCTCGCTTCGCTCGGACGCTACACCGGGATTTCGCAGGATCTGCTGGAAGCTAGAAGCTAGGAGCTAGTTTTTGATCCGCCGCAGCGCCAGCCGTGCCGCGTGGTAGCCGCACATGCCGTGGACGCCTCCGCCCGGCGGCGTCGATGCCGAGCACAGGTACAGCTTGGGCGCGCCCGTCGCGTAGCCGCTCGCTGTAGGCCGGAAGAACATCTGGCGCAAGGTCATTGCGCCACCACTGATGTCGCCGCCAATGAGGTTCGCGTCCATCGCTTCCAGCGCAGCGGGCGCGGAAACATGCCTTGCCAGCACACAATCTCTAAATCCCGGTGCAAACCGCTCAATCTGGGCCTCGATCCGCTCCGTCATGTCGACCGTTGACCCGTTGGGCACGTGGCAATAGGCCCACAGCACATGTTGTCCCTCCGGCGCGCGCGATGGATCATACAGCGTCGGTTGCGCCACCAGCACAAAAGGCTGTTCGGCTTCGCGCCCATTCGCCACAGCGTACTCGGCCGCCGCAATCTCCTCAAACGATCCACCCACGTGCACCGTGATCGCCCGATGGCAATCTGGCGCGCGCCACGGAACAGGCTGCGAAAGCGCGTAATCGACTTTGAACGCCCCCGGCGCGCGTTGAAACTTCCCCAGCTCGCTTTTGTATTTCGGCGAGAGCCGTTCTCCGGCGATCTCAACAAGTTGCCGCGGCGCAGTGTCGAAAAGCACGAGCTCGCTGCTCGATTCCAGTTCGCGGAATGCCGCCGCGTCGATGCGGGACGAAGTATGCACACTTCCGCTCAAGGCCTTCAGGTAGCCGGTGAGCGCTTGCGTAATAGCCCGCGCGCCGCCCCGCGGAATCGGCCAGCCTACCGCGTGAACGGTGATGCCGAACATCCATCCGATGGTGGCGCTCAGCGGCTGGTCGAAGCTCAGGAAAGAGTGACCCGCCAATCCTGCGAAGATGGCCCGTGTTCGCGGGCTAACGAAATGGCTCTTGGCAAAGCTTTGCGCGGACTGAATCGCCGACAATCCAAAGCGCGCCATGCGCAGAGGATGATGCGGGATGCGCAAGGCCGGCCCAAGCGTGTCTCCTGCAAACTCCATCCAGTCGTCGGCCGCAGGCTGCATCAAGTTCCGCCACAGCTTTCCGTCCGCGCCCAACGCGCGTTCCGCCTGCTCCAGGTCGCGCTCCAGCACAACGGCCGAGCCGTCATCGAGCGGGTGGGCCAGCTGCGCTTCTCCATGGATCCATTCCAGTCCGTGATCCGCCAACGGCAACGTGGCGAAAAACGGAGAGCCAGCAGCGAACGGATACACTGCCGAGCCGAAGTCGTGCAGAAACCCCGGCAGCGTAAGAGGAAGCGTCCGCACGGCGCCACCCGGCTCGGCCTCTGCTTCAAACACATCCACCCGCATCCCGGCCTGCGCCAGCACAACGGCCGCGGCCAGTCCATTCGGGCCCGATCCAATCACGCACGCGCGGCTCATCGTCTCACTGTCCTCCTTGCAGATCTTCCCTTAGTCGTGTGGCGGCAGCTCCCCCGGCCATTCCACCGCGGCAAAGCGGCCATCCGCAGCCATCGTCAATTCCGGCGCGTACAGGCCCAGATACTCGCGGCGCCACCAGTTGCCGGTTCGCCGTTTCTCATCCATCGACGTGAACCAGTATTGCCAAATGACCGCGCGCACAAAGCGTGGCGGAATCTGCGGGAAAGGATTGTCGCGAAACAGCGCTGCCACGGCGCCGTCGCCGAGCAGCAAACGCTCCTCGGTCAGCGGAACGATCTCGTTGTCGCGCCACCCGCCGAGAGACGCAAACCACAAATTCCAGTCGAAACGCGGTTGGTAGGGCGCATAGATGCCAGGCGCTTCATTCAATGCCTGCGGCTTGTTCCGAAATGGATTTGCGGTCCAATTTGTGCCATCGCTTGAGCCCTGGAACTCGATCTCGTATCGTCCGCGCGTCATCACCGCAAAGAGCCCATACTGATTGGCAATGCGAAAAGGCTCGAGCGCAATCAGTGGCTTCACCGGCAGTGGAATGTCGCGCAGCGGAATCCCGATCATTTCTACAGTCGTGTTGTAAGCGATCCATGTGAGCATGAGCGCAGTAGCGGCCAGGCTTGTCATCCACCACGAAAATCCGAGACGGTCGAGAAATGTGCGATGCCTGGGGACGTGATCGCTCTCTTCGATGTCCGCCGTCGTCAGACTGGCCTCGCCCACCACGAGAATCGATAGCGGTTGTTCATCCTGCGACGAGGGGGCAGCGTCCGCAATTCGGTGCGGCTCGCGAGGACTGAACCGCGCAGGTGTGAATCGCAGAAGAAATTTGTCGTCGAGCAAAAGAAATCCCAGCGACAGAACCAGGTAATTCAGGAACGCATAGTTGGCTGTGAGGATGACTCCAATCTCCCACGGCGTGACGATAAAGAAAAGGATCAGCCGCACCCGTCGCGGAAAGAACATCATGAACACCAGGACCAATTCGAGCCCCAGCGTTCCTGCAACCGTAGCCGCATGGAACCAATGCGGCAGGTGTTCGACGTACCATCCGATCCACGTAGGAAGCGGTCCGTTCTGGTAGTACTCGTCCATGGCGGTGAAGTTGCGCCACTCCACATCCCCGCTCGCGAGCTTCACCATGCCCGATTCGAAGTAAATCCTGAACCACTCCCATTGCAACAGGAACCAGCTCATGCGCGAGGGCGGATCGTGTGCGCCCCAACCGGGCCAGAGCCCGCGCGGCGCAAAGAACAGAGCAATGAACCCGGCTTCCAGCAACATTCCGTCCGACTGATAGCTCGAGAACACGCTGCTCGCGCCAACGAACGATAGGAAACAGATAAAACAAACGAAAAAGCTCAGGCGAGGCCAGAGATTGAAGAAAGCAATCACCGACGCGATCAGCCCGATCCACGTCACCGTCATCATCATCGTGGAGCTCGACGAGATCCAGTAGAGCGACGGCGCGTACCAGTAGCGCTCCAGGCCCAACTGCTGCGCGATGTCAGCCAGATAATCCTGAGCCGGCAGAATTCCGTCCGGACCAATCAGCCCCTTGATCTGAAACAGCAGCGAATAAAAAGCTGAGAAGTAGATGAGGGCCAGCGCGCGCAGAAAGATCCACCGCGGAACCATCTGTCCCCGCGGGCCGCGATGCCCGTCGAAGAGCCACCTGAATACGTCAATCGGCTTGCTCCACCGCATCTCTCGAACAGGATACCGGCTGGACGGCGCTCATCGATAAGTGAATCTGCGCAACACATGTCACGCCGTTCGAGCGCGATGAACCGGCCCATGACGATGGAGAATCGAGGCATAGTCAACGCGCAGAGCGGCCGGGAAGTCGAAGATACAACTCTAGCGTTATGTTGAGTTTATGCTATAACTGGAGATACGAATCGGCCTGTTGGATTGCGCCATTTTCGCCGAATTCAGCAGCAAGAAACCGATCAGAGGCTCGCCGCTTTCGCCATGCGGCCGAATCCATAAGAGTATCTTTCCAATGCGCAAAAGTTTATTCGACTTGACGGGGAGAGTGGCCGTGGTGGTCGGTGGAACCACGGGCCTGGGCCGCGCGATGGCCCTGGGCCTCGCCGCCGCCGGCGCCGATGTTGTCTCCAGTGCGCGCCGCGCGAACGAAGTTGAGAATGCCGCCGCCGAGATCGAAGCACTGGGCCGACGCTCCCTGCGCGTCGTCAGTGACGTCCTCGACCGTCCCTCAATTCAGGCGCTGCATAACGCGGTCCTCGCTGAATTCGGCAAGATTGACATCCTCGTAAACGCCGCCGGCATCACCTTGAAGTCCCCAGCGCTACAGACAACCGAAGTCGATTGGTCGCGCATCATCGAAACCAATCTCACCGGCACCCTCCGCGCTTGCCAGATCTTCGCCGCCACCATGGCGCGCGCCGGTTATGGACGGATTATCAATGTCGCCTCTCTGGGCTCTTTCGTCGCATTTCGCGGAGTCGCGCCGTACTCTGCCAGCAAAGCGGCCGTCGTTTCGTTAACCAGAACTCTCGCCATCGAACTGGCGCCCAGCGGGATCAATGTGAATGCCATCGCACCGGGCGTCTTTTCCACAGAGCTGAATCGCAAGCTTGTCCAGGGGACGCCGCGTGGAAAGGAATTGCTGATGCGCACTCCCATGCACCGCTTTGGACAGGCAGATGAACTGGCCGGAGCGGCCATCTTCCTGGCTTCAGAAGCCGCTTCGTTCGTAACCGGCGAAGTACTCGCCGTCGACGGCGGATTCCTGGCAAGCGGGGTGAATCAATAGGTCAAGCCCCTGCACCACACCGCGGCGACCCTCGCGCAAATAAACCGGCGCCTTTGCTAAAACTCAACCGGCGCAATCTGCACTTTTCGCCCTTCGGCGCACGATGCGTAGATACTCCGCACCAGTTGTAATGCGCGGTACCCATCCACTCCGGATGACGCCGGCGGCCGGCCAAACTTGCACGCCTCGCCGAAGTCGGCCAATTGCCGCTCAAACGGCGTAAGAGAGATTGCCATGGGGTCCGATGCGCCCGACTTGGCCTCAAGCGAAATCGGCGCCGGCTCGCCCTCATCGTCCCGCACGTCCCACGTCGTCAACTGATCGCCGGTCACAATCGCGCTTCCCTTCGTCCCATGGAGCTCGATTCGCTCCGGATAGCCCGGCCATATCGCTGTCGCGGCTTGAATCACTCCTGTTGCCCCCGACGCATAACGGAGCACCGCGCACACCAGGTCCTCCGATTCGATCTTGTGCGTGGCGCCCAGGTGCCAGTATCCAAACACCTCATCCACGGCACCGATCAAATACAACAGCACGTCCACCTGGTGGATGGCCTGGCCGATCAATGCGCCGCCGCCTTCGCCTGCCCAGCTTCCCTTTACGGGCCGCGCATAATAATCATCACTGCGGTGCCACTTCACGTAGGCATCGGCCTCGAGGATATTGCCCAGCCGTCCCGCATCGATCGCGCGTTTCAGGAACAGTGTCGAGTCGTCGAAGCGATGCTGGCTCACCACGCCGAGTTGAATGCCAGCGGCGCGCGCCACCTCGATCATCCGCGCCGCGGTCTCCAGGTCCACCGCCATCGGCTTCTCCACGAGCACATGCTTGTGGGTTTTCGCGGCCAGTTCCACCGCCGCAAGCCGGTATCCGGGAAACGTGCAAACATCCAGAAAATCCACGTCCGCATTTTGGCAAAGTTGCTCCGGCGTCGCGAAGAACTCCGCGCCCCATGTATCGGCGAATTTGCGCCCGCGCGCTTCTGTCCGATCCGTAACCGCAGCGATCCGGCAGCCGATGTTCTTGTATGCCTGTGCGTGCTTGCCCGCTATGCCGCTGGCGCCGATGAATCCCACTCTCATGAATGGTCAGTCTCCCGCATCGTTCTCGCCCCGTCAGTCAATGGGCTGGCGAGAATTCTATGTATGTGAAGGGACAAGCTTGGGGCCGACGCGCTCGCCGCCGGACATGTGCCGCGGCGCAAAGTCCACTTGCCGGAAAAGTACTTTGTGCAGGACCAGAGCAGCGGCGCCGCGCAGCCTCGCCGCGTCGCCATCCATGGCCGCAACAACACGTGGGGTGTGCGGCGTAAACGATTTTGCGATCAAGTGGCTCTCCAGCAGGGGACAGATGCGCGGCCACAGCGCCGTGCAATCGCCCACGATGATGATCGCCTCCGGCGCCAGCCCGGCCGTCAGAATCGCTAAACCCCGCGCCAGGTAGGTCATCATCTTGTCGATCGAGCGCAGCGCGCGGATGTCGCCTTTCAAAGCCAGATCGAGCAACTCCTGAAAGGAAGTCAGCGTGGTTTCCGGCGCCAGCTCACGGTAGTACCGCAGCCCCGCGCGGTTCGACGCGAACGTTTCCCAGCAGCCCACGTTGCCGCAGCCGCAAACAGGACCAGATTCCTCAATCGGCATGTGGCCGAACTCGCCCGCCATATCGTCTCTGCCGCGCACCACTCGTCCGTCCACCAATATTCCGGCGCCGATGCCCTCGGAAACCGAAATCGCAATCATGTTCGACGAGTCGCCGAAGTTGCCGAACCAGCGCTCCGCGGCCAGGCAAGCGTTGGCGGCGTTCTCCATTTCGATGGGAGTGTCCAGAACCCTCTGAAGCTCCGCGTAGAGATCGATCTGGCCCCAAAGCGCGTTCGGCGAAAACACAAGGCGGTGCGTCTCCTGGTCCACGCGCCCTGAGACACTCACGCCGAGACCCTGAAACACGCGGTCCCCGTACGTCTCTCGCAAAGATCGAGCCGCTCTCGCAATATGCGCGATGGCCGCTTTGGCTTCTTCAGATGTGGAGCCGGGTCTGATTTCAAAGGCGACCGCCTCCCGTCCCAGGATCTTCCCATTGATATCGACCACGGCCAGATTGGCCTTACCCGGTCGCAGATCGATGGCCAGTGTGACATGACGATCGTTCAACGTCACGAAGGTGGGCCTGCGGCCCCGTGGCAGCCGTCCCAGGCTTCCCGCCACCACCCATCCCTCATCGATGAGCTGGCCAATAATGACCGAAACCGTGCTGGGCTGCAGGCCGGTCAGGCGCGCCAGGTCCGCCCGGCTCACCGGCTGTTGCAGATGAATGGCGTGCAGAAGGACGTCGCGGTTGATCTCGCGCGCAGTTTCGCTCGAAGCTACGGCGCGGCGGGGTTGAACGGGCTTATCGGTTGTGTGCATGGTTCGTGGCTCTTGTCATCTCCAGAGCCTGCTATTAACTTTCCCGCGGCGCCTGGCGCCACGTCCGCATAGGGTCCACAGCGTTCGCCCCCGCAATCACTATATCTGAGGCGATCCACTAGCGGCAGAGATTTCACTGCTTCCTCAGAGCGGAAAGAATGGTCACAAAACAAGTGCGGCAGCCCCCGGAGGAGCTGCCGCGCATTCGCGAACGTGGATCAGGTTAGAAGCTGATGCGCCCGCTAAACTGCATCTGGCGTGCGCCTCCGTTTGTGCCGTAGCTGCTGCTTGAGAAGCTGTTGAAGTTGGTGATGTAACCAAACGTGCTGGTACCAAACGTCGTGTTGGGGTTGTTGAGCCACGGGTGGTTAAACACGTTGAAGGCTTCGAAGCGGAATTGAAACGCCGCCTCGCGCCAGATGTGAAAGCTCTTGACCAGGCTCGCGTTAGTCTGCGAGTTACCCGGTCCGCGGAACTCGTTGCGGCCCGTATTCGGTATCATCGGCGCCGCCGCCGCCTCAGTTGGGTTCGAGAAGATGGTCGGGTTAAACCACTGCTTGCCGCCACTCACAGGAGAGTTCGCTGCCCGAGCGTGCCCGCCTAGCTGCTTATAGGAACCAGTGAGTTCAGCATACGTAGCGCCGAAGCCGGGGGTAAAGCCTCCGATCGTGTTGCTGTTTGCGTTCACGCTAAACGGAAAGCCGCTGTAGTGGCTGAATTGCCCGCTCAACTGCCATCCGCCGATAAGGTCGCCTGCCAGGCCGTGGTTGAGCCACATCTGGCCAGGCCCAAAAGGCAAGCTGTACACGCCCCACACTTGCAGGTTGTGATGTTCGTCGTAGCCAGCCGAGCCCCGGTTGAAGCGGTACATGGAGGGATAGTTGAACGTCAACCCGCCTGATCCCGATCCGGCGCCGTTGTCCTCGTAATCGATGGCGTGTGACAAGGTGTAGACCACGCCCAGGGAGGAGTTCTTGCCCGCATTGCGCGTCAACTGCGTTTGCAGGCCGTTGTATCCCGAGCTGAAGAGCGGCATGTTCACGGTGATGCCGCCGGTGTTGTAACAGGTCAGGTTGGTTTGGCCTGCGCACCATTGCTCGTTGATGATGGTGTTGTCCTGGAAACTGCAGTTGCCGGTCAAGCCAGTAGAAGGATTGTACTTACCCGTGGGCAGGCACGGTGAAGAAGAGGTCGGATAGTTGGCCGCATTGAGATAGCCCGTGCCGACCGGCTGGCGGACAAAGTGATCCCCCACGTAGGCGACGGTACCTACAAACCCCGCGCCCAGCGTCCGCTGCACAACCAGGTTCCAGCTCTCGATGTAACCACGGCGGAAGTTCTGTGGAACCGTATTCGTCGACCCGGCAATGGGCAGCGACGCGAACCCGGTTGAGTAGTTGGGCGGCTGTTTAGCCGTGTTCGGAATGCCATACGTAAGTGTCATCGGCGCATTGCCGTTCGCCGGGTCAACGGTCATCGTAAAGTTCCCGGTCCCTTGGTAGTTAGGGGCCAGGTCCTCTGGGAACGAGTCGCGCAAGTAACGGAAGCTGTCGGGATCGGTCGTCAGGCCGAACCCGCTCCGAATGACCGTCTTCTCGTTCAAGCGGTAGGCGACGCCGACGCGAGGCACGATCTGTCCCCAACCGGCACCGATGCCGGCGCTGCGTGGGTTGCCGTTAATACCGCCCACTTCCACATTGGCGGATTGTGGCAATTGGGGTAGCAGAACGGATGCACCTGTGTGATCGCGATAGGGGGCCGGATAAACCTCATACCGGATGCCGTAAGTCAGCGTCAGCTTGGGAGTCGTCGACCAAGTATCCTGAACGTAGAGGCCATCTTCACTCCAGCGCAGGGCGTTTGGATTGAAGACCTGAGAAGGGTCGCCAATCGAATTGCCGGAGCCGTTGTTGGGCAACCCCAGCAGGAAGTCGGCAAGCGAGTTATACGAGACGATGGGGCAAGCTGCGGTGGCTGCCGTTGTCGAGTTGCCGCAGGACATGCCGCCTTCAAAATAGAAGCCGCCGCGCGGAACGTTCGGCTGCCCACCGCTGGTGGGTTGGAAGTGGTTCAAATCGAAGTGGTAGTAGGTATAGCCCATCTTCACTGCGTGCTTGCCCTTCAACCAACTCAGGTTTACATCGCCCGTGAACTGGTTATCGCGGAACTCGAAAGGGTTGGAGCCGTTGTCATTGCCAATACCGGTGAAACCGTTGAGGTAGAATCCAGGCTGGCCAACATAGTTCAGGCCGACTCCGTTGGTGCCCGGAATCTTCAGCACGTCGAGTCCATAGTCGCCCAGCGCCACGTCCAACGTCGACTGCGCGAATGTCACCAGACGGGTAAAGCCGAAATCGGCGTCCAGTACAAGATTTGCGTTGAACACGTGGCTCATGCCCAGTCCAGCGTTCTGGCCGCGGCCGCCCACATCGCCCGGCTGACCACCGTCGGCTGTAGGTCCTCCGGCGCATGCTGTGCCCGAGCTGCCAGACCCTGTACACGGTGCGTCACCGAAGACCTGGGGATCGATGTCCGAGTAGGGTGTGATGCCGTACTTGCCAAAGATTTGCGTATTCTCGTTGGGGATGTACGTAATCTTCGAGTCCGAAGCGTTCCGGCTGTACGCGACAGTCGCCCGTCCGATGTAGTCGTTCAACATATCACCGGCCAGCTGACCCGCGGACGGCGTGCCGATGCTTGCGGCGATCGGTGCAAGGTCCTGCATCATGATCCCGGACGCGTATGCGATCCTCGACGCAGGAATCGTGTTGACGCCAGTGCCGGTCTCTCCGTACTCAGCCGTGAAACTGGGCCGGCACTGATATTGCAAATACCCGTTCGTGTACGAGGTATCCGGGCTCGGGCAGAGCGTGGGGTTGACCTGGCCCTCCCAGCCCGTAGCCTGCGGCAGCGGATCGTAGAGAGTTACAGTCGAGGCCGCCTCGGAGAAATTGCCCTGGGTCATGTTCAGGTCGGGCACGGACGCTGCGGGGTTGGTCGTGGCCAACGCGCGCTGCGTGATGCGATCGAAATTGGTAAAGAAGAACAGTTTCTTTTTACCAGTGAGAATCTTTGGAATGTAAACCGGTCCGCCAATGTTTCCGCCGTATTCCTGGTAAATGTTCTTCGGGATCGCTCCTGTGGTGACAGTATAGGCGCGGGAATTCAGCGCCGCGTCCTGGTAGTATTCCCACCCGCCGCCGTGAAAGTCGTGGCCGCCGCTCTTGGTGGTAACGCGAATGGATGCGCCTCCCGCCTGGCCCTGTTCGGCATTAAAGTCGTCCGTCGTGACGGTAACGTTCTCGACGGCGTCCGCCGGCGTCACGTAGGCGATGAGGTAAGGCAGCCAACCGTAGTAGTCGATGGCGCCGTCAATGCGCGTGGTGTTGCCGTTGTACGAGTTTCCGTTCACGTTCACCGACAGGGCGCGTGAGGGGTTGCCGCCGACGGAGTTCTTTTCCTGGACCTGGGCAGCGCCGGGAATCAGCGAGTAGAGCGCCTCGTAATTGCGGCCCTTCGATGAGGTGATGGGGAGTTGCGATATCGCAGTCTGGCTGATCTCGCTGTCCACTTCCGCGGTTTCCGTCTGCAATTCGGGCGCCGCTTCAGTGACAGTGATCTGCGTTGAGACCGATGCCGGTACAAGTGTGACGTCGATTCGAACCACCTGGTTGACGGTTAACGTGATGTCCTTCTGCGCGAAGCCTCCGAAGTTTCCTGATTGCGCAATGGTCAGTGTGTAGGTACCGGGCAGCACGTCGAGGAAGTTATAGAGACCGTCTTCTTTTGCTTTCTCGGTGCGAACCTCGCCGGTGCCCTGATTCGTGATCGTCACCGGCACGTTCGGAACCACTGCGCCGGTCTTGTCGGAGACGGTTCCTGTGATGGAACCGTAGAGAACCTGCGCCTGGGCGACGCTGCTCAACAGCAGCAGCGCAAGAAACGCGATCGCCGTTGTCATGAGTCTGATCGCGCATGCATGAATCATTGAGTCACTTTTTGGCCTGCCTGACATAAATACCTCCAAAGGTTTGTTGATGTTGCCAATAGCTTTGCTAAACGACGCGGATTGGGCGAGATCCTCCGCTCCTTCCGGCCGGGGCCGGCTGCGGTTTTCGGTGTTTGGATACGCACTGAGCCATGCATTAATTGGCGATCCGAACTATATTGGCCATCCGCGGCAATTGTCAAGACCAGAATCGGGCAGGTTGACGCGTTCAAAAACCGATTTATCTCAGAAGGCGGAGGCTTCAAAAGGTTTGCCTTCAGCCTTCCTTTTCAATCTTTCTTGCTGAATTTATGTTTATTTTGTTCATTTTAGCTCTCCGCCCATAACGGCCTTCTGGGCTCCGGCCCAGAATTCGGAGTGTGAGCTGTATTTCATTTGATATGTGAAGTTATTTCCGCAAGAAATCCCTTTCGGGCCTCTCATTGGATTCATCTTGAGCGCTTTCAAGAATCCGTACTGTGCCTGGCTAGATCGCCCCGTTGCCGGCGGGCTCGGGCAGCGCAGTTGGCTGCCTTCTCATAGGTCCCCGCTAGAATGACTTTGGTGAGCCATGACCGATCTTTCTCCGCTGTTGCGGCGGCTTCTTTTTGGCTTTTCGGGCCTCTTGTTCCTTTGCTTTCCACTGGCGGCACAGACGGCCGGCTCCGCGCCCCATCGCGACGCCGAACTGCAACTCGTTATCGTTCTCACGCGTCATGGCGTTCGTTCGCCGCTCACTTCGCAAGCTGATCTCGATAAGTATTCGGCGGCGCCCTGGCCGAAATGGGACGTCGCTCCGGGCATCCTCACTGCTCACGGCTACCAGTTGATGAAGCTGTTCGGCGCCTGGGATCGTGAGAAGTTTGCCTCCGACGGCCTGTTCGCGCCCACCGGCTGCGCGGACTCGACGCACGTCTCGATCCTGGCCGACATCGACCAACGAACGAGGGAGACCGGCAAAGCTCTGGCCGAGGGGATGTTTCCAGGTTGCAGTATTGATGTTCACTCAAGGCCGGATGGTGTACCCGATCCTCTCTTTAGCCCGCGGAAAGCAGGCGTCGGCCATCCGGATCCGGCGCTTGCCGCGGCAGCCATCGCGGGACGCATCGGCGGCAACCCTGCCAACCTGACCGAAACCTACCGTCCGCAACTGGCCGCGCTCGATCGCATCCTGTCGGGATGCGGACACCTGCCGGCCAATCCGAAACGCACCTCGATCTTCGATACTCCCGCCAGCCTCCAGCCCGGAAAAGGCGATTCTCTCCTGTCGGTGCGCGGCCCGCTCGTTACTTCTTCCACGCTGGCCGAAAATCTGCTCCTCGAGTACACGCAGGGCATGAGCGACGCCGACACCGGCTGGGGATGTCTCGACGGCGCCACGCTGCGCTATATCATGCAAGCCAACATTGCGGCCTGGAACTATGAAGATCGCACGCCCACCTTTGCGC
>CAYYKV010000020.1:0-26427 GCA_964468605.1 uncultured Occallatibacter sp. | reverse complement strand
CGCGGCGGCGAGCTTGACTCTGATGAGGCCATGGCGCGGTGATGGACAATGCTCCCTAAGCCGGTTCTTCAGTCGCTGGAAGACGAAGCCGCCACTGCTAAATGGCTTTTTCCTCAAGAAAAAGCCACCTTGCTCCGCACCGGAAATGCCACATTCCAACTGAAGAACCGCGCTAAATCTGGGTTGAGCATATCACGGCGTCAAACACAACACGGCCAACTATTGATGGGCGGAAAAAGCTCAGCCGTGGCGGATGAACGAGCCATCGTGCAGCTCGGCCATTGCCTGGCGGAGTTCTTCCTGCGTGTTCATGACGATGGGGCCATACCACGCCACGGGCTCCTCAAGCGGCTTACCCGAGACGAGCAGGAAGCGAATGCCCTCGGGACCGGCCTGGACGACAATCTCATCGCCGCGGTCGAACAGGACTAGCGAATGGTTCTCCGCGTCGTAGACCGCTTGCGCGTTTGGGTCGATAGCAGACTCCGTAAGAACGGCCTGCGGCTCGGATGCGTCACGAAAGGTTCCCGCGCCGGCAAAGACATAGGCGAAAGCGTTGCGCGTCGTCTCAACCTTGATCCGCTTGCGCTTGAAGGGCGGGACGGAGATGTCGACGTAGCGCGCGTCGACCGAGTATTGTCCGGCGGCGACGCCCTCAACGGGACCTGTTTTGCCCCAAAACTCGCCGCAGATGATGCGCGCTTTGGTTCCGTCATCTTCAGTGACCTCAGGGATGGCGCTGGAGGGGATGTCCTGGTAGCGCGGGTCGGTCATCTTGAGCGATGCGGGAAGGTTGGCCCACAACTGAAAGCCGTGCATGCGGCCGCGCTCGTCGCCTTTGGGCATCTCCTGGTGGAGAATGCCGCTGCCGGCAGTCATCCATTGAACGTCTCCAGCAGTCATCCGGCCCTTGTTGCCCAGCGAGTCGCCATGCGCGACCTCGCCCGCGAGGACGTAGGTGATGGTTTCAATGCCGCGGTGCGGGTGCCACGGAAATCCTGCCTGGTAGTCTGCGGGGTTCTCGTTGCGAAAATCGTCGAGCAGGAGGAACGGGTCGAATTCGGCGGTTTTGCCGAAGCCGAAGGCGCGCTGCAGCTTGACGCCTGCACCCTCGATCGTGGGCTTGGTTTGATAGATCTCTTTCACGGCTCTCAGCGACATGGTGGACCTCCGATTTTGGAAACCAAAGCGACGCGGCGGGCAACATGCGTCGCCCGCCCCGGAAAACCGCTCGGATTCGATTTGGATCTAGCAACTATTAGATGCGCGGGCAACATCTCGGTTACAACCGGCATTTCTGGACGCCAGGGACGAAACGCCGCGAACCGATTTCAGGTCTCAGGCAGCTTTGATGAACTGGACGTCGAGAGTGATGGCCACGTCTTCGCCCACCAACACGCCGCCGGCTTCGAGAGTCGTATTCCAAGTGAGCCCGAAATCTTTGCGGTTAATCTTGGCGGTGGCGGTGAGGCCGATGCGCGTATTGCCCCAGGGATCCTTGGCGGGCTCGCTCACTTCCTCGACATTCAAAACGACCTGCTTGGTGACGCCGTGAATGGTCAGGTCACCGGTAACGGCAAAGCCGTCGCCCTTTTTCTCGATGTGGGTGGATTTGAATGTCATGGAGGGGAATTTTTCCACATGGAAGAAATCCGGACTCTTGAGATGGCCGTCGCGCTGCGCGTCCTGAGTGTTCACAGTGCTCACGTCGATCGAGACTTCAAGAGATGACTCGGTGTGGTCAGCATCGACGCGGTGCAGAACACCGCTGATTCCGCTGAACTTACCTTTAACATTGGAGATCATCATGTGCTTGACCTTGAACTCGGCCGCGGAGTGGGCGGGATCGATGTTCCAGGTGCTGGTGGCTGATGTTGCGGCGGTGGTAGGGGTCATGGTGGGTTGCTCCTTTCATCTGGTTGGATGCGGGAAGAGGATATTCGTTGCAACAAGTATCCGGCCGAGGCCGTCACCCTGCGGGGCGTCGTCTATTTGTGCTCGATGGTTACATTCGAACTCAGCCACTTGTAGGACTGGACCAGGACCACGAAAGCGGGGTAGTCCTTTTTAAATAGGTCCTCGTTCTTCGAGGAAATGACGACCATCACAAGGACCTTTTCCTCGCCGATGTAGGCAACGGCCTCATAGCGATCAAAGGCTCCGGGGGCGAAGCGGAGGACGGGTACAGAAACGTCGCCGATCTTGATTGGATCTGACTGGACGACAACGGCGGCTGGAGCATCGTGCTGCACTTGTTTGGCGTCACCGGCCATCATTTTAGCGACGGTTGCATCCGGCTCTTTGCCCTCTACGTTGAAATACATGAAGGTCCCTGAGTCCTTTGCCTCTTGAAAGTTTGAGCCAGCCGGGTAAAAGACTGCGTAAATCCCTTGATCGTTCATGATGCCGTTGTCCAGAACCCACCCGTCGGGCGCGCAGAACGTTAAAGCGTGGTCTTTCCCGTAGAGGATGCCGCAGTTGCCATTGGGCGCCTTACCGCCCCCACCGGCATTTGAGCTGGGAGAAGTTTGCTGTGAGCCCGTCTGCAACGCAACGGCGAGCAGAAACAGGGTTCCGACTGGCAGGATTTTCATGCCGGGGATTCTACACCACGATTGACGATTGTGCTGTGAGCTGCGGCCAGTTTGAGCTCGCCCAGTTATCCACCCGGTCCACACTTGCCTGCCCCGCCCGCGCCGTATTCTCAGAAGAGGCAGAAACGTGAGCGACTTTGCCCAATCCGTGAAGCAGCAGGCCGACATCGTGAAGGTGATCGAGAGCTACATCCGGCTGCGCAAGGCAGGGGCGCAGCGGTTTACCGGGCTCTGCCCATTCCACAAGGAGAAGACGCCTTCGTTCAGCGTGCATGCGGGGCAGCAATTCTTCTATTGCTTCGGCTGCCAAGCCACGGGCGACGTGTTCAGCTTTGTGGGCAAGATCGAGAATGTCGGCTTTCCCGAGTCGGTGCGGATCGTGGCGCAAAAGTGCGGGATTCCACTGCCCAAGCGGGAGTTCTCCTCGCCGGAGGAAGCCGCCGGAGCACGGTTGCGCACCAAGCTGCTGGAGCTGCATGAGACAGCCGCGGCGTGGTTTGAAGAACAATTGCGTGGGCCCGGTGGCGCGCTGGCGCGGGAATACCTGGCAGGCCGCGGGCTATCAGACGAGGGAATCAGGAAGTTCCGGATCGGGTATGCGCCGGACAGCTTCAACGCTCTGCGCGACCGGTTGAGCGGGATGGCGGACCAGGAGGCGCTGCGCGCGAGCGGGCTGTTCAGCTCGAAAGAACAAGGTGACGGGGGCCAGGGACCGATTTACGACCGGTTCCGTAAGCGAGTGATGTTTCCCATTGCGAACGAGGGCGGGAGGGTGATCGCATTTACGGCGCGAACACTCGAGACGGGCGACAAGGCGGGCGCGAAATACATCAACTCGCCGGAGACCCCGCTCTATTCGAAGGGACAAGTGCTGTTCAACCTGGACAAGGCGAAGCCGGCAATTCGCGCGCTGGAGTTTGCCCTCCTGGTCGAGGGCCAGATGGACTGCATCAGCGTATTTCTGGCCGGAATTCAGAACGTGATTGCGACCAGCGGGACGGCGTTTACTGAGCAGCAGGTAGCGATCTTGAAGCGGCACACCTCGAATGTGATCGTGAACTTCGATCCTGACACGGCGGGCGCGAATGCAGCCGAGAAATCGATTGCGCTGCTGACTGAAGAGGGGTTTGCGGTGAAGATTGTCACGCTCGAGGGGGGACTCGATCCCGACCGATTCATTCGTGAGCGGGGCGTGGAAGCCTATAAGGAGGCGCTGCGCGAGTCGCGACGACAGGCAGATTATTTGATCGAGCGAGCGCGGATGCTCTTCCCAGGGGCGAGCGCCGAGCAGAAGGTGAAAGCTATGAATTTTCTGCTGCCGCACATTCGACGAATGCCGGAGACCCTCGCCAGGGAACAGTTTGCCGCGGATGCGGCGCAGAAATTGGGAATCGGGTCGGCGGTGCTGCGCGAGGAGTTGCGGCAGGCTGCGCTGCGGCGACGGGAGCGGGTGGAGGAGAGGGCGCCGAAACTGACCGAGGTTGAAAAGGTTCTGCTTCGGGCACTTGCCGTGACAGATCCCGATGGTGCGGAGGCGCGGCTGCTGGCGACGGAAGCGCTGACGAACAACGCGGCGTGGTTTGAGCATCTGGGCGCATTCGGGGCGATGCGGGAGTTAGCGAGCCGGGCGGCCAAGGACCCGATGGACGCCGTGGTCGATCCGGGCCAGCGGGCGCTGCTTGCGGAGGCACTGCTGGGCGAGAACCGGCCGCCGGAGGTGAATGAGGTCGAGAGCGCGGTGCAGGAAGTTGAGGAGCGCGGCATCGAGAGCAGGCTGCGGGATTTGCGGGCGCAGATTGCCGAGGCCGAGCGGACTGGCGACTTTGCCGGTTTGGCGGTCTTGACCCAGAAGAAGCTGGACCTTGATCGTGCGCTGCGGCGACTGCACAGCCAAAAGGCTCAGGAACGATAGGTTTTTTGGACGCTGGGTCGGAGGGTTTTCAGGGGCAAATCGTGCGTCGAAAAGGCCATTCTGAGCGTCTAATGAGTAAGTAAGGGACCGGGATCGGGTGGCTGGGCAACGGGCCTGAGCGGGTTTGAAGACATTGGACCGGGTTGATTTTCCGCCGAGTTTTTGCTGGTGCGAGCAAGTGCAATTGTGGTAATCTATTGATCTCAGTGAGGATGCGCGCCCCTTTGCCCCACACATGAGCTCCGGCTCGCGGGCGACCCAGGCGAAACCTGAAGCGCTGCCATCCTGTTCCGAGAAAAGCTAAAACCGCTTTTGCGGGCTTGCGGGTGTGTATGCAAGCGAGGATTTCCTATGGGAAGTCTTCATTTTGTGCGTCTGAAGCTGGACGCGTTGCGGGTTTGCGATAAGCGCGGATTGATGTGCGCGGGCGAGCGAACCTGCGCGGCGAATTGCAATGACGCGGGGCCAGCAATGAAATCGGGCGAGTCATTCATGTGAGTGCAGCTTGCCGAAGAGAGCAGGGAAATTTTGGCGATTGAAGACAAATTCGAAGAGGACGTGCACGGTCTAATCGAGACCGGTAAGGAGAAGGGCTATCTCACCTACGGCGAAGTGAACGATGCGCTGCCGGAAGAGATTGGCTCTCCCGACGATCTGGACGATCTGATCACGACCATCGGCACGCAGGGCATTGACCTGCTCGACACTCCGAAGTTCCCCGGCGACAAGGACTTTGAACTGGAGGAAGGCGAAGACGTCGAGCTGGACCTGACACCGGGAACGCTGGAGAAGACCAACGATCCAGTGCGCATGTATCTGCGCGAGATGGGAACCGTGCCGCTGTTGACGCGCGAGGGCGAGGTCGAGATCGCCAAGCGCATCGAGCGCGGGCAGAACCGCGTGCTCAAGGCGATTTCGCGTTCGCCGATCGTGATCCGCGAGATAGCAGCGCTGGGCGAAGACCTGAAGCGCGGCGTGCGCAACGTGAAAGAGGTGGTGATCTTCGACGAGGAGGAGCTCACCGAAGAGGTGGTGCAGACGCGCGTGAAGGCCACCGTGGCGCGCACGGACGCGCTGGTGAAGCACCAGAAGAAAGTTGCCCAGATTGAAGAGAAACAGGCGGCGATCTCGTCTACCAACAAAGCGAAGGTGAAAGAGGCGCGACGGCTGCGCTGGGCCGTGGGCCGCGAAAAGGTGCTCATCTCGCGCATCGTGCGCGAACTGAAGTACACAGCTTTGGAGCGCAAGCGCCTGCTGGACAAGGTCAACAAGACCGTGGACACCATGCGCACACTGGAGCGCCAGGTCCGCTCGCTGGAGCAGAAGTACGAAGCTTCAAAAAGCGAGGAGATGAAGAAAGAGTACCGGCGCCAGCAAAAAAACTGCCGGACGGATCTCGAAAAGATCGAAGGCGACGCGGGCGTGTCGATTGTGGAGCTGAAACGCACGCAGCGCGAGATGATCCAGGGCGATATGGATGCCGAGCAGGCCAAGCGTGAGTTGATCGAAGCTAACCTGCGGCTGGTGGTGTCGATCGCCAAGAAATACACGAACCGCGGATTGCAGTTTCTCGACCTGATTCAGGAGGGCAACATCGGCCTGATGAAGGCGGTGGACAAGTTCGAGTACCGGCGCGGATACAAATTTTCGACGTACGCAACATGGTGGATCCGGCAGGCAATTACGCGCGCCATTGCGGACCAGGCGCGTACGATCCGCATTCCAGTGCACATGATTGAGACGATCAACAAGTTGATCCGCACCAGCCGGCAGCTGGTGCAGGAACTCGGCCGCGAACCGTCGAGCGAGGAGATTGCGCGGCGCATGGACATTCCGGTTGCCAAGGTTCGCAAGGTGCTGAAGATCGCTCAGGAGCCTATCTCGCTGGAGACGCCGATCGGCGAAGAGGAAGATTCGCACTTGGGCGACTTCATCGAGGATCGTCAGGCGGTGTCGCCTTCGGAAGCGGTGATCGGGGTGAACCTGAAGGAATACACGTCTCAAGTTCTGCGCACGCTGACGCCGCGCGAAGAGCGCGTGATCAAGATGCGTTTCGGGCTGGAAGACGGCTCGGAGCACACGCTGGAAGAGGTAGGCCAAAGCTTCCAGGTGACGCGCGAACGCATCCGGCAGATCGAAGCCAAGGCGCTGCGCAAGCTGCGGCACCCGAGCCGAAGCCGCAAGCTGAAGGCGTTTGTCGAGGGCGTGAAGGAGATGTAGCCATCTCCACCCCAGGAAACCAAGATCGTTTCCTCGGGACCCCGGTCTGCGGTGGGGCAGGCGCGCTACGCATATTTCTCAATGAGAGCCGCAGCCTTGTTGCCGCGGCTCTTGCTTTTTTTAGAACAGGCGCATCGGCCGATCGATCTCTAGGATTAACGGAATGACGGCGAGGGCTCAAAAACCGTAGTTCTTCTTCCGCAACGCATTCTTGTATGCGTCGCGAGCCTTCTTGGCCGTCAGCTCAGCGTCGTGGAGCAGGAACCCGGCGTCATCCCACTTCTCCATCTGAACCATAGAGTGGTCCGATGTCGCGAGCGCTTCTTCGGCACGAATCGCGTCGACCCAGCGATCCACCGCCTGCTTGTACGAGCTAAGCAAATGATCGAAATCCAGATTGTCCATGAGTGTGAAGTTAGAAATGATCTGGCTTTGCGTCAATCCAGGAACCCGACTTTTCACGGAAGTTTCACGAATGTAAGCTATGCCCGCAAGTTTTGAGATGATCTGTTCTTCATTTTGGCCGCGTGTCTGAGTGGCGCGAAGTCCGCTTTTGTCTCCATTTGCATACTGCATCTATCTGATAGAATTCCGCTTGATTCAGACTCCGATTCTTTCTTGAATCGTCGTTCATCAGATGGTTTTCCTGACCCAGACAAAGGGGTTTCCCGATGCAAGGTATGACCCGGCGGAAGTTTGGCAAGATCGTGGCCGCGAGTGCGGCGCTGGCGAACGTCGCACTGCCTGAGAGTTCTTTTGGCCAAACGGCGACGACGAAAAACCTAGAATTCCCCGAAGGATTTATATGGGGCTGCGCCACGGCTGCGTATCAAATTGAGGGCGCGGCCACTGTGGACGGGCGGAAGCCGTCGATCTGGGACGTCTTTGCACACACACCGGGAAAAACGCACAACGGCGACACCGGCGATGTTGCCGACAATTCCTATCACCTGTTCAAAGAGGACACGCGCCTGCTGAAGAATCTGGGCGCGGGCGCATACCGGATGTCAATCTCGTGGCCGCGCATCTTTCCCGATGGCACGGGACAGGTGAATCCGGCAGGCATGGATCACTACAAACGCGTGGTGGATGACCTGCTCGCGAACGGAATTACTCCCTACGTCACGCTTTTCCACTGGGATCTTCCTGTCGCGCTCAAGGGAGGCTGGCAGTCGCGCGACACAGCGCTGGCGTACGCCGACTATGCCGGTTATGTGGCGCGCCAGCTCTCTGACCGAGTGCACCATTTCATGACCATCAACGAGTTTGATTCCTTTACGAACCTTGGGTACAAGACTGGCAAGTTTGCGCCGGGACTGATTCTGCCCGCGGCCGGAGTGAATCAGGTGCGCCATCACGCGATCCTCGCTCACGGGCTGGGTGTCGAGGCAATTCGTGCCAGCGCGCCGACGGCGCAGGTGGGCCTGGCGGAGGATCCAACTGTTTTTGTGCCTGTGATCGAGGATGAAAGGAATATCGAGGCGGCGCGGCGGGCGACACGCGAAGAAAACGCCGCATTTCTGACTGCGGTTCTGGAAGGAAAGTACACCGATGACTACCTGGAGCGCGAGGGAGCGAACGCGCCGCGCATCGCCGCGGGCGATATGAAAGCGATCGGGAGCGCGATCGACTTTCTCGGACTGAACGTGTACGCGCCGAACTATGTTCGCGCAGACGATTCGAGGCGAGGGTACGAGATCGTGCCGCGACAGGCGTCGTATCCGCACATGGCTTCAGAGTGGATCGCCGTTGGCCCGGAAGTGATGTACTGGGCGGTGCGCAACGTTAGCAATCTGTGGCATCCGCGCGTCATCTACATCACGGAGAACGGGTGTTCGGCCGATGACGTCGTAACGGTAGACGGACGGATCGAGGATACCGATCGCGTGATGTACCTGCGCAATCACCTGACTCAGCTGCACCGGGCCGCGGCGGAAGGATTTCCCATCAAGGGCTACTTCCTGTGGAGCTTGCTGGATAATTTTGAGTGGGCCGATGGATACAGCAAGCGCTTTGGAATTCATTTCGTGGATTTCAAGACGGAAAAGCGGACTCCCAAGCTGAGCGCGGAGTGGTATCGCGAAGCGATTCGGCGGAACGCCGTGGTGTGAAATCTCGAACAAGACGCCCCGGGTCGAGATGCGGTCGGCACAGAGGAACGCAATGCGCGCTCCACTGTGCCGGATGTTCGTTCTGCCATTTGTATTAATGCGGTAAGACAAGCAGATCGGCTGCCAGTAACTTCTCCGTCAGCCTGTCCAGAGCCAGCGGAAACCTGTAGCCAACTGTCCTGATACCTATGCCGAGCATCAGAGCCGTTTCCTCCTGCGTGTAATCCTGAAGCACTACCCGGCTCAAGAGTTCCCGATCGAGAATGCTGATCTGGCTCAGGCAATTCTCGATATCGAGCACGAAGATGACCGCGTCCTCGAAGGTTCGTATAGGACGGCTGGAGGCCCAACCCCGCCCGACCGGATCGCCCAGGATCGAAGGCGCCCTGCCCACCTGCGTGGAAGCGTACAGATAACGCCGCAACAGGCTCTCAGTGTGCCTCCGGTAGAAGGCCAGGTTGGCCGGAGGCTTGTAATCGTGCTTCTCAAGCCCTAATTCCTTTCTCGCAGCGGATTGTCGTTTCCCTCTCCTTTGTTCGATTTGCCAGGCTGCCTCATCGGCGCCGGCGTCCCATTCCATTGGCAACTGAAAGGCAGCGCTCATTGCGCACCTCCAGTTGCCTCAGCCACCGCCCAAACTCTGGCAAGTCGCTTATGGCTCGGGCGTCCGCGCCGCCTGCGACTTTCCGGCGATGGAAAATCTCTTAGTTTTGATTCGCATTCCTTGCAGTACACATTCCCTTGAGTCTGGGCCCGGTACCAAAGGCAACCACATCCTTCGCAAACCTTCAATTGCACGCGCACATCCATGACTGGTTCTCCGCATATTTTTCTTCTCCCGACGGAATTTGGTGATGCACGTTGTTCCCCGGGGTAAAGAGAACCAGGCAGGACAACTCAGGTTTCTCATGTCCTGATGGGGGATTGCCGCCCGAGCTCTCTTGTTTTCTGTCATGACGATCGGCGCGCAGATCCTGGAATATTCTCGACTGACTCGTCTGGAACGCTCCAAATGGGGCGCTCCAGTGCGGGAACGGAGATGCCGGCTCAATCAAAGCTGCTCCGGCAATCGTCAATCACGGCCGCGAGAGGCAGAAGTCTGCCTCCGCCTAAACGATTGGCGATAAAGCATTTCCAAAAGATTCCCACAAGTCAAAGTGTGATTCAGTAAAGCTATTGTGGGGAAATGCATCTCTTACGTCAACGTCACGTTACCACTTTCCAGTCATTGCCTTTTCAATTACCACCAAGACGCTCAAAATGAAGGCAAATAAGCCCTAATAGTTTTGCGAGAGGAAATGAGACGAGATATCGTCCCATTGCTGGCGGCAAATTTTCCACAGATGAATTTCACGCAGATGCACGAGCACCTCCGCCTGGAACTGCTGCGCAGATTACAGCGGGGAACACTCAGCGTCTCGCTACTGGGCCGGCAGACCGGATTTGGGCAGGCCCATATTTCCAACTTTCTGCATAGCCGAAGACAACTCTCGTTGGAGGCCATGGACCGGATCCTGGCGGCGCAGCATTTGACGGTCGCCGATCTGCTGCCTTCCGTGCAAAGGCCGGAACCGTTATCCGGCAGCGATGGGGTCTGCGCGGTCCCGGTTGTCTCGCACGCAGTGGCGCTCTTCGAGCCGGTGATCCGGCCAACCGTGATTCAATCGCTTCTGTACCTGCCGGCGGCTGCGCTCGAATCGGTTCACTCACGGGCGTCGGGAACCAGGCGGGCATGGGAGCGGTTTGTCGCGGTTCGCGTGGCGGCTGCCGACGCCCCACCGATGGAGCCGCTGGTGCTACCAGAGGCAATCGCGCTCATCGATCGGCACTACAATTCGCTGCTGCCGTACCGCCCTGATCGCATGAATCTCTACGCGGTTCGGCAGGGCTCGCATCTGACATTCCGATATGTGGATTTCGTCGCCAGCCGTCTGGTGTTACGTCCACACAACCTTGCTTTCCCGGTGTCGTTGATTGAAGTGGACCCGGGAGAGTCGCCCAACGAGTTGCTGGCCGGGCGGGTTGCGCTGATCTTGAACGAGCTGTGAACAGCAATGCATGATGTGGGGCCGCGAATGGCGTGGCCGGGCGGTGTTTCAACTCGCGGAATATTTTCCGTTTGCCAGGTCGCGTTCGGCTTCGGCGAGGTCCTCGGGCCGGCCGAGATCGCGCCAGTAAGACTCATCGGCGCGAAAGGCGAGGATCGCTTCACCCTGAGCGGCGAGACGGAGGTAGGCGGGGATGATGGAGAAGGCGTCTTCCTCGGGCAAGTTGGAGAAGATGCGTGGCGAAAGGACCTGAATGCCACTGAAGCCGAACGAGTGGACCGGTCGCGCAGAGACGGCCCACTCGGTTTCTCGATCGCGACCGATGCGGCGGCCGCAGAGCTGGCCTTGCTCGTCGAAGAGAAGATAGCGCGAGGAGTTGCGCTGCTGAACGGCCAGGGTGGCGAGTGCGTTGTGTTCGGCGTGAAAGCGGACCATGCGCGCAAGATCGATGGTGCTGAGGACATCGACGTTGTGGACGATGAAAGGCTCTTGCGCGCTTTTGCCGGCTTCCAGGAAAAACCAGGCGGCTTTCTTGAGGCCACCGCCGGTATCGAGCAAGACCTCCTCGCGGGAGATTTCAATACGCATGCCGAAGTTGCGATTGGCCTGGAGGTAATCGAAGATTTTGTCGGCGAAGTGATGGACATTGAGAATGACTTCGCTGACGCCGAAGGCACGCAGGCGGCTGAGGGTGAGCTCAAGGAGAGTACGGCCGGCGACGGTGACCAGCGCTTTGGGGCGTTCATCGGTGAGCGGACGCAGGCGCGTGCCCAGGCCTGCGGCGAAAACCATCGCCTTCATTTACTTTGCTTCCCCCAACAATCCAAGTTTTTCGAGCTCGATGTGACGGACGACAACTTCGATGCCGGTGACGCCGCGCAGATGATTGGCTAGCTGCTCCGCGAGATAGACCGAGCGATGCTGGCCACCGGTGCAGCCAAAGGAGACCATCAAGCTGGAGAATCCGCGATGACGATAGTTGGCAACACTGGCATCGATCAGCGAAATGGCGTGTGACAGGAATTGATGGACGCTCTCCTGACGGTCGAGATACGCGATGACGGGCGTGTCGCGGCCGGTGAGTGAGCGGAATTGTTCTTCGCGGCCGGGGTTCGGAAGGGCGCGTGCATCGAAGACGAATCCGCCGCCGTTGCCTGATTCATCGGCAGGCATGGAGTGGTGGAAGGAGAAGCTGAAGATGCGAACCGTCAAGCCCGTGGATGGCGCGGCGCTGTGCTGCAGTTTTTCGCTGGACGACATTCTTTCGAGAGCATCGAGCAGGGCCGGCAGGGCGACGGGCAACTTTACGTGCTCCGCGAGCCAGCGCAGGTTCTTGAGCGCGTAAGGAACGCTCTCAAGGAAATGCGGCTTGCGCTCATAGAATCCGCGAAAGCCATAGGCGCCCAGCGCCTGAAGGATGCGGACGTAGACGAAGGCGTAATAGGAGTCCATGAATGCGTCGCGCTTGAGGTCGATGAAACCTGCGAGGCAATCGAGATAGCGATCGAGGAGTTGGCGGCGTAGATCCGGCGGCAAATCGGCCTTGCCATCGAAGAGCAACGATGCAATGTCGTATTGCAGCGCGCCCTTGCGTCCGCCTTGGTAATCGACGAACCAGGGATGTCCATCATGCAGCATGATGTTGCGCGATTGGAAATCGCGATAGAGAAAGTAATCGTGATCGGCGCCGAGCAGAAACCTGGTCAGGCGCGTGAAATCGACTTCGAGCGCCTGCTCGTTGAAAGGTATGCCGGCGAGACGGAGAAAGTAGTACTTGAAGTAGTTCAGGTCCCAGGCAATCGATTGGCGGTCGAAGCTGGCACGCGGATAGCAAACCTTGTAATTCAGATCGCGTCCTGCCTCGACCTGGAAACGCGGCAGAAAAGCGACAACTTTGCGATACGCTTCAACCACCTCGGGACCGATGTCTTGCCCGGAACGATTGGCGCTGAGGAATTCGAAGAGAGTGGTGTCGCCCAGGTCTTCTTCGAGATAAGCTCCGTTGCTCAGATCCTCGGCATAGATCTCGGGTACCGGGAGCCGATGACGGCGGAAATGGCGGGAGAACTCTAGAAACGCGACATTCTCTTCGCGCACGGAATGGAGAATGCCGATGGCGTTGTGCCCTACGCCGGCGAGGCGGACAATGACGCGGCCGGAACCGCCGAGTTGCCCCTGGAGCGGCTGAACGCGCTCCGGCGGCGACAGGAAGTGCTGCTCGAAGAGGCGTTTGAGAACGTCCATGTAGG
Source organism: uncultured Occallatibacter sp. (assembly GCA_964468605.1). Taxonomy (GTDB): domain Bacteria; phylum Acidobacteriota; class Terriglobia; order Terriglobales; family Acidobacteriaceae; genus Telmatobacter. The sequence continues at coordinate 13,293 of CAYYKV010000020.1, read as the reverse complement.
TCTATTGGAGACGAATCACTGTGCTTCGACAAAGATAGACACGCAGGCGAAGCGGACGCAAGGCGGGAAGAGGCTTAGTCGACTTCATGCGTTGTATCGGGATTGTCGAATCGAGTAAACCGGGACGCGAAGTGAAGGTGCACAATGCCAGTGGGACCGTTGCGCTGTTTGGCGATGATGATCTCGGATTTGGCTCTTTCGTCCGGCGTCATCTCTTCGTCGCGCTTGTAGTAACTCTCGCGGTGAATGAAGGCGACGACATCCGCGTCCTGCTCAATGGAGCCCGATTCACGCAGATCGCTCAGCAAGGGGCGCTTATCATCGCGTTTTTCGTTGCTGCGCGAAAGCTGCGAGAGCGCCATCACCGGTACCTGGAGTTCCTTGGCCATGGCCTTAAGGCCGCGCGAGATGGCGGATACCTCCTGAACGCGGTTCTCATAGCCCTTGCGCCCGGCGCCCGCCGGAGTGGCCGACATGAGTTGCAGGTAGTCGACCACAACGAGATCGAGGCTACCTTTGTTTTGCTTGAGACGACGGGCCTTGGCGCGCATCTCGGCCACCGTGGTATTCGCAGAATCGTCGATGTAGATGCGCGATTCGATGAGCTGTTCCAGCGCGAGTTGCAGTTTTTCGTGGTCCTTTCCGCCAATGTGACCGGCCTGCATCATTCGCTGATCGACCCACGCTTGAGACGCCAGCATGCGGCGCAGGAGCGATTCCCTGCTCATTTCCAGGCTGAAAATGGCCACGACTTTCCGATGGGTGACGGCCGCGTTCTGGGCGATGTTGATGGCCAGCGCCGATTTGCCCATGGAGGGGCGTGCGGCGATGATGATCAACTCCCCTTTTTGAAGGCCTCTGGTCATCTCATCGAATTTCGTGAAGTCGGTTTGAAGCCCGGTAATCGTAAGGCTTTGCTTGTAAAGGTTATCGATCGAGCCGAATGAGTCGCGGACGATGATGTCCAGGGGCTGCAGCCCTTGACCGAGGCCGGCTTCGCTGACCTCGAGCAGTTGCGACTCGGTCTCATCGAGGACGCCAATGGCATCCTGACTCTGGTCGGCGGCCTTGGCGATGGCGGCCGAGCAGATGCCCATGAGGCGGCGCAACATTCCCTTGTCTTTAACGATCCGGACGTAATCCTCGATGACCGGACGGCGCGGCAAACCCTCTGTGAGGGAGGCCAGGTAGGCGACACCGCCGACGGACTCGACCTCCTTGTAGCGCGCCAACTCATTGGCAAGCGTGACGATGTCCACGGTGCGGCCTGAGTCGATCAACTCGCTCATGCGAAGGAAGATGCGGCGATGGGAATCGAGCGAAAAATCGTCGGACTTGAGGGATTCTGCGGCCTCCGCGTGGGCTGCATTATCGAGCAGGATTGCGCCCAGGATGGTCTTTTCCGCGTCAAGGTTCGCGGGCAGGCCGGCTTCAAGGGTGAGGTCGGGGACGGTGGCCATAGAAAAGAGTGTAGGCCAGAATTCCCCTTCGGCAAGGCTGTGCGAATCCAGCGCGTAACTGGAAAAATCGGAAATCGGAGACTGTGACGCGACTACGCAAAAAAATACCGCGTCAGACTGGCTTCTGGCCGATCGTACAGTTCATCATCATGGAACGACGACGTTAATCTGCGCGTTGTGCACAATGCCGCTCGCCGTGGCAGTGACGAGGACCGAGTAAGTCCCGGCTGGCGGGCCCGTGAATCCACCGCCACCACCACCACCGCCTCCGCCACCACCTCCCGTGCTCCCGCTTCCACCGCAGCCGGAGAGGACCGAAACGGCCAGCAGGATCGACAGAGAGGCCAAGCTGATCCAGTGGCGCCCGCGCAGAGGAACGACGAGCAGGATGCAAAGCGCAAGAGCGGATGCGCCTCCAACCCAGCCACCGCGCCCAGGGGTGGGCGAGAGCCTCGATGATGTGCCGGAGACGGCGGCCTTCACGGTAAGCATCGTGGATGCCTGTCCGTTGACAGTCACGGTGGCCGGGCTGAGGCTGCATGTCAGCTGGCTGGACGATGGCGTGCAGGTAAGCGTCACCGTGCCGTTATAGCCGTTGAGAGAGGCCAGGTTGAAGCCGACAGATCCTGGGCTACCCGACTGCAGTGTGAGTTGGCGAAGTTGCGCCGAAAGCAGGAAATCCGGCGACTGGTAGGGGATTGTGAATTGATAAGTTTGGGAGGACTCGGAGGATTGATAAACGCCGTCGCCGGAGTAGACGGCTTTGAATTGACTCGATCCGAGGTCCATATACGGGCCAAACCCCGTTGCGTTCGCAGTGGAGCTATTGGGTCCGGAAGGCGCAAGGGTACCCACGGTATTCAAGTGGCCGTCATCGAAGAAAACGACGGAGCCGGTGGGCGGGGTGGTGGAGCCGCTTGGGCCGGTGACGGTGGCGCTGATGCCAAAGTCCAACCAAAAAGTGTCATCGAAAGAGGGCGGGTCAATGGACACGGTTGTCGTGGTTGCAAGAAGCGGCGCGGGCGGCGCTGTGGCAACAATGGTGAAGGATGGAGCGAGACTTAATTCCCAATCTGGTGCGGCCGAGGTTGTGGGCAGGGAATTTGCATCGCCGGCATAGGACGCTGAAAGCGGGAAGGTTCCCGCGGGGACGTTTTGAAATACAGCCTCACCTGAGAGGACCGGCGTTCCGACAAAGTCAGCCGAGATCGTGGTCAGCCCGCCTGGAACGAGCGTGACGTTCTGGGAGAGCGGCCCGAGGTTCACGGTGATGGCGCCGGTAGGCACATGGCAGTTTGCCTGGTAGATTTGCACTTCGACGCGCAGCGTATCTCCGGCGCTGAACGGGCAACTAACGCTATTGGCTACGGGATTATTGTTCCAGAAAGTTGGGCAGTTGGCGCCCGGCGTGGCGTAGAACGAAGGAGTGACCTTGGGGACGATTAGGGTATAGGGCGCGGCAGTGGAAGCGGCGTAGCTTGCATCTCCGGAGTATGTGGCGCCGATGGTGTGAGTTCCCGCATCGAAGGTGGAGGGAGGAATCCAACCCGCGTAGCCATAGGAATTCAGGGCGACTGTCGCCTGGGGCGTGCCGTCCACGGTGAAGGTGACGCTGCCGGTGCCGGATCCGAACGAAGTTCCGGACGAGGGCCAGGAGCCGTTGACGATGGCGATCGGTGCGACCTGAGAGTTCGCGCCAAACGTCGACCCGCTGGGCCATGGTTCCCACTCTCCGTTTCCACCTGCTCCTGTAATTGTTGCCTGCTCGTACACTCCCTGATTGGGGGCGAGCAGACATGGCGCAGACGGGTTCAGGGTCTGGCCCGGAACCTCGAATCCGTATAGGTTTACAGAGCTGGCAACGGGCGTAATGGTCACCGACTGCGGCGCGGACTGGCTGGGGGCGAATGTGCCATCGCCGCCGTACTGCGCCCACACCTGGTAGGAACCACCGGGCAGATTGGCGAGCGAGCCTGCGGCCGAACCGCTACTCAGCGTGAAGACGCCAAGTGGCGGGGATGACGTGGAAGTCGGGTCGGCCACAATCGTCACATTGCCCGCTGGAGTTCCTCCGCCTGAGGAGGACTTGACATCGATGGTGGCGGCGACTGTCGATCCAACCGGCGCGGTCGTGAGAGAGAGCTGCAATGTGGTAGTGGTCGGCTTGAAGGTGATGGAATTCCAGTTGTTCACCAGCACGCCGGCGTCTACCGATCCGAGGCCGCTGGCAAGATCGTAGCCAACTCCCGCGGAGTATTCTTGCAAGGAATAGAAACCGTCGCCGTTGGTATCGAGTGAGCAGTTGGGCGATCCTTCAACGCAGGTCATGTTGTTGCTGCCGAGCGTGATGTCGTGAAAGGCCGAGGGCATCTGGCGAGCCATCGGATAAAGAGTGAAATTGGCCTGGCCCTGGCGGCCATATCTCTGATTCACGAGCGCCATGATGCCGGCCATCGCCGGAGCTGACGCCGACGTTCCGCCTACCAGTGTGATTTGTTCCACGCCGTTCGAATTGGCCGTGCAGTCGCCCGGAACTGCGCAGATGGGATAGGCGCTCAAATTCGTACCGGCGGCCGCGAAGAGCGAAACGTCGGGGATGTCGCGCACGCCGCCACTGGGAACGCCGGTCCCGCTTTGCCAGCTTGGTCTCGCGTAGCCGTAAAGGGCTTGCGTCCCCACATTGTTGCAAGTGAACGGCGGCTGACTGCTTGTCACATTCTCTGTGGAATTAATGCAACTGCTGGCGCCGCCCCCGCCGGCAGGGATGGAAACGCTTGAGATCTGCTTGTAAGGACCCGCCGCATTGAATCCGTATACGGTGTCCCAGACCTGTTCCGGCAACTGGGCTTTCAGCGATCCGTTATCGGCGTCATTGGTCTGGTTCCAGAGGCTGGCCATGCTGGCGCCGCCGGTCGCATAGTCGCTGTAATAAAAGTCCGTGCCGCCGACGGCAACGTCCCAAGGTGTAGATGCCAGCCCATTGACCGCCAGCCCATCCTGGGTCGTCCATTGGTCGTTGGCGTCATCACAGCCCGCCGAACCGCTATCGCCGCTGGAAACCAAGACCGTCTGCCCTTGCGCCGCGGCCTGCTCCCACAGTGCTGACCAAAGCGCATTGCCGGATTGCAGCATGAAACCTTCGCAGTTTCCGAAACTGACGCTGAGGACACTTGCCTGATTGTCTTCCACTGCGCGCAAGGCCGCCATGTAGAGCGGATCGACGGCAAAGGCATTCCCGACGTCCCCGGTGAAGAGGCCGCTCGAGTTGCCGATGTAGAGATCGACCTGGGCGCCGGGAGCGACAGCGCCGGACTCTTCCACGTCGAGATAGGCTTCGATATCGACGTCTTCCAGATCGCCTGGATCGGAGCCATCGATGACGAGTTGCGGGACCCCGCTGGAGAGGCCGAAGAGCTTTTGATAGGCCTCTACCAGGCTAAGATCGATATTCGATTCGTTGATGATGCCGATGGTTTGACCGGCGCCATTCAGTCCTGCTTTGTAAAGAGGCGTCAGGTCGTACTGTGTGGCAAAGTCTTCCGGCGCCAGAGCATAGATCGTCTTGTTTCCGTCGGGGAGGGTCCATTGTGGAATGGCCGTGTGGCTGCCGGGCGAATAGGTGGCTTGCCCAAGAACTCGCAACATGGGTTTGGCGCGGAAGTCGTTTATGGGCGAGACGCCCGCGATCAGCGGTGCGAGCGCAGCCGGGATTTTTATTTCGCCTGCGTTTGCGTAGTGCGTTTCGCCGTTGACGCTGAACTCGTGGATTTCAGTGTGGAAGGCGTCGCGCACCGCACCAGCCGTGCCGGAAAACTCGATGAATTGCCGGCTCTTCGAGGTCTTCGCCACAGTTAGTCCCTGCGAAGTGAGCCAAGCGGAAGCGGCTTGGAGGTCGGAGTCGGCCGGGCCGAATTGCTGGCCGAATTGCTCCGGTGTTAGCCATTTGTGGTAATTGGCCGATCCAAGCGTGTGAACGGCCTGCAGGAATTGCTGAAGCGCGGCTTCTCTTTCCGGCGGGCGGTTCAACAACAGAAGCATTTGCCCTGCGGGAAAGGAATCGGAAACGGGCCCGCGGTCGTTGGCGGCCCGCGCCAACGGATGCACGCTGCCGTGCAGCGCGACCAGGTTGGCTGCGTCGATGGGTTGAGTCACCAGCGGCGCAGCAGGAAATTGGGCGGCTGCGGGAAGCGCGAACAAACTTCCAAGGATAAGACAGAACGTGTTCCGTTTCATTGCAGCGCCTGCGTTTCTTTCGGTAAGAAAATGGCTAAATGCCATCCCGTTTGCGAGCTAAACCTAACGGAAGTGCGAGAAGGACTGAATTATATGTCTGCGCGACAAAAATCGCCGTGACAACGCCAACGTCAGCGCGCGTCAGTCTGCGGCGCGTTGAGCCGCGCGAAGATGGTGTCGAAATTGCCTGATTCCGCTGCGAAGCGGAGGGTTTTCACATTCTCGACGCAGATCTCAGGCGGCGTGGGTTGCGTTTTGAGGATTTCCATGGCTTCGGCGATAAATTTGTCTAGAGGCATGGCACGCGGGTTGTTTGCGCCATCCATCAGATTCGTGGCGACGTAGGGAGGAATCAACTCGATGACCTCGACGTTTGTGTTGTGGAGTTGAGCGCGGAGCGAAAGTGTGTAGGAATGGAGGGCGGCCTTGGTGGCGCAATACGTAGGCGTACGCGCCATGGGCAGGAACGCCAACCCCGAGGAAACGTTGATGATCGTGGCGCGCGGTTGTTGTTGGAGGTGCGGCAACAAAGCCGCTGTGAGACGGATGGGGCCGAGTAGATTGGTGGCAACGATGGCCTCGGCATCGGCCAGGTCGGGCTGCTGCTCGAGAAGATTCTCGCGGCGCATGATACCGGCGTTGTTGATGAGGATGTTGAGAGAGGGAAACTCGGCGATGACCTGCGCGGCAAATGCACGGATGGAGGCACGGTGTTCGATATCGAGTGGGAGTGACTTCATGCCCGGATTGGCGGCGGTGGTTTCGTCGAGAGCGTGGCGTTTGCGGCCGGCGATGATCACTTGGTTTCCGAGGGAGTGGAGGGATTCAGCGAGGCCGCGGCCAATGCCAGAGCCTCCGCCAGTGATGAGGATCGTGTTGCCGATGGGATTCATGAGAGCTGTTGCCTCTAACTGGCATGATAGCCGGATTCGGTAAGTCTCCGGTGATTCGAGTCACTGGTGGGAAGAAAGCCAAAGTGGAAGGCACGGGCGAGTCAGTTACCACCTTGGCACCGATCAAATAAAGAGCGATTCAAATTACTCGCCAGCGATTTGACCCAAAAGGATAATTAGGCATCGATAACGAAGCGACGCCCCTTGTCGGGCGGGCATCTTTGTTGTCGACCTCGACTGCTTCCGTTCGGCGCATTGCCGATAGGTGTCGTAGGAGGATGCCGACATGGCAACCCAACCATTCGACAAGGCCCACCTCCTGATCGATTTGCCTTACCAGCTTCCGCCTCAATTGCGAATGAGCAGTTATGCCGCCACAATAGCCGGAGCTGAAGTCTTGAGGAGTGGGGCGGTTCGAGCAGACGGAGAGTGGCCAGCCGAGGCGATTGTCGATCTCCACCTTTTGGGTAAAGGGATAGGGTGGGCACTTGCGATCGAAAGCGCAGCAGCATTGAGCATTTACGGCATCTGGCTGCTGTGGCATCTTTGGCTGTAAGTCGCGCCGGCTTGCGGGCTTCTTTTGGAAACTCCATCGATTGTACGATCGCTGTTGCGGGATGCTCGATGGAACGCAGGGCCAAATCCATTTAGCCACCACTTGAATCCAGACCAATGCGATACCTATTTAGTGTCATTTTCAAGCTGACGATTCGCATTTTTGTCTTCAAATCTGCGATGATGGCAAGATGTGCCTGAGGGCACTTTAAACAGATAGGATCCACCGTCCAAGTGAAACCCGCAATGCGCCGTGTGGCGCTGATCTACAACCCGGCTTCAGGCCAATACTCCGCGCGAAGGCATGCGGCCGTCGGCGAGATCAAGGCCGTGCTCCAAGAAGCGGGGATTGAGGCGGAGGCATTCGAAACCGGAGCACCGGGCAGCGCGACAACCCTTGCAGAACAGGCCGTGCGTGAAGGCTTCGATACGATTCTGGCTTGCGGCGGCGACGGCACGGTCCATGAGGCCGTGCAGAGCATGGTCGGCACCGACGTGGCGCTGGGAGTGGTTCCACTGGGCACTGCCAACGCCCTGGCAGCGGACCTGGGACTGATCGCATCGCCAGCCAAAGTTGCGCGCAAGCTGCTGGATTCCACACCGGCTCGGGTATCAGTCGGTCGTATCCACTACAAGGACAACGCCGGAAACTCCGGCTCACGCTATTTCATCGTGGCGGCGGGAATCGGCGCCGATGCATTGCTGATGTCGCGGCTGGACTCGCGGCTGAAGCGAAGACTGGGATATGTTCTCTATCTGATCGAGGCATTCCGGATTTGGGCGACCTCGCCATTTCCACTTTTCGAGGCGGAACTACCGTCGAATGGAAACGGCGGCGGACGCGTGGTGGAAGTTTCGCAGTTGCTGGCCGTGCGGGTCCGTTCCTTCGGCGGAGTCTTGCGCACGCTTGCTCCAGGCGCCAGTTTGCGCAATGGCAGCCTGAGCATGCTGGCTTTCAAGACGCAAAGCCGGTTGCACTACCTCTCATTTCTGCTCGCCGTAATCGCTGGGCGGCACACGTTCAACCGTGATGTGGAACTTATGGACTCGCCGTCGATCGAGTGTCGCGCACGCAACGGCTCATCCGAGGAACTCTTTGTCGAGGCGGATGGAGAGGTTCTGGGCTCTCTGCCGGTGCGGCTCGAAGTCGTTCCTCACTCGCTTACGCTGCTGATCCCATCGGGCGCGCAACCGTGAGGAGCACGGCGTAGTCTGGTTTTTCCCGCACTATGTGGCGACAGATTCCCGCGAGCGGCGCCTTGCTCAGAAGAACGCCCCCCGGCTCATTCCTCGTAGAGATAGCCTTTGGCGGTTTCCTCAAAACGGCACAGATCGTCTGCTTTCCAGGCGTCGCAGCGGTGGAGCTCGCAGGCCAGAAGATCAGCGACGGCGGGTGCGGCATCGATGGCGGCGCGCGCATCGAGAAAGAGAGCTCGGGTGCGGCGGGCGAGCACATCCTCGACCGTACGAGCCATTTCGTACCGTGCCGCCCAAACGACCTCGCGCCGCCGGAAGGGCAGGCGCGGGTGAAGCAAAGCATCGAGATTCGCATCGAGATTCGCGTCGAGATTCGCATCCGGGGCGCTCGAATCCTGGGCGGAAAGTGCGCGCAGGGCAGGAAGATCGGAACCATAAACGCACTCCCATGTGGAGTTCGCAGTGGTGGCGTCGGGGGTCCAGCCGTGAAGCCTTAATTCCAGAGTTGGAGACGAACGTTTGGGGAGGGCTGCGACTTGCGTGGCGCGATCGATTGTGTCCTGTCCCATGCGGCGGTAGGTGGTCCACTTTCCGCCTGACACCGTAATGAGGCCGGACGCGGAAACCAGGATGGTGTGATCGCGAGATAGTTTTGAAGTCGCGACGCCGGCCTTGCGGACTAACGGCCGCAGACCCGACCAAACGCTGAGGATCTCTTCAGGGCGCGGCGCGCGGCCCAGGTAGCGGGCGATGTGGTCGCGCAGGAACTTCTTCTCTTCAGGAAGTGCGCGCGGCTCAGGCGAGGTGGTGTGAACGGGTACGTCGGTGGTTCCAACAAGCAGGGCGCCGTGCCAGGGGATCGCGAAGAGAACACGTCCGTCAGCTGTTTTGGGAATCATGAGCGCGGTGTTCCCGGGTAGGAAGGAACGCGGGAGGACAAGATGCGATCCCTGGCTGACGACCAGGAACGAGCCGCGCGGGTGGCCGTTGAGCGCCAGCGTCTCCTCGGCGTGAACGCCAGAGGCGTTAATGACGGCCTTGGCCTGCACGTCGAAGACAGAGCCGTCTTCGCGGTCATGGGCCTGGATGCCGACAATTCTGCCGCCCCGTTCAATCAGCCCCGTGGCTTCAACGTAGTTGATGGCGGTTCCACCATGATCCTGGAGGGTGCGCAACAGCGCGATGGCGTAGCGCGCGTCGTCGAACTGACCGTCGTGATAGAGAATGCCACCGCAAAGGTGTTCGCCCGTCACTCCGGGCAATCGTTCCAGCGTGCTCTCGCGAGAGAGAAGTCCTGATCGGCCGAAAGATAGCTTGCCCGAAAGTCGTTCGTATACTTTGAGACCCACACCATAGTAAGGAAGCGAAAAATAGCTGTAAGCCGGGACGACGAAACTGAGATCGTGGACCAGATGAGGCGCGTTGCGAAGCATGTGGCCGCGCTCGCGCAGGGCGTCGAGGACCAGCGTCAGGTTCATTTGCTCGAGATAACGCACCCCGCCATGCACGAGCTTGGTGCTACGGCTGGAAGTTTCCTTGGCAAAGTCAGAACGCTCCACAAGCAGCGTGCGGTATCCGCGAGCGGCAGCTTCCACCGCAGCGCCCAAACCAGTGGCCCCGCCACCAATGACCAGCACGTCCCACGGCTGCGACGCAGCGCCCAGTTGGCTGAGGATTTCCCGTCTTGCGATCACGCCCCACACTTCCTTTCCTAACCGGCGGATGACGGAGGATAGCATGGCCTGAGAAAGTCAAGGCTTGACAGACCTAAATGAAATACGCAGAGTGCGGGGCAGGCCTATCCGCTGTGTCACGCGACGAGGCTTGCGACAGCAGCCCAGTCCCGGTTCTGGCTTTCGGCCACTCCGCGATGCGTGAGCGTTCCCTGCCAGGTGTTGAGCCCTTCAGCCAAACCTGCATCCTGACGCAGCGCTTCGCGCGCACCAAGGTTGGCCAGGCGAAGCAGATAGGGGAATGTCGAATTGGTGAGCGCCAGCGTGGAAGTGTGTGGCACTGCGCCCGGCATGTTGGTGACGCAGTAGTGCACCACGCCATCGACAATGAAACTGGGATTCGAATGTGAGGTGGGTCGCGCCGTCTCAACGCAGCCGCCCTGGTCGATGGCTACATCCACAATGACGGCCCCCGTCTTCATTTGAGAAACCATCGCACGTGTGACCAGTCTCGGAGCTGTGGCGCCGGGAATCAGGACTCCGCCAATGACCAGGTCTGCCTCGCGCGTGGCCTGAGCAATGTTGTAGCTGTTTGAGGCCAACGTGTAGAGACGCCCACCAAAGATGTCATCGAGCTCGCGCAGCCGGTTCAGGTTCACGTCGATGAGGGTGACTTTGGCGCCGAAGCCAAGCGCAATGCGGGCTGCGTTGGTGCCCACGATGCCTCCGCCAAGAATGGCGACATGCGCCGGCGGCACGCCGGGGACGCCGCCGAGCAGAATGCCGCGCCCTCCGCGTTCTTTTTCGAGATAGCTCGCGCCGACCTGCACGCTCATGCGGCCTGCGACTTCGCTCATGGGCGTGAGGAGAGGCAATGTCCCCTGCCGGTCGCGCACCGTCTCATAGGCGATGCCGGTGACCTTCGATTCGAGGAGTTTATCGGTGAGCGCAGGCAGCGGCGCCAGATGCAGATAGGTGAACAGGACCAAACCTTCGCGGAAGTAGACATATTCCGGCTCGATGGGCTCCTTCACCTTGACCACCAATTCGGACTTGCCCCAAACATTGCCCGCGTCACCGACGATCTCCGCGCTGGCATTCTGGTACTCCGCATCGGGGAAACCGGACTGTGCACCGGCAAGTGTTTCGAGGAGAACAGTGTGTCCAGCCTCGGTGAGCGCCTTAACGCCCGCTGGAGTGACACCGACCCGGGCTTCGTTGTCCTTGATCTCTTTGGGAACGCCAATGATCATGGTTCTCTTTCCCGTGCGAGGCTGCCTCCAGGTTTATTTGACGCTCTCTCGGGGAGGGCTGCGCTGGTCGGAAGCTGGCGCGCCGAATGGGAGGGCTTGAATGCATTGACCGGTTGCCAAGCTTCCGACCTCAAGCAATTCTACGGCGCAAATCGCTTCCAATGTGTGCAAAGTTTGTGATATACCGGCCAAATGGGAACAAAACGTGATCTAGAGTCCAAGCTGGAGCAACAATCGCCTGTAGATACCGCAAAGGCAGAGATTCCGGTGGGAGCGATGGCAGGATTGGACGAGCTTGATGCCGCCATCCTGCGCTATCTGGCACGCCAGGGGCGTGCAACAAACTACGAGGTTGGCGAGGCCGTAGGCCTGTCAGCGTCGGCTGCTTCGCGACGCATTCTGGCGCTGGAATCGTCGGGGGCGATCCGCGGATACCGCGCGATTATCGATGACAGGTTGCTGGGCAAGCAGATGACGGTTTACATTCGCGTCACACTTGAGCGCCAATCTTCAACTGTGCTGAGCGCTTTTGAGGATGCGGTGCGCCACTGCCACGACATCGTGAACTGTCACCTGCTGGCCGGCCAATACGATTACATTCTTGTGGCTCGCGTGGCCGGAATCGACGACTACAACCGCCTGCACCAGAACGAACTCTCGCGGCTTCCAGGCGTGATCCGGCTGGAGACCAGCTTCGCGCTGAGGGATGTGCTGGAGGTGAAAGGGTAGAAGTTCGGAATTATCAAAGCCGAGCCCCATTCAGGTTGGCTACTCCATCGTTTCGCGCGCTCTACGCCACAAGTCGAGGTCGCCCTCCTGAGCGTAACGGTCGATTTCCTTGAGCTCCGCAGCGGTGAACTTGAGGTTCTTCAGCGCGTCGAGCGAGTCGTCGAGCTGCTCGACGTTGCGCGCGCCGATGAGGGCCGAAGTGACACGCCTGTCGCGCAGCACCCAGGCGATGGCCATTTGCGCGAGGGTCTGGCCCCGGGCCTGTGCAATCTCGTTGAGCGCGCGGACCCGCTTCAGGTTTTTCTCGTTCAAAAACGCTTTCAACAGCGAGGAGCCTTCACTTTTGGCGCGCGAGTCTTTGGGAACGCCTTTGAGGTATTTGCTGGTGAGCAGGCCCTGCGCGAGCGGCGAGAAGGCGATGCATCCTGCGCCAATTTCATCGAGCACGGCAAGAAGGCCTTTTTCGATCCAGCGGTTGAACATTGAATAAGACGGCTGGTGAATGAGCAAAGGTACGCCCATCTGCTTGAGGATCTTCGCTGCCTGGCGCGTGCGATCAGGATTGTACGAAGAAATGCCGACATAAAGCGCCTTGCCCTGATGCACTGCGGAGACGAGCGCACCCATCGTCTCTTCAAGGGGGCAGTTTTTCCAGGGTCGATGCGCGTAGAAGATGTCAACGTAGTCGAGGCCCATGCGTTTGAGGCTATCGTCGACCGAGGCGAGCAGGTATTTACGCGATGCGCCGATGCCGTAGGGGCCGGGCCACATATCCCAGCCGGCTTTGGTGGAGATGATGAGCTCGTTGCGCAGGGCACTCACGTACCTTCTGACTCCGAAGTCCTTCCTGAGGATGGCCCCGAAGTTTTCTTCGGCTGAGCCGTAGGGAGGGCCGTAGTTGTTGGCGAGGTCGAAGTGGGTCACACCGCGATCGAAGGCACGGCGGATCATGGCGCGGCCGGTTTCAAAGACGTCGGCGCCGCCGAAGTTTTGCCACAGCCCGAGTGTGATGGCCGGCAGAACGAGGCCGGAGTTGCCACAACGGCGAAAGATGGCGTTGTCGTAGCGAGTGGGGGCGGGGGTGTATGCGATTTCCATTGCAATCCTTTTTACGGCTTTATTCTCTTCACACAATATCCTGGGCGGCGCTTGGCGTGGGCAACAGCGATGATCTGGATGTCGTGCAGGCGTTCGCGGAAGATCACAGAAAAAGGATAGCGCTTGAGAATTACGCGGCGGGTGCCATGCAGGTACGGTGGGCAAATCAGAGGGCGGAATTGCAGGCTTCGGTAGGCGCCAC
>CAYYKV010000019.1:0-26775 GCA_964468605.1 uncultured Occallatibacter sp. | reverse complement strand
CGATGCAGTTGAAATCGTCGTGTTCCTCGAAGAAAATTTTGGAATTGATTTTGCGAAGATCGGCTTTGATAAAGAGCGGATCGACAGCATCGACGCGATTTACGCTCTGACCCAGTCCGTCGCAAAGTCCTGACGACACTAGCGGAAACCTGGATGTGCGCCCTGAACAAAAACTCCAGCCATGCGAACTCAAGCGACGAGGCGCAGCAAGCTCGGCGGCAAACTGCCATCGAGAATGTGTTGCGTGCGCACCCCGGTGTGCGAGAGGCCGCGGCAGTACTTGATGAAAGCAATCATCTGGAAGCCTTCGTCGTGCCCGACGATGGATTCGTAGACGATGTTCTGGGCCGCGGGACCGCAGGCTCGACTCTCGTCAGCAAATGGAGGAAGATCTTCGACTTGAGCCAGTTTTCGAGAGATGCCGCCTCCACATCCGTCGGATTCAACACCATGGGCTGGGATAGCAGTTACACGCGGGGTGCAATTGCAGACGACGAGATGCGCGAGTGGGTCGAGAATACCGTGGGCGATATTCTCCGGCTGGACCCAAAGTCCTTGTGCGAAATCGGCTGCGGAACTGGCATGTTGGTCATCCGGATCGCGCCCCACTGTGACCGGTACGTGGCCGTGGATCAATCTCCCGCCGTGCTGGAACGGCTGAGGCAACAATTGCGGACAGTTCCCGATTTCGCGGAACGGGTCGAAGTGGTGGAGAGCCAGGCCGCCAATTTAGATGGATTCGACGAGAATTCGTTCGACACGGTTGTCCTCAGCTCCGTCGTTCAGTTTTTTCCCAATGCTGCCTACCTGACGAAGGTGCTTGAAAAGGCAGTCGGCATCGTGAGGCCCGGAGGGCACGTTTACGTCGGCGATGTCAGAAGCCTGCCGTTGTTGCAAGCCTTTGCGTCTTCGGTGGAGCTGTTTCAAGCTGCGGACGAATTGAGCACTGGAGAACTGCGTGACCGAATTCGCCGCCGCGTGGAGAGAGAACCAGAGCTGGTCATCTCCCCGGCGTATTTTCTCGCCTTGCGTCGTAGCATCCCAAAGATATCGAGAGTGGACATTCGACCGCTTCGTGGCCGTGCCGACAACGAAATGACGCGCTTTCGATATGAAGCGATTCTTCATGTCGGCCACGAAGATGCGGCTGAATTCGATGATGACTTTCCGGACTGGGCCGAGCGTAGGTGGTCACTGGACGACATTCGCTCATTCTTGCGGCAGCATCCAAACGAGCGGGTCGGCATCAAGGGTATTCCGAATGTCCGCTTGGGAAAGGACCTCGCGGCCATGGCGTTTCTGAATTCCGGGGATGCCGCTTATACCGCCGGGGAACTACGCCGCCATGCCGAACAGAGTGCGGAGCGAGGGATCCATCCTCAGTCGTTTTTCGACCTCGAGACTGAGGACTTGGGATTCGCCGTCTTCCTTAGCTGGGCGGCATGCCGGCGCGATGGGAGTTACGATGTGTTCCTTATCCCCAGGGAATCGCTGCGCGGAGTAGCTCTACCGGCAATCCATTGGCCAAAACCGGACGCCTCCGAGTTCGTACGTCTGGCAAATGCTCCAGGACAACTTAGGTTTCGCAATGAATTAGTCAAACAGCTGCTTGCGCATTGCAGCCAGAACCTGCCGAATGAAATGGTGCCGGCCGGGATAGTCCTCGTGGATATGCTTCCCAGAACGGCAGATGGAGAAGTGGCCGCGCGGGAGTTGCTGAACGCAAGATTGGCGTGACGCTCGGGCACGATGGGACCGATCGGTTCATCGGGGCGATCACAGCCTGGCTTCATCCAGCATGCGGACCAGCGCCTTCCTATCGATCTTGCCCGTCGCTCCTAACGGCAGGGCGTCAAGATAATGGATCCTTTGCGGCACCATGTAATCGGGCACGCGCTTTTTCATCTCCTCGCGGGCCGCGTCGCGAGTCACTCCGGGCGCACAATGGAAGGCAACGATGCCTGTCGCGCGGCTGTCAACCAGAGGCCAGGCCACTGCCGCCACCATGTCTGTGCCCAGAATCTCCCGTAAATGAGCCTCGACTTCCTCGAGTTCTACTCGGTTGCCGAGTATCTTGACCTGGTTGTCAATTCGACCAAGGTGGTGAAACCTCCCCGCCGAGTCCTGGTAGGCCAAATCTCCGGTTCGATACCACCGCTCCCCTTCGAGTGTGGGAAATCGAGCCGCCGTAAGTTCGGGATCCCCGAAATATCCGCGAGCAGCCTGGCGTGTCGACACCACCAGTTCGCCTTCCTGCTCTGGCGGCAGGAACTTGAGATCCGCATCCACAATGCCGGCGCGAACGCCGGGAAAGACCGTTCCAATGGCCAATGTTCCGCGATTCCTTGTCACGTAGGGAGGATCTTCGAGGGTCTGCGCGATGCAATCGACTGTGAGTTCTGTTGGTCCGTAAAAATTTTCCACGATGCTGTTGGGAGCGGCAATCTGCCATGCCTGAGCAGTGCTGACTGCCAGTGCCTCTCCGGCGAAAATGGAAATTCGCAGCGACGGAAATGCGCCCGGCGTCAGCATCTTCATGCGCCCCATAAACGAGGCGGTCGAAGGCACTGAGAACCAGAGTGTCAATTCGTGATCGCGGATGAACTTGGCTGGAGCCATAAGCTGGGAAGCCGGCACCACGTAGAGCGATGCGCCCGAACTCCACGCCATAAACATATCGAAGACCGAGGCATCGAAAGTCAGCTCCGATGCTTCCGCCACCCGATCATCGGCGCGCAGTGTAAATCGTTGATGCATAATCTCGATGAACTGGCATACGCTCTCGTTCTCGATCATGACGCCCTTAGGCGTCCCCGTCGTGCCGGAAGTAAAAATAATGTAGGCCAGCGCATCTCCCGTCACGGTTACGGGCTGGCCGGGTCCGTCGTCGGCTAGGTCGCTGAAGCTCTCAAAGCTGATTCCAGGGAATCCGGAAACATGTTGCGGCGGTTTCGCGTCTGGCCCGAACAAGATCCGTCTCGGCGCGTTTTCCAGCACGCGATCCGAGAGCATGTTCAATCCAGCCTGATCGACGATCAGGGCGTCCAGTTTTGTCTGCTGCAGAATGCGAATCACACGGTCTTCAGGGGTGTCAGGTTTGATGGGCACGTACGCTGCACCAGACCAAAGCGTCCCCAACACTCCCGCATACGCCTCCAGGGTCCGTGACGCAAGAATTCCAACCCTCCCCGAACGCTCGCCTGTTTTCAGGTCGAGCCAACCGGAGATACGCCGCGCAAGACTTGCCAGCTCGGCGTAGGAAAACCGCGTATCGGCCACAAACAACGCCAGGGCATGCGGGCTTCGAACAGAGCTTTCATAAAATGGCAGGGCTAGATTGTAATTCGCTCTTGGCTGAACGATTGCGCTCATTCGAGGAGAGTCTCCGTGACCAGAATATAACCCGGACTCAAGCGGCGGGATTGGTCAACTAGAGCCTCTCATTAACTTTCCCGATCTTAGCAGTCGCATAAAATCCCAGTAGAATCGACAGCAGTGACCGCCCCTCCCTCAGATCGTGATCCTGAGCAGCTGGAACTCGCCGCTGAGGTGGAAACTCAGCCGCCGCCGCCAACTTGGTGGGCGCATGTACGCAGCCTCCTTCGCCCCTCCCACGCGCACAGCATCTTCTCCGCCACAGTCGTGCTCATGGTGTCCACCGTGTTGTCCCGCATCATCGGCCTGGTGCGCGTCAAATATATCGTCTTTCTCTTCGGCCGCGGCATGGAGGCCGACGCTCTCAACGCCGCCTTCGTCCTGCCCGACATGATCTCCTACTTCCTCGTCGGCGGCGCGGCATCTATTACTTTTGTCACCATCCTCACCCGGTATCACGAGGAGGGCCGGGACGCCGAAGGCGAGCGTTCGCTTTCCGTCATTCTCACCACCATGTACCTGGTGCTGGGCGCGGCCATCGTCCTCGCCGAAATCCTCGCCCCCTGGTATGTGCGCTGGTGGTTCAACGGCTTCGATCCGCACAAGGCCGCGATTTGCGTGCTGCTTACGCGCATTCTGCTGCCCGCGCAGTTGTGCTTCTTTGCCGGCGGCGTCTTCGGCGCCGTGCTGCTGGTGCGCAAGCAGTTCAACGTGCAGGCCGTCGCGCCGCTTATCTACGGTCTTGGCACCATTGTCGGCGGCCTGCTGCTCGTTAGGAAAATAGGCGTGCCATCGCTGGCCATCGGCACCGTGGGCGGAGCCGTGCTGGGTCCATTCCTCCTCAACTGGTTCTTCGCGCACCGTGCCGGCGCACGCTACCATTTCATCCTCGACTGGCACGACCAGGGCCTGCGCGAATGGGTGCGTCTTTCGTTGCCGCTCATGGCAGGCGTATCCCTGGTTACTGCCGACAACTGGATCATCGCCCACTTTGCCTCAAGCATTGGCGGTGCGGTTTCTCTAATGAGCTACGCCAAACAATTCTTCACCGCGCCCATGTCTGTGCTCGCCCAGGCTGCCGGCGCAGCCTCCATGCCCTTCTTCGCCAGCTTGTGGACGCGCGATCGCCGTTACGAGTTCGCCACCGGCGTCGCCGACTCCGTCTCCCGCGTCGCATCGCTTGGCCTTCTCGCCGCCTCCGTCATGGTGGTGCTGGGTTGGCCGTCCATCGATCTGGTCTTCACCGGCGGGCGCTTCTCCGCGGACGATGCGCGACTCTGCTCCGAATACTTCGCCGTCTTCTCGATCTCCTTGTTCCTCTGGTCGGCGCAGGCTATCTACTCGCGCGCCTTTTACGCCGCCGGAAACACGTTCGTGCCCATGGTCGCCAGCACCATTGTCACGGCAGTTTCCCTGCCCATCTATGACTTGTTTTTCCACTGGCACGGAGCCATGGGTCTGGCCTTCGCCTCCGACATCGGCATCGCGCTGCAGACCCTCACCATTGCCTTGCTGCTGCACAAGCGCCGCATGGTCTCGCTCGCCAGCCTCGACTATGCCGAGATGGGCCGTTGTCTGCTGAGCGCTTTTGCCGGCGGCGCAGCCGCGTGGCTCGTCGCATGGGGTCTGCGCGCCGGCTTACGCCAACTCCCATCCCTCAGCCAGCTTCATCATGCCCGGTCCATCGCCGACACAGTGATTCTTCTCGCCGGCACCGCGGTCTGGGCCGTCATCACGATGTGGGTTCTCGATCGATCGGGCTCGGCGCTGCCGAGGGTCACGCTGCGCCGCTTGCGGCTCGGCTGAAGCGGTCCCAGGATTGCTATATCTCGAAGCCAATACAGATAAGTCGTCCCGACCCCAGGAAGGGACGACCCTGCACAGAAGTTGAATAGGGCACGTTTATCCTGGGACCGCTCTGAAATCCCGCCCGGTCCTATCCTGCCCTGCGCTTGCCGAGCAAAACGGACCTGCACTTGTGCACGCATCAAAAAGCACAAGCGCTCCCCATGACGCGGAAGCGCTTGTGCTTGATGCGAGAAACCTCGGCTGCGCACACAACCGGCAGCCTAGTTCGTGTGGTGCGCCTCTTGGATGGACGGCGCTGGGCCGGGAACTGCAACCGGTCCCGAAGTCCCGGTCGCCTGCAACGGCTTTGCCTCCGGCTTGCGGATGTCGATGCCGCCCTTGAAGAACGCGCCATCTTCAATGCTGATGCGCGCCGCCGACACGTCGCCGTGCAGCGAACCTTCCGCGCGAATGTCCACACGGTCGGTGGCGGAGACGTTGCCGCGCACCTTGCCCAGCACGACCACTTCGCGCGCGGTGATGTTGGCCGACACCTGGCCGTTACGCCCGATGGTCACGCGGTTGCCCGGGAGGGTGATCGCGCCCTCCACCTTGCCGTCGATATATAAAGACTCGGAACCACTAATCTCGCCTTTGATGAACAGGCCTTTGCCGAGCGTAGCTTGATCCGCGGCTCCGGCCTGCAGACGGGCGGGGGTTTCAGGTGCAATCGCGGGAGGCGCAGTGCGCGGCGGCTCCGGCGTAGGGGTTGGGGAGGTCGATCCAGTCTGGCTTGGTTTCCACATAGCGCTCAAGGGTTTCTTCCTTTTCTGTCCGCTTCAGGACCGGGGATTCCAAGGCAAGGCCAAAGGCTCGCACCCAAAAAATGTAAATCCGCTCGCCGTTGCAGCACTTGCCGCGGCCATCTCCTCGGCTGCCTGTGATCGGTCGAGTCAATCTTCAGGCTCCGCCAGGACAACGCGCTTCCGGCTCCGCCAGGACCACGCGTACCCCCCATTCTACGGCATGTCTATGTTTTCTGTGCACTCACTACCCGCCTAAAGTACCCAGCCTTTCAACTTGCCTTAATCTTGGCGTATGACCGATCGCGAGTTGCTCGCCCGGATCGCCGCCTCGCCCGGGCAAAAGACCGGATACAAGCAGTTGGTCCGCGAGCTCTCGCTCCCCGGAGGGCGCGCGCGGCGTCTCCTCCTGGAGCAACTGGCCCGGCTCACCGTCCGCGGCCAGCTCATTCAGCCCGACCGCGAGCACTGGAGCCTTCCCCGGGCGGCCTCGGGCCCCAGTGCACGCGAGAATCTCGTCGTCGGCCGCCTCGATCTTCACCGCGACGGTTACGGCTTTGTCCGCCCCAATCGCAAACCCTCTGCAGGCGCGTCAAAGACCCTTTCAGCAGTGCAGGATGTTTTCATTCCCCCCAACGAGATCAATGCCGCCATGCAGGGCGATCAGGTGTTGGTCGAGGTCGAGCCCCCCAAAGCCGATGGTCGCCAGCAGGGCCGCGTCGTGCGGATTCTCGAGCGGTCGAATCCCACGGTCGTCGGGACGTTCCGCGTTGCTCGTGCTGATCGCTCCGGGGCCCCCGGCGACAGGTCTTCGTCGCTGGGGTGGGGTCACGGCCGTAACAGCGTCGTCATACCCTTCGACGACCGCATGACGCAGCCCATTGTGATTCCGCCCGGTGCGGAAATCCCATCTGCCGCCGGACCCTCAACGCCCCATCGCGTCCTAGGTAGCGAAGCACTCGCTCATCCAAAACACGAAAGCCCGGAGGGCAGCCTGGAGGGCCTGGTCGTCGATGTCGAAATCACCAGTTGGCCCACCCCCACGCGCCCACCCATCGGCCGCATCATCGAGGTCCTCGGTTCACCAGATGATTTTGGCGTTGACGTGGAGATGATGATTCGCAAGCATCAGCTTCCGCGCATCTTTCCCGAGGCTGTTCTCGCTGAGGCCCGCCGTGTCGCGCAATTCGACCAAAACCTTGCCGCCCTCAGGGCCGACTTCCGTTCGCTCCCTATCGTCACCATCGACGGCGAGACCGCGCGCGACTTCGACGACGCCGTCCTCGTCCGCGAGCGCGCCCACGGCGGTTACGAGCTTCAGGTCCACATCGCCGATGTGTCCGAATACGTCCGCCCCGGCTCCGCTCTCGATCTGGAAGCCCGCATCCGCGGCACCAGCGTCTACTTCCCCGACCGCGCCATTCCCATGCTGCCGCAGGAGCTCTCGACGGACATCTGCAGCCTTCGCCCCAACGAGGACCGTCTCGTGCTCAGTTGCATCATGCAACTCGACTCGGCAGGCAACATCGAGAGCTTCGAAATCGTCGAAGGCGTCATTCGCTCCGCCGCGCGCATGACCTACACTGCGGTCTCCGCAATCCTCGACCAAACCGATGCTCCTGTCCAAAACCCCGAAGCGCGTGAGCGCCCGGAGTTTGAACGCATGAAGCGCCTCGCCGTCCTCATGAACCAGCGCCGCGAGGAGCGAGGCTCGATCGACTTCGATTTGCCCGAGCCGGTGATTGAGTTCGACGAGCACGGGCAGATGCGCGGCGTCACGCGTGCCGAGCGCACCTGGGCCAATCGCCTCATTGAAGAGTTCATGCTTGCCGCCAACGAGTGCGTCGCCGTCTGGCTTGAGGATCTCGGCGTTCCATCTCTCTATCGCATCCACGAAAAACCCGATCCACGCCGCGTCGTCCAGTTCGAGGAGCTTGCCGCCGGCTTCGGTTATTCGCTTGGCCTCGGGACCCTCCCCGTCAAGCGCATCCAAACCCGCGCCGAGCGCCGCGAATCGCATGGCCGGGGCCGCAATCCCCGCCAGCACGAAGTGCCCGAAGACATCCCAGTCACGCCTCGCATGTATCAAAAGCTCGCCGCGCGCATTGAAGGCAAACCGGAAGAACGCATCCTCAGCTACCTCATGCTGCGCTCGCTCAGTCAGGCACGCTACTCCGAGGTCAACGAAGGCCACTTTGCCCTCGCCGCGCCCACCTACACTCACTTCACTTCGCCCATCCGCCGCTATCCCGACCTCATCGTCCATCGCATCGCCAAAACGCTTCTCCGCGCCGGCGTTTCAGGGCATCGGACCATCGAACCAAATCGCCTCGGCTCACCCTGGTCGCACCCGAACGAAGCTCAGCCGAAAGCCGGGGTTCCCCATCCTGGCTCCGCGAGGGCGGGAGACCGTCCGAAAACCGGGACAACCCTAACGCCGCCAGCACTGCTAACCCCGCTAGCTCCGTTGAACTACCCCATCCCCGAGTCCGAACTCGCCGAGATCGCCGAAGAAACGAGCTACACCGAGCGCCGCGCCGCTGAAGCCGAACGCGAATTGGTCGAGTGGAAAAAGGTTCGCTTCATGCAGGACCGCGTGGGCGACGAGTTCGCCGCCCTCGTCCTCAACCCCGCCAAATTCGGCCTTTTTGTCGAGCTCACCGATCTCTTCGTCGAGGGGCTCGTCCCCATCGATACTCTGCGCGCCGACCGCTACACCTGGCGCGAGAATACGCACGAGATCATCGGCGAGCGCTCCGGCCGCCGCTTCCGCGCAGGCGACCGCGTGCAAGTAATCCTTGACCGCGTCCTCGCCCAGGAGCGCAAGCTTCAATTTGCTCTGGTCGAGGAAGAGTTGCCGCTTACGGGCAAGAAGGCCGCCCCGGCCTCATCGAAATCGAAGAAAAACAAGCGCAAAAACACATCGCCGCCGCCCCCGGGTGGGAGCAAGCGGCGATTCAAAAAGGGCAGAAGGCACTGAAGCTCAGCGGCCTGAGGGCCTGCGCGCCCTGTCGGGACTCCTTACGCGCCTGCCTGCTTCTCGGCAAGAGCGCCAATGATCGGCAGCTTGAAGCGCTTGCCCTGGTACGCGTTGACGATGCAAAGGATCACCACCGCCAGCCAGAACAGGTTCACAATCGGCCACAGGAAGACGCCGAAGAACGCCAGCGGCATCATCATGGTGACAATCGCGAGCAGGATGCCGAACGCAATGTCCAGCACAATCGCGGCACAGCACAGGAAGATGCACTGGAAGGAATGGAACCTGATGAAGGAATTCTTGTTGTACGGCTCAACCAGCAAAAAGATGATCGCTGGGATGATCGTGAGGTAGGCTAGCGCCCCAGCGGAATTGTCTGACAGTCCCGAGCTGGCTGCTGTTGTGTTTGGTTCATCTGCCATTGCAACTCTCCTTTCGAGGAAAACGGTTAAAGGGGAGAAGGATTGTTTGAATTCGGTGCATGGCCCGGGCATCGCAGAATTTGGCCCCTGAGGCCGTGAGCGTCAATTGGGGTGGAGATAGGACAACCTGCCGCCTATCCACTTGTCAAGAGAATTTCCGTCCCCACGCATCCGGCCGCCCCTCCGGCCATCCAATTACAATGGCATCTGGGAGCAATCTGCATGGCGCACATGGTCTTTTGCGTTCGCTACAAGAAGGAAATGGAAGGCCTCGACGAGCCGCCCTTCGACTCGGAGTTTGGCCAGAAAATCTATAAGAACGTCTCCAAAGCGGCCTGGGACGAGTGGCTCGGCCGCCAGAAGATGCTGTTGAACGAGTACCGCCTCCAGCCCTGGCTGCCGCAGGCGCAGCAGTTCCTTGTCGAGCAGATGGAGGACTTCTTCTTCGGCTCCGGCTCAGCCCTGCCGACGGACTACATTCCCCCCGCGCACTAACCTCCATAGTCCAAGCTACGGGTGCCCAAGGATCTCCACGCCGAGGCGAATGAGACCTGGGATTTCACGATCCCCTGCCGTTCGAATCTGTGAGGTTGAACAGCCCTAGTGGCTGGTCGCCCCGCTGTCATTGCTCACCATCAGGCTCGACACGTTCACCGGCTCAAAGTCCGACAGAATCAGGCTCGTCAGGCACGAAAGATCGGCGTCGTTCCAGCGCGCATCGGGCGTTCCGATCAGGCCGCCGCTGTCGCCGTTGTCGGCCAGAATGATTCCGTAATTCCGGAACCCGGTAATAATGATGGCTGCCTGCGGGCTCGTCGCCGCGCAAGCCGGCGTTGCCACCGAAGCTTTCAGCCGGTAGATCTCGCCGGCCGCACCGCTCATCGTGCAGCTTGACGGCGGCGTAGCCTGCGAAATCTCGCTCTCCGTGGAAATTGGGTCGCCAGCACCGTCGTTGCAACTCCCCACGCCAGCGGTCTGCGTCGCCGGCCACACCCAGTAATTCAACATATGATTCAGCGTGAATCGAATGGGATGCTGAACGGTCCCGTTCGGCGCCGTCGGCGTGCCCGTCCCGATCACCTCATCCGCATTGGCCAGCAGCGGCCCCACCGGCAATCCAGCGGCATCCGACGTTCCCTGTCCCTGCGGGGTTAGCGCATCCGTCGCCACGTTGGGCCACTCGGCATTCGAAGAGTCGGTCCACGGCCCGTCCAGATAAACTCCCTGCCACATCTCGTAGAGCGCCGGATTGTTTCCGTTGCCCTGCTCCAGATACACCAGCACGTGCCGGTCTCCCGACGAGTTGCTCGTGCCCTCAACCGGCGCGTAGGCCGGAATCGGACCGGAAGTAAAGTACGACTGGTACACCGTCGTCGCTACCGAAACGTCGGGCTGGTTATACGGAACCTCGATCGCCGGAATTCCATTCGGAAACGGAGCACCCGAATTATTCCCGAAGAATGGCTTCACCGTCTCCGGCAAATACCCGCTGTACATCGGCGCCGCGGGCGAGGTGTCCACTGGCAGGTTCGTTGTCGCCGCATCCACGCGATGGTGGAAGATGGAAGCGGCCGTGAAGACGTTGGCCAAGAACGCGTTGCTTCCGTTCATCGCGAAGGCGATCTGCGCCTTCGCCGTCGCGCCCGTCGCGTCCGTCACCACAAACTCGGGCGTGTACGTTCCCTGTCCGCCGATCAACGGGCTCGTAATCTCACCCGACGATGCATCCAGCGTCAAACCTTCGGGCAGCGGAGGATAACTGCCGCTTTCGTCGACGGAGAAACTGTACGGCGGATTCCCGCCGGTTGCCGCAATCGTACAGCCCGCGTAAGCCGTGTTCTGCGTTCCCCCAGGGCAACTTGTGGTGGTAATGCTCAACGGCCCGCCCGACGACGTCAGAGTCACCATGGCCGAAGCTGTCACCGATCCCGCCGCATTCGTCGCCGTCAGAACATAAGTGGTGGTCGTCTCCGGGCTCACGTTCACGGTTCCGCTCGCGGAGGTCGACGAAAGGTTTCCCGGCGCAATGTCGAGCGTCGTCGCACCAGATGTCGTCCAGCTCAACGTGCTGATCCCGCCCAGGGTAATGCTCGTCGGGTTGGCCGTGAACAAGCTGATCGTAGGCAGGGATGGCTGAGTTACGGTCACGATCACCGTTGCCGTTGCAGTGCCTGTTGTGTTCGTCGCCGTTAGCGTATATGTGGTCGTAGCTGTCGGGCTCAGAACCACCGATCCGCTCGCCGATGTGGACGCAAAGGTCCCCGGCGTAACGGCAACGCCCGTCGCTCCTGTAGTCGCCCAATTCAATGTGGTGCTTGTGCCCGCGATGATCGACGCTGGGCTCGCGGAAAAAGTGCTGATCGTCGGTGCTGCAACCTCTTTGATGGTCGGGACCGCCTGCGTGCAACCCGCCAGACCTGCGAAAGCCGGCAGAAGAACGAACGCGCAGACCACAATCCACAATGCTTTCCGCTGGCTGTCGCCTGATTGCAATGAATGACGCGAGTAGGGGGAATACATGCGCCGCCTTTCGCTCGATCGCTCACTGATCGCCGCTGGCTTTCTGCCGCGCGGCTTTGAGCCGATTCGAGGATGCGCAGCCCTGGGGGAAAATGTTCCGCTTCAATTTCGACTGATGCTCCATGGACCGGCCAATTCTGATCACGAGCGGCCGGCCACGGGTTCACATAGGGATCAATGCCCTGTCTCTTCACAATGCGCGAAGAATCTGCTTTTGGGTACATGACAAAAGTCACGTTGGCCAGGGAAGGTCTCCCCGGTGGCCGGCAGTGATCATGGCCGTACCGCGCACTCCAGGTTCTCGCCTGAGACCATCACCCGCGGTCCATGAACCGCAATCGGCCGGCCAATTCCAGGTCGTCACTCGCCTTCAGGAGCGCTGCATCTATGGATTGGGAACATACCTCACGCGGAAGAGGCTGCCGTTGTCATGAGATTCCTTGCGAACGGCAAGATACTCCAAAGCACCATCGGTTCCAAATCTGATTGTCCCGGGAATGACAAAGCTGTATTCGCCTCCCGCCTGTTGATCCAGCACCACGGTCCAGCTTCCTCCAGGATCGGTTGCGTTAATCGTGTGCATCATGGGACTCGGTGCTGTCTGCGCAAGGTAAGCCAAATGCTTGCTGTCTGGGCTGAAGGTTGGGTACTCAATCATTCGATACTCGGTACCCGGATGGCCGTCGGTGACCATCGCCCAGAGCCACTGCTTGCCGCCGAATCTCTCGTTGGCGTATGCAATGCGGCTGCTGTCGGGGCTGAACATGACATAGCTTATCCCCTGGGCCTCGGCAATCTTGTTGCCGTCCTCAATCAGTTCGGTGACCGATCCCTTTAATTTTTGCCTTGTGTAGGCTAGATGCCGGCTGTCAGGGCTGTAGGCGTCGAGCAGGATATTTGCGAACGGCGGACCCTCCACGCCTTCCTCGATGGCCACCCAGTCAGAGCCTTTCTTTGCCCGATACCATGTGTGTTTGCTGTCTGGGCTGAAAAACGTAAAGTCCACAGTCGAGCAGGCCGTGCCAAACGCGCTACCGAGTTCACCACCGGCGATAGGAGTTGGGAGCAACATACCCAGCATGAGCGCCCCCATGTTCACTGTCGTGTGGCACGAAGAGTGAAACACCTCGTCGTAAGGAGACCCTTCCTTTCCGTCGAGAACAACCATCCATTTTTTATTGCTCATGGCTCCGTACCATACGTGGTTTCCGTCGTCGCTGAAGAAGACGCGGTTCAGATAGATCTCGTCGTATGCAGGTCCGGTTTTTCCGTTCAGCACAACGGAGCACGACTTCATCTTGGCCGTGCACCCCACATAGGCCATGCGCTTCCCATCCTGGCTGAAGATCGGACCATATGGAATATCCCATTCTTGCCCAAACTCCTTATCGCCAAGAACATTGAAGCCTTTCTTGCCCCGTGCTGCGCTGTAGAACACTTCGTCGTCGGGGCTGAAGGTCGGCTGCACAACTCTGTCGTATTCGGGCCCCTCCTTACCGTCCACCACCACGATGGAAGATCTTCCTTTGTACGCAATGTATGTGAAGTGCTTTCCGTCCGGGCTGAAGGTAGCCCCTCCAATGGAGAAATACTCCGGGCCGGGTTGGCCGTCCACAACCGTGACCATATTCCTGCGGTTTGCGCCGCTTGATACATAGCCAAGGCGAGAGCCGTCCTGGTTAAAAAACGCCCCGTAGATGATTGGATCTCGGCCCACATCAATCGAGTGCCCGTCCTTGAAGATGCACATCTTGACGTCCTGCTCGCAATGCCCGCGATCCTCGTAAGCCACATGCTTGCCGTCCAGGCTGACGACCGGCGCCGAAAACAGTTGGTTCCAGTACCAGCCTCCCAGCCGAGTTTCCTCAATTGTGTATTTCGCATTTGTGCTCGAAGTTGTCTGGGCTGATCCCAGAACTCCCACAGCAATCAAGACGAGCGCGAAAGTCGCGCATCCCGTTGCACACCGGATACTTACATCAAATCCCCGCTTGGCTTTCATGAGGAGGAATTATAGGGGACACGGGGTACGTCAAGCAGCATTTATCTGGGCTGTTTTCTTTGCCAGTTGCGTCGACGAGCGTCATCGAAGAAGGGAATTTGAATGGGTCGGGACGGGCAGACCCGAATTGCACACGCTCCGTTTCGCCTCGCGCGCCTGCCTCAACATCCATGGGCGTTGGCGTACTTTTTTTGGATCGTCTTCTTGTCCTCTACGGTCTGGGCGGCTTTTGAGGAGACTCCTTCAACCATCTTTTCAACGATGCCCACGTCGCCAAGGCCCTGCTGTTGCGCTCCATGGGCCGAGGGCGAAACCTGCTGCTTCAGTCCGGGATCGGAGATCTGCGTCCAGGCGGCAAGCGCATCGTCGCCGAAGTCGATCTCCGGCAGCACGGTCACGCGCACCTTGCCGATGATGGGCGCAAATTGCGGCAGGTATTGCGAGGCAATGGCAATGCGCTGATCGGCAAACTTGAGCTCGAGATTCTCCATATCCAGGCTTGAAGCGATCCCGGCTTCGCCTGGGCAAACCGGCAACTGGCGCATCTGGGCTTGCTCCTGTGGTTCGAGTGCGGATACAGCCTGGTCCCATTGGCCATCAAGGGTGTTGATCTCAGTCTGCAATTTCAGCACATCGGCCATCACCTGTTGTTTTCCCGAATAAACGCCGTCGCCAATCTTCTGCAGCAACTGCTGGTCATCGGGCGACACCGCGCTCGGCATGTTGGTCTGCGGCTGCATCTGCTGGGCCAGAGCCATCAGTTGCGCAGGGGTCATGGAGCGGAGCGCCGCCTGGCCCTCGGGAGTGCCGTATTTGGCTGCCATCTGCTGGGCGGTGGTCTGCTGCTGCTGCATCTGCGCCTGGTTTTCCGGGGAAGCCATGTTGGCCTTGGCCTCGTCGGCAAGAACATCGTTGATGCCTTGGTCGACCGTATTGAACGCCTCGCCGGGCTTCAGGGTTCCGTTGCCATCATCGACCCACTGTTGATAGGCAACATCTGCACTGCTTGGAAGGGCAGGCACCTGAGCCAGCCACATTCTTCCGTTGAAGTCCTTTGACACCGTCCAGGCAACAACAGGGACCATCCACACTGCTGCGATGAGACACGCCACTGCGATGAGAATCGACCTATGCTTCAATCAAACCTCCCCTTCGCGTTAGGATTCCCAACTAGGAAGTCTATCTTGTAAGCCATCGATTTTGTATAGGGTCGGGACGGGCAGATTTGAACTTGAGCCGTTTTGCGGGCGTGAGCGTGAGCGGGAGCCTGCAGGCGAAACCCTGAGTGCAGCGAAGGATCTGAAGCTGAATTGGTCGGGACGGGCAGATTTGAACTGCCGACCCCTCGCACCCCAAGCGAGTGCTCTACCAGGCTGAGCCACGTCCCGACATAACGCAGCCGGTCCGCCATGGCGAACCGGCTTCTGGGGTCTCTGCTAGTTTACACCGCTCCGCGTCCCCGCTGCGTTCTGTTCGCTGCTCGCTCTATCAGGGATTTGCTCTCAACTCCGAGCACGACGTCTGATCGCCGCCGTCGCACGCCTTGTGATAGAAAGTCAGTGCCGTCGTTTCATCCAGCGCCACGCCCAGGCCGTTCCGGTAGAGCCAGCCGACAGCCCGGCAGCCCGTTGGCTCGCCGCCGTCGCAGGACTTGCGGTAGAAATCAGCGGCTTGCACTGCGTCGATCGGCGTGCCAATGCCATTTTGGAAAAAGTATCCGACGTAGATGCAGCCCGCCATCAAGCCCCCATCGCACGCCTTGCGCTCGTAGCTCATCGATTGCGCCAGGTCCTGTTTCACGCCGTCGCCGACGTACAGGATTGAACCGTACCCCACGCAGGAAATCATCACGCCGCCGTTACACGCTTTTTGCGCCAGGTCATTGGCTGCGCCAGGATCCCTCGTCGTGCCCAGGCCGCTGCGAATCATGTAAGCCAGGGCTGCGCAGCCCTTCATGTCGCTGCTGTCGCACGCCTTGCGAAAGTTGGTCAACTGGTCACTGTAATTCTTTGTCGAGTCGAATCCCTCGTGGTCCATAAAGTCGATCATTGCAACACCCGCGCAGCCTCGCGGTTCGCCGCCATCGCAGGCCTGGCGGTCCAGCGCCACTGCTTTGGGTTCATCCTTCGCGACTCCTACCCCTAAGTAGTACGTACCGCCCAGATTCGAGCAGGCCAGCATCACCCCGCCGTTGCAGGACTTCTGCGTCAGTTGAAACACCTTTGTCTCGTCCCTGGCCACGCCGATCCCGTTGTAATACAAGTAGCCGAGCTGCGTGCAGCTCCTCAGATCGCCCGCCTCGCAGTTTTTTTGGAACAGCCGCGCCGCTTGCGCTTCATCCTTGGCCACTCCCTGTCCCGATTCATAGGCCAGCGCGTAGTTCACGCAGCCGTTCATGTCGCCGCCGTCGCAGCCCTTTTTGTAAAGCGCAAAACCCGCCGCCTCGTCCTTGGCCACGCCGCGGCCGCTCACCGTCAGGTTGCCCAGGTCGGTGCAGCCGGCAAAGTTCCCCGCATCGCAGGCCTTGCCATACAACTTCGCCGCTTGCGCCTCGTCTTTGGCCACCCCCTCGCCGCTTTCAAACATCCCGCCAAGACCCAAACAGCCCCTCAACTCGCCGCCGTCGCATGCCTTGCGGAAAAATCCGATTGCCTGCGGTTCATTCTTCGACGTGCCCTGTCCAGCCGCAAGCATCAATCCGAGCTGGACACACCCGGTCAGGTTGCCTCCGTCGCACGCAGTGCGGTACATGTGCACCGCTTCTCCTTCGTCCTTCGCCGTGCCGCGCCCATTCAGGTACAAGTTGCCCGCGTTTGTACAGGCAATCATCTGGCCCGCATCACAGCCTCTGCGATAGAGGCGCAGCGCTTCTCGCAAATCTCTACCGACGCCGAAGCCGTTCTCGTACATCAACCCCAGGTTGTTGCAGCCCCACAGACCGTCTCCGCTTTGGTCGCATGCCTTGCGAAAGTAGACCGCTGCCTGCGCGGGATCTTTGTCCAGGCCAACTCCGTGCAGATAATTGTTGCCCAGCTCGTTGCATCCGATCGCTGACCCGCCGTCGCACGCCTTGTGGAAGAGCGTGAGCGCCTGCGGCTCGTCTTTGTCCACGCCCTGGCCGGTTTGGTAGCCCCAGGCTACTTCAGCACAGCTCTCCATTTCGCCGTCGCTGCAGCCCTTCTTGAAATAGCTGACGGCTTGGCTCGGGTCCTTCGTTACGCCGTTTCCCGAGGCGTACATCTGGCCGATGTTTTCGCAGGCCTTTCCGACGGCGCCGTCGCACGCTTTCTGCCAAAGGCTCAGCGCCTGAGCCTGGTCCTTGGTCACGCCGGAGCCATGATCGTAGAGCACGCCAAGACCATTGCAACCCGTCAACTCGCCGCCGTCGCACGCCTTGGTAAAGAGCGCCTTCGCCTGTGCGTAATCCATGGCCACGCCCTGGCCATTCACATATAGCCTGCCCAGCCCGAAGCAGCCATGCAGGTCTCCCGCGTTGCATGCGTCCTGGTAAAGCCGCACGGCGCTCTGCAGGTCCGGCTGGATCGTCTCGCCCGATTGATAGATCGCCGCCAGCAACACGCACGCACCGCTATCCTTGCCATCGCACGCCTTCTGCGCCAGGCTCGCCGCCTGCGCGTAGTCCGTGCCTCCGCCAAGGCCCGTGCGGAAGCTCCGCGCTGCCTGCTCGCATCCCCAATATTCGTCGCTCTCCTTGCCGCTATCGCACAGCTTCAAGGCCACGCTTCGCGCCGCCGGAAAATTCTTCAGCGGATCGTCGTTCTGCCAGTAGCGATTTCCTTCCTTCTTCAGCCGATCCAGCTCCAGCGCTTCGTATTTCGTAAAGGTGCTCGCCGGGTCCGCGCTGCCCGCCGAGGCCGGCTGCGCTCCCGCGCCCATGTGGATCACGAGCTCGCCCCCCTCGTCATCGTCGAACGCCCCGAACAGCGGAGTCTGCTTCGATCCCGCCGCAACCGCCACCTCATGCTGCGCAAAAGCGCCCAGTTGGCTCGATGTGACAAATCCCTCCCCGAAGCTGTCCGCTTTCCCGTTCGTCAGTCCCTGAATCATCAACCCGGTAAACAGCGAGTGATTCGGCAGCGGGCCGCTATCGGCGGCAAGCTGGTCGCCCTGCGCGCTGGCGATCACCTTGCGGCTCACCTTCACCAGCATGTCCCGCTCAAAACGCGTATCGGCGCGGCTCGTCATGAACTTGTTTCCCAGCGCCATGCCGCTGTGGCAGCTGTCCAGGATCACCAGGATGTGCGACGCGGGCAGCGAGTCGATCGTATGCAAAAGATCCTCGATCTTCAGGTAGTCGCTCCAGTGCTCATCCTTTCCCGGCGCGCGCGCATCCGCCGGAACAATGAATCCGTCCGATCGCGGCTCTTCACCGATCTTGTAATCATGCGTGGTCCCGTGGCCGGCAAAGAAGATCACCAGCGAGTCTTCGGGCTTCAGGCGTGTCGGCAGATCGTCTTCAATCAACGAAATGATCGCCTCGTGCGTGGCGTTCTTTTCCGTCAGCGGCTCCGCTGCGTACTCAAATCCGAATTTGCTCGTCAGCAGTTTGGCGAACTCCGTTGCGTCGCTCACCGCCGTGCTCAGGATGGGCCAGTTCTCGTAGTGATCGATGCCGATAGCCACGACGTACTGGTGGCCGCTCTTCGCCGCCGGCTCATCGGTGGTCTCCGGCTGAAAGCCCCTTTGCGCTCCAGCCTGACGCGCTCCGCCGCCGCTCTGTTGTGCGAATGCTGTCGCGGCCATCGCCGCCAGCCAGACAACGCCCGCAATTCTCCATCGAATCGACATGGGCAAATCCTCTATGCGAATCTCGGCCGGGGGGAAGAACCGCCTCCACGCTATCTGCGGTTGGCCCTATTCTAGACCCCTGCTTGCACGTCTTTCCAGAACCCGGCACGAAGCGTAGTGCCTGACCTTGGAAGCGGGATAGCGAGGCCTTATGGAATCGCAATCAGCAGGCCGCCGCTCATGCCAATGGACTGCTCATGCCCGCGACCGAAATCGTAATCGTAGGCCGGTTCGAGATACCAACCGAACCTGTGTTTCTTGGCGGGCCAGAACATAAAGTCGCCCGCGGCCTCAATGGCCACAGAGTTCGTTGTCGTGGAGTTTTGTCTCGTGTAAACCCATTCCGGGCCGGCGCCGATCATGAATTCCGCTTTCCTTGAGATGGTCCATGGCTTTTTGAAGAGCAAATCGGTGTCCCACTCTGTTGAGTTCCTGGTAAAAAACGGCGTGGTCCCGGCCTCAATCTCCAACCAGTTCTCTATTGGTGTCACTTCCACCGCAAAGTCGGGGCCAAACGTCGCAGCGCCGCCTTTGACATTCCAGTTTGTGGCTGCGCCGAGCTCGACTATCGCTGCCGGGTCCTTCTCAGCCGATTGCGCGAATGCGCCGGCGAAAGAGAACGTCAAGCACGCTACCAAGGTGATCTTTGCTTGAATCATTCGGTCAGCCCTTGCGAATCTGTTTGCA
Source organism: uncultured Occallatibacter sp. (assembly GCA_964468605.1). Lineage (GTDB taxonomy): Bacteria > Acidobacteriota > Terriglobia > Terriglobales > Acidobacteriaceae > Telmatobacter. The sequence goes on along the minus strand of CAYYKV010000019.1, from coordinate 7,389 downwards.
GGGAATGAGTGTCGCGCAAATCCGCATCAAGGCGTTCGTGCCTGCTCACGCCACAACTCCAGAACTTAGTGCTGAGCATAACTCAAACTGAAGCGCTGCCCGATGGACATTCGCATCCCCCGTGCGCTCTCCCCGCTCCGCCTGTTATTGTTTTCATTTGCTTCCCCCGGGAACGCCCGAACCTCAACCATGCCTCAACCCGCAATCAAATTCGGCACCGACGGCTGGCGCGGCGTTGTCGCCGACGACTTCACATTCGCCAACGTGCGCATTGCCGCTGAAGCCATCGCCGCCTACCTCCACTCTCAGAAAGGATCGGCGAAGGAGGACCCCGCAAAGGGCCTCTGCATCGGATACGACACGCGTTTCGGCTCGAAAGCCTTCGCCCATACCTGCGCTGAAGTTGTTTCGGCCACCGGCATTCCCGTCATGCTGGCCAACGCCGTCACGCCCACGCCGGCCCTCAGTTGGGGCGTGCGCGAGCGCGGCGCTGCCGGCGGCATCATGATCACCTCTTCGCACAACCCCGCCGAGTGGAACGGCGTCAAGTACAAGGGCTGGTACGGCGGCTCCGGCCAGCCCGCCATGATCGCGGCCATCGAATCGTTTCTCGGCAAACCCGCCCCGCGCGCCGCCCAGCCAGCGCCCATTACCGAAGTCGATTTCCTGCCCACCTATATCAAAGCAATCAAAGACTTCGCCGACCTTGATCTCATCGCGAAATCCGGCATGAAGTTCTGCATCGACTCCATGTACGGCGCGGGCGGCACTATCCTCGCCGACATCTTCTCGGCGCCCGGCGTGGCTCACGTGCAGATCCGTTCCAACCCCGACCCGCTCTTTCCCGGCATCAATCCCGAGCCCATCGAGCCGAACATCCGCGCCCTCGGCGAAGCCACAGTAGCCAACGGTTGCCAGGCCGGCCTCTGCACCGACGGCGACGCCGACCGCATCGGCGCCATCGACGAGCATGGCAACTTCGTCGACCCGCACAAAATCTACTCCGTGCTCCTTAGCTGGGTCTTGCAGTACAAAGCCTGGCCCGGCGCTGTCACCCGCGCCTTCAACACCACCAAAATGCTCGACCGCATCGCCCGGAAATATGGCCGCGAGCTGATCGAGCACGGCATCGGCTTCAAGTATGTCGTCGACCTCATGCTCGAGCGGGAAATCGTGATGGGCGGCGAGGAGTCGGGTGGCATCGGCTTCCAGCGCCATCTTCCCGAGCGCGATGGCCTGCTCAACTGTCTGATGCTCGCCAACGTCATGGCCCAGGAAAAGAAGACCCTCGGCCAGCTTGTCGCCGACTTGCAGGCCGAGTACGGCGAGCACCATTACGGCCGCATCGACCTCCACTTGACCGATGAGCAGAAAAACGCCGCCATCGCCCGCGTCCACGTCCTCAAGCCCGGCGACCCCGTCTTCGCCGGCATGGGGATCTACTGCCAGGAAAATCTCGACGGTGTGAAGTTCTACCTCGACAACCCCGAAGCCACAAGCAGGCCCAAGGCTGCCGAAACCTGGCTCCTGCTGCGCGCCAGCGGCACCGAGCCCCTCCTGCGCATCTACGCCGAATCCTGCTCCAAAGAATCCGTCGCGAAGCTTCTCGACTCCGCCCGCGCGTTTGCCCTCGCGAGCTAACGGCTACCATCGTCACTGAACTGTCATCCTGAGTGGAGCGCGCTTGGGGCCCCACGCGAGTGGGGTAAGCGGAGCGAAGGATCTGCGGTTGCTTTTCCCGCTCTCAGCTCAGCACGAACATGGGTGCCCCACGTCCCGATCCTGGGACGTGGGATAGCACGACACCAAACGCGACAGAAGACTTGTCTTACTGAATCACCGCCACCTTCGCCCGCTTCCCCAGCCGCACCACCAGCCGCGCCGGCAACGCTCCCACCGAAATCACCGCACCGCTCGCCACTTCGCCGTCCACCTTGACCGCCTTCTCCGCAATCTTTCGATTCGCTTCCGCGCCGCTCGCCGCTAGCCCCATCGCTACAAGCAGTTTCGGCAACCGAACCTGATTCGGCTCCGATCCCGCCACATCCGCAAAGGGGATCGAAACCTCTTCGAGATCCTCGCTCTCGCCCTTCTGCTGAAACATCCGCGCCCAATTCTCGCCCGCGCTCTCGGCTGCCGCCTCGCCGTGAAACCCCGCCGTAATCGTGCGCGCCAGTTTCTTCTTCGTCTCCATCGGGTGCAGCTTGCCCGCCGCAACCTCCGCCCGCATCAAATCAATCTCACTTTGTTTCAAATCCGTCAGCAGCACCCAATACTTCCACATCAGCTCGTCCGAGATGCTCATCAACTTCCCGTACATCTCGCTCGCCGGCTCATTGATCCCAATTGCATTGCCCAGCGATTTCGACATCTTCTGCACGCCGTCCAGTCCTTCCAGAATCGGCGTCATCAGCACGATTTGCGGCTTCTGCCCGTAGTGCCGCTGCAGCTCGCGCCCGCACAGCAGATTGAATTTCTGGTCCGTCCCGCCCAGCTCCACGTCGCATTCAAGGCACACCGAGTCGTATCCCTGCATCACCGGGTACAGCAGCTCATGCAGACTGATCGGCTGCTCCTCCCGGAATCGCTTATGAAACTCGTCGCGCTCGAGCATCTGGCTCACCGTAAAGTGTGCCGTCAGCCGGATCGTCTCTTCGTACCCCAGCTTTCCCAGCCACTCCGAGTTGTAGCGTACCTCGGTTGCCTTTTCGTCGAGAATCCGGAACACCTGCTCCTTGTATGTAACCGCATTCTCGTCAATCTGCTCGCGCGTCAGCGGTTTCCGCGTCACGTTGCGCCCCGTCGGGTCGCCGATCAGCGATGTAAAGTCGCCCACCAGAAAAATCACCGTGTGCCCCAGCTGCTGAAAGTGCCTCAGCTTGCGCATCAGCACGGTGTGCCCCAGGTGCAGGTCCGGCGCAGTCGGGTCAAACCCCGCCTTCACCCTCAGCGGCCGTCCGGTCTTGCGGCTCTCTTCCAGGCGCTCTCTCAGATCGGCCACGCGGATAATTTCCGCCGCGCCCTTCTCAAGCAGATCCATCTGTTCGGCAACAGGTGGAAACTTCTGGGGTGTGGGTTCTTGCATGTCCCAACAAGTATAAAGTTTGTGGCCCGTCATCCCCGGCAAACTCCGCGCCGCTACCTGCTCCCCTAAACCCGTGTCATCCCGAGCGGAGCGCGTTTGGGGCCCCACGCAAGTGGGGAAAGCGGAGCCGAGGGATCTGCTTTTCGGGAAGCGTCGGTCAGCACAGATCCTCGCTATCCTGCTCCCTCCGCACCTCCGTCTCCGCATCGACAATTCACATTCCCACAACCATCTCCCTGCATCCTGCCGCCGGTGCCGGTCATCTCACCAACGACAAGGAGACCTTCCCCATGCCCTCAGTCACTGGTCGAGCCATGCAGGTTCCCGCCGCCGGCGGAGCATTTGAACTCATCCAAAAGCAATTTCCCGAGCCCGGCCCAGGCCACGTTCGCATTCGTGTGCAGGCCTGCGGTGTCTGCCACAGCGACGCTGTCACAAAGTTCGCCATCTTCCCTGGCATCCAGTACCCTCGTGTACCCGGCCATGAAGTTGCCGGCGTCGTCGATGCCGTCGGCCCTGATGTGCCGCTCTTCAAGGTGGGCCAGCGCGTGGGCCTCGGCTGGCATGGCGGCCACTGCAACTACTGCACTCCTTGCCGCCGCGGTGATTTCATCCTCTGCCAGAACGGCCTGGTCTCCGGAATCAACTTTGACGGCGGCTACGCCGACTACGTCATCGCTCCGGCAAATGCCCTCGCATTCATTCCCGGCAGCCTCTCTGACGTTGATGCCGCGCCTCTTCTCTGCGCCGGCATCACCACCTACAACGGCCTTCGCAACAGCGGCGCGCGCCCCGGCGACACGGTCGCCATCCTCGGCGTCGGCGGCCTCGGTCACCTTGGCGTGCAGTATGCGGCAAAAAGCGGTTATCGCACCGTCGCCATCGCCCGCGGAGCCGACAAGGGTCCTCTCGCCAGGCAACTTGGCGCGCACATTTATATTGACTCCACCACGCAGGACCCGGCGGCCGAACTCCAGAAGCTGGGCGGCGCAGTCGTAATCCTCGCCACACTCACCAGCGCTGCGGCCATTTCCTCTGCGATCGGCGGTCTCGCACCCGGCGGCAAGCTGCTCGTCATCGGTGTCCCCGACAAGCCGTTCGACGTCAATGCAGGCATGATCGTCCAAACCCGCCGCTCCATCATCGGCTGGCCCTCAGGCACCGGCATGGACTCTGAAGACACGCTCAACTTCAGCGCCCTCACCGGCATCAAGCCCATGATCGAAACCTATCCGCTGGAGCAGGCTGAGGAAGCCTTCAACCGCATGATGAGCGGCAAGGCTCGCTTCCGCGTCGTGCTCACCACCGGCGCTTGATCAAACTCGATCAAAGTCCAGGGGATCTGCCGCGCTGAACCGGCTGTCCCGGCTCTTCTCATCGCAGCCTTTGGCTATAATGGAACCCATGCAGCACCTCGCCACTCGCCGCGCCCTCATCATCGCAGCCCACGCAGCTGCGGCGGCTCGCGCCGCCTAGACTCCTGCCTCACCTCATCCCCAAAAACCAGTGAATAGCAAACAGTGATCAGTTCTCAGTTGACGTCTGTCCACTGAACGCTGGTCACTAATCACAAATCACGAATCACGAATCACTAGCCATTAACCACTAACCACTAACCACCATTCACGATCCACTGGTCTTACACTGGAGTCATCATGGACGAGTTTTCCCGCATTCAGCGCCTGCCCGCCTACGTCTTCAACATCACCGGCGAGATGAAGTCCGCCGCCCGCCGCCGTGGCGAAGACATCATCGACTTCGGCATGGGCAATCCCGACGGCGCCACGCCCAAGCACATCGTCGACAAGCTTATTGAAGCTGTGCAGAAGCCGACCACGCATCGCTATTCCGTCTCGCGCGGCCTGCCCCGCCTGCGCAAGGCCGTCTGCAACTGGTACAAGACGCGCTACGATGTCGATCTCGACCCCGACTCCGAGGCCATCGTCACCATCGGCTCCAAGGAGGGCATCGCCCACCTCTGTCTCGCCATCCTCGACTCGCGCGACACCGTGCTCGTTCCCAACCCCAGCTATCCCATCCATATCTACGGACCGGTCATCGCCGGAGCCCACATCGTCAGCGTCCCGGTCCACAACCAGGAAAGTTTTCTTGCGCAACTCGAGGAGCTCATCCCGCGCATGACCCCGCGCCCCAAGGCCCTCATCGTCAACTTCCCTTCCAACCCCACCACCGAATGTGTAGAGCTGCCCTTCCTCGCCCGCCTCGTCGCCCTCGCCCGCGAGCACGGCTTCTATCTCATTCAGGATCTCGCCTACGCCGACATCGCCTTCGACGGCTACAAGCCGCCCAGTGTCCTCCAGGTTCCCGGCGCCAAAGACGTCGCCGTCGAGTTCTTCACTCTCTCCAAGTCCTACAACATGCCCGGCTGGCGCATCGGTTTCATGGTCGGCAATCAACGCCTCGTCGGCGCGCTCGCCCGCCTCAAGAGCTACTTTGACTACGGCACCTTCACGCCCATCCAGGTCGCCGCCATCGCCGCTCTTGAAGGCCCGCAGGAGTGCGTCGCGCAAATCTGCGACAACTACCGCCGCCGTCGCGACGTCCTCGTCGAAGGACTCAACAAGGCCGGCTGGTCCGTCGCCAAGCCCCGAGCGACCATGTTCGTCTGGGCGCAGATTCCCGAGCCCTACCGCGACCTCAAGTCGCTCGAGTTTTCGAAACTCCTGCTCACCGAAGCCAAAACCGCTGTCTCTCCCGGCATCGGCTTCGGCGACTACGGCGACAACCACGTCCGCTTCGCCCTCATCGAGAACGAAGAACGTACCCGCCAGGCCCTCCGCGGCATCAAGGCCATGCTCGCCCGGGGCGTCGTCCCCGCCTGACCGCAGCCCAACCCCGTGTCATCCCGAGCGGAGCGCGTTTGGGGCCCCAATCACGCTTGTCGTGATTGGGGTCAGCGGCCAAGGCCGCTGGGGGGAGCCGAGGGACCTGCTTTTCGCGCAGCATCGCGCCGCACAAACTCACTGCACCGGCCCCTTCAACTGCTCCCTCGTGTACCACTCCTCACTGAGATCAATCCACGTCGGGTTGTTCGACTCAATAAGCGCGACCTTTTTCGCACGTCCCCATCTCTTCAACTGCTTCTCCCGTGCAATCGCGTCGCCCACTTCGGCGAAGCGCTCAAACCACACCAGCCGGTTACAGTTGTATGTCGCGGAGAACCCCTCGTGCAGCTTCCGCTTGTGTTCAAAGACGCGCTCTTTCAGATTGCCTGTCACGCCGGCATAGAGCGTCCGGCTCCGGCTCGCAACCATATAGGTGAAATGGAGGCGTTCGCGCATTGCCCGCATTCTAACCGCATGACTTCCGGCCCGCCTCACCCATTTCCCTCTAAACCCGTGTCATCCCGAGCGGAGCACGCTTGGGGCCCCATGATCGCGCTGCGATCGTGGGGTAAGCGTAGCCGAGGGACCTGCTTCTGCCTTTTGTTTTGTATCAGGGCATGAATTCATTCGTGCCGCAAACCGTGCAAAAAGTGATTGGGCTTTAGCAGCCTCGGCGCTCGGTCCTTTCGGCCTCGCGCCGGACCCCGCCCCGCCCCACCCTGGCGTCGTGTCATCCCGAGCGGAGCGCGCCGTGGCGACCGAAGCCGAGGGATCCGCAGTTGCTTCTAGCGGCGCTCATCCACCACAAAAATTGGGTGCCCCATCCTAGCTCCGCTAGGGTGGGATAGCACGAACCCAAATCAACGGCCTTGTATCAGGGCATGAATTCATTCATGCCGCAGGCCGCCCCAAAAAATCAACGGGCTTTAGCCCCCGCGCGCAACCTCGGCGCTCGGTCCTTGCGGCCTCGCGCCGGACCACTGCCAACCCGCCCTCTGCTAACCACCCTGGCGTCGTGTCATCCCGAGCGGAGGTCGCCGTGGCGACCGAAGCCGAGGGATCCGCGGTTGCTTCTAGCGGCGCTAATCCATCACAAAAAATGGGAGCCTCATCCTAGCTTCGCTAGGGTGGGATAGCACGAACCAAATCTACGGCCTTGTATCAGGGCTTGGCTTTAGCCATGCCGCAAATGTCGCAACATTTACGCCAGGGCTTTAGCCCCCGCACGCCACCTCGGCGCTCAGTCCTTGCGGCCTCGCGCCAAACGCCGCCCACAAAACACAGCCACCGAGGCCTCCGACGAAATGCGCTCGTCGGCAAGCCAGTCTCCTCAACGAACCCGCCGCCACCCACACAGAACGATCCTACCTGGCCCAAATTCAAGCGCAGTCCCGCATCCGCCCGCTTTGAGTTAGCATCAAGAGCGATGGCACTCAACCCCCAAATATTGACATGGGC
>CAYYKV010000018.1:0-27842 GCA_964468605.1 uncultured Occallatibacter sp. | reverse complement strand
GGCCGTTGATCCAAACGTCGCTGTTCTGGTAGACGCCGTCGAACTCGAGTGTGACCACTTTGCCCCGATAGTCCGCGGGTATGCTGAACTTCTTGCGGTACCAGCCGATTCCTGTCGGCATGTAGCCGCCCGGCTGCCCAGAAAGCGCGTGCTCATCGACAGGTCCCTCAATGCTCCAGTCATGAGGCAAATCGACCGCGATCCAGTCCGCATCCCTGAAAGTCGGCAGTTCAGCTCCCGATGCATCGTTTCTGAAAAATCTCCACCCGAAATCGAAGCTCTCGGTGATACGCGGCGACCACGTGCCTGCGGCGAGCGGCGATTCCATTGCATTCAAGTAGGGGGCGGCGGAAAGAATCGCGGCGCCGCAAGCCGCTTGCGCCAGCAGCTCGCGCCGGGTGAGGTGCAGCCCTGTCCATTCGTCATCGTTCGCCACTGAGCAACCCTCCCAGTCAGGACATTCCCGGCAATGGATCCCCACACAGGCTAAGGAACAGGTGCCGCGGATACTCCGATTCTTGCATTCATACACGGATCACTTTCGCTAAAATCCGATTTTCTCAGAACTCCAGGGCTTCGGCGAGGGCGTATATTGGCAGCGACCCGATTTTCCCAGACTGGCGAGCATTCTGCAACCACCGGATGTCAATCATGCCCCTCTGGAAACTCTCCGAAAGGATCATCATGCGCTTTGGGATGGTTACCATCTTTGCCGCAGTTCTGATTCTTGTCCCGAATCACGCTCTTGCGCAGGGCGCGCCGGGAATGGTCCCATTCTCGATCGATCACCGGCATGCCGCGGAATCTCATTCCCCTGTAGATGTTTCGTTTCTTCTTGAAGCGCCCGCAGGAAAGCATGGCTTTATTCAGGTGTTGAACGGCCATCTGGCGACAGGCGACGGCCAGCGTATTCGGCTGTGGGGTGTGAATATCACCGATTGGAGCAAGGGATCGCGACAGATTCCCTCCAAAGAAGACGCGCCACTATGGGCGGCCACGCTTGTGCGGTTTGGAGTGAACTGCGTGCGCTTCCAGTTTCTCGATCTTGAGGCGCCCCGCGGGCTCATCGCGGGAGGACGCCAGGACACACGCAACCTTGACCCGGACCAGTTCGATCGCGAGGACTTTTTCATTGCGGAATTGGAGAGACGCGGAATCTACATCGACTTTAACCTGCTCGTCGGGAGGCCATTTCAAGCCGGCGACGGCGTCGAAGACGCGAACCAGCTCCGCGAGGGCGCGAAAGGAACGTCGCTCTTCGACAAGCGCATGATCGAATTGCAAGAGGAATACGCGCAGCAATTGCTGGGACATCGCAACCCCTACACCGGCCTTGAATACACGCAGGATCCTGCAGTCGCCCTGGTTGAAATCAATAACGAAGATGCGCTCAACATTGGCTACCGGGCACCCTCGCCGTTCTATGGGCAGGAGTTGACCGGCATGTACAACAAGTGGCTCGCTGCACACCGCACGCCAGAGCAGATCGCCACGCTGCGACAGTTGTCGGGGGTAGCGGCAAACCAGGGCGATGTGCCACTGATGGCTTGGAGAGGACAAGCAGCTACGGCACCTCCAGAACGTTTCCGTGCCGAAGCGGAGTTTTACAACGACACGCAGCGTGATTATTTCGCCGGGATGGAAGACTATCTGAAACACACGCTCGGATCGAAGTCTCTGGTGATTGCGACAGCCGATCACAGCCATTCCGGGAGCGGGTATCCGATTCTGATGGCGACGATGGGGAGCGATGTCATTGACGGCCACACCTACTGGGAGCATCCCGAGAATTATGTGCGCAAGTCGCCGATGGTGGATGATCCCTTCAATTCGATGGTTGTTGAGCTTTCCCGCTCGGCGATCGCGGGGAAGCCTTACACGGTGAGCGAAGTGAACGAGCCGTTTCCCAATGACTACGCGGGCGAAGGCATTCCGATTCTGGCGGCGTACGGGGCGATGCAGGATTGGGACGCGATTATGTGGTATACCTTCGAGCCCAAGCAAGACCCGGCATGGAAGCCGTACGTCGGTGATCCATTCGACATTTCGCTCGACCCACTGAAAATGCCTGAGCTAGCGGCCGGAGCGTTGCTGTTCCTGCGCGCAGATGTTGAGAAGGCCAGGCAAATTGTAGATCGCACATACACGGCGCAGCAGGTGTATGACAGTATGCTGCTGCCCTCCACCGAGCGCCCTTATTTCACGCCTGGTTTTCCCATCTCGCTCCCACTGGAGCATGGAGTGCGAATCTCGTCGTTTAATGGACCGCCGACCCAGAGCGCTGCAGGGGGCACGACGCCGAATCCCATTCGCTCCGATACCGGTCAACTGACGTGGTACCACTCTGCGCCAGAGAGGGGTCTGGTGACGGTGGATTCGCCAAGGACACAGGCACTGATTGGCTTTATTCGGGCACAGAAGGTGAGCGATGGCAATCTTGAGGCCGAGGTGGAGAACAAGTTCTGCTCGATCCAGCTCAGTTCCCTCGATACGGAGCCGATCTCACGTTCCTCAAAGATGCTGCTCATTGCAGGGGGGCGGGTGGAGAACACCGGCCAACGCTGGAACTCTGCCGGGACCGATGTAACGAATTGGGGAGATTCGCCCACGCTTGTTGAGCCGGTTGTGGGCGCACTGGTCCTGAAGCACCTGGAGCCCGCGCACTCGATTCGCTTGCAGGCGATCGACGGATCGGGCCGGCCCATTGGCCCGGCAGTCTCGGCAACCGGGGCCGGGGCCAATTGGAGAATTCCGCTCGGAGGAACGTTCACCACGTGGTACGAGCTGACCGTAAGCCGGTGAACGGCCCCTTTACAAAGGCTTTCTCCTGATCGACTGGCGCTCGTGCCGAAAAATTCATCAATATTGGGTTCCGGGTGCCTTGCCTGCGCAAGCCCTTCCACAAATCATCGTACGGTTGCCATTCAATGCGTCGGCTTGGGATCGGTGGGATTAAACTGACGCGCAAGATCGGGCGTAGACTGCACCTCGGCGCCGGGAGGGTCGGCAGCTTTGTCGACCTCGACTCCGAAGACGTAGCTCGGCCCGAACATATTGCTTGTGAATAAGACGAGCTTCTTGTCGGGCGAGAAGCGCACGTTGGGCTCCTCGCGATAGTTGTGGTGCGACATGTTCACCAGATGCTCAGAGTGGAAGACGCCAGGCTGCCAGAAGTCCGGCGCATTCAGCGTGTCGGCAGTGACGGTTAACATCTGCGGATGGAAGAGTTCGATCCACTCCCCATCGGGTGCTTTGGCCACCTGACCGGGATCGCCGCCATCGCCGCAGAACAGATCGAGGTCCCCGGTCAGGTTGAAGTGAATTGACCACTCGTTGCGCTCCATGTGGAAGGCGGTGCGCTTGCCGGTCTGCAGGTTATAGCCGGCGAGGTAAAAAACTTCGCCCTTCGGATATTGCCAGTCGTACCAGATGGTTTCGCCGTCAAGTCCCCAGAATTCGTGGCCCGCGATTTCATTGGCCATCGTGCGCTTGTGAATGAGCGTGTTGTGCGTGCCGTCGGTGTGGATCATCCAGATACGATCAACTTTTTGCCAAGGGCCTTCGTGGCAATACATCAGGAGCTCGGGATCGGTGGGCGAAAAGAGCAGATGGTTGATCCAGTCGGTGGAATGAAGAAAGATTCTGATGTCGCCGGGCTGTTCGCCGTTAGCGCCGGGCTCAAGCCGAATGGTAAAAAGTTGGAGCGGGAGATGTGCCGCGAGGCGGCGTTCCATCATCTGGCCTTTATCGAGGGGTTGATAATGTGGCCCCTGCTCCGCGCTGGCGACACGATTGTCGCCGCCCGCGGATTGGGGCCGCGCGGGCGCGTTCTGCCCGTATGCCTGCGCAGGCTGGTTGCTTTCGTCGAAGGTGCCAGCCGCGAGCGTCTCATCGGCGTTGATGGAAACGATCATGTGTCGAGCCGGCAAATCGATGAGCTTGCGGATTGCTCCGGTGTCGACATTGGCTTTGTAGACGGAGGTCACGTTGGTTGTTGGATCTGTCTGCGTATAGAAGACGCTGTTGGTTCTGAAACCTGCGACGAGCGCATGAACGCCATAGCGGAAGAATCCGCCAGGGCCCTGGGGCGCATTGGCTGGCTCGGGAGGATTCGGCACGAGCAGGCGCGTCTTCATCGTACCCAGGTCGAGAACGTGGATTCCATCGGGCGCAGTGTAGATCATCGACTTGTGGTCAGGAGTGTAGGCATTGATGTTGAAGTAGAAACCTCCTGAATTCGGCTCATCGCTGAGGCGCCAAACGCGATGGCCGGTGTCCTTGTCGACCCAGGTGCGCGGAGGATCGGCAGCTCCTGCTGCGGTGGAAATGAAGGCGGTTGCGGCAAGCAGGACAACGACGCTACGGGACATGGAGGATCGGCTCCTTTGCAGGGAAGTGGCGCGCTTACGCGCGGTACTGGGGTGACTCTTTGGCCTAAATCCACGTTTCAGAGATCTGTAAATCGCAGACCTCTCAACTGTGTCGTACAGGTTCGTTTCGCCTTGCCGCGCATATGTGGCCGACATCGGACTATCGATGCATCTGCCGGATCTCGCTCCCCGCCAGAAGAAAACCTCCGACGCCGTACGTATAACTCGAAGAAGCCTTGAATGGCTGAGGCTCCGCGCCGGTCTGCTGGATGCAGCCCAATCGTCCGTCAGCGTACACATGATGCAGCATCCCGACCCATGCTTTTTCGATCACCGGCCTATAGACTTTCTGGTCCAGCCATCCATGATTTACCCCCGCGGCCAGCGCAAAGGTAATGAGAGCAGAGCCGGAGACTTCAGGCAAATCGTAATCGCTGGAATCAAGCAGGCCGGCTCGCCACAGCCCATCGGGCGATTGAATCGCTGCCACGCTTGCAGCCATCTCCTTGAGCTGCTCGATATATTTTGCCCGCGCCGGATCGTCTTTGGGAAGGTATTGCAGGGTGCGGACGATTCCGCCCATCACCCATCCGTTTCCGCGCGACCAGAACATCTTTTTTCCATTGGCCTCGGTCCTCGTCAGATAGGTTGAGTCGCGAAAATAGAGATGCTCTTTTGTATCGTAGAGACGATCTGAAGTCTTGGCCCATTCCTCATCGAGGTAGTCAATATATTTTCTGTCGCCGGTGGCGGCATACATTCGCGACCAAACAGGAGGCGCCATGAAGAGCGCGTCGCACCACCACCACGCGATCTCCTTGCCAGGAATCGCGGTCTCCCGCGGCGCCGCGAGAATGTCTTCCAGTTCCTCCTGCGTGGGCTTTATCATCGCCGGGTCCTTTTTGAGCAGATAAAGCTCCAGATAAGTCTGCCCGACGCTCTGATCGTCGGCATTGGGCAAATGCGACCTCAACTTCCAGTCAAATTTCTGCGCCATGGCCATCATCGCATCGCGATATTTCGGATCGCCCAGCGAATCCGATGCTGCCATGAACCCCGAGTAGAGAACGCTCCAGGTCCATATGCGGTCAAAGTAAGGCTGCGAACGTTCGAGTTGCCAATCTGCGACTTTGCGCATGGCTTTGGCCACGGCTTTGGGCTTGATGGAGTAGGAGAGGTCGGTCGCGAGCGGCCCGGGATTGTCCGGCGCGTCGCCAAAATGCCGCGCTTCGTTGGTCGCAATGTTCTGCTGCTCCTTTGGCGTAAGCTCATGTTGCGCTCTTGCCAAAGGCGGGTAGAGACAAGTAGGAATGACCGCTGCAATCGCGAGCGCTACGATCTTTGCCTGCACCTTCATGTTCTTACCTCAATCTGCGATTCGAATGCCACTGAAACTTGGCATATTGGAATTCTCGTTCGATGCGCCGCCCTGGCGTCAGCGGACTACAAGCAATTGCGTTTCGTACGGTTGCAAGTTAAGGCGCACATTAAGATGTCCGTCTATGCTCGTGGAATCCAAAGGAGAGACGGTTCCCGTCTGCGCATCCCACGCCTCAACGCTACGTCCCTTGCTGGAGAGCGTTGCCACATGATCGCTTTCCTGATTGCTTTCATTGAAAAATAGGTAGACGTCAGCGTCTTTCCATCTGCGCTTCATCACCTTCAGAGCGGTATCGGCGGCGTCCTGCTGCACAGCCGGTTCGACCACCGCGGCACTGATTGCCGCGAGAACCTTGTCGGGAACGATTTGGGCCGTGGGTGGCGAGGCTGGCGGGTTGGCCGGCGGAGTGGGAGTTGGCGGCAGCTGCGCGTCCACAACATTCGCCCATGAGAAGTCTGCCACCTTGGCGGGCTCGGCACCGCGAATGGTCCGGCCCGCGATCCACCTGGGCGTGCCACCAATGAATACGACCTTGCCGCCGCCCTGAGCAAACACCTTCAGCCGTGCGAGCGCGTCCGATGAGAGCACTGATGGCGCGGGCAGAATCACCGTGCGGTAGCGGTTACCGCTAAGCGTCTCGAAGCTGCCTTTGAGCGCCTTCATATCGCGGGCAAGCGCATCTTCGTCCACAATATCAAAATCGATCTGGTGCTCGCTGAGGAGTCTCTCCGTTGAGACAAATTGCGTGTCCGAAACGTCATCTCCCAGCCACATGGAGCTCGAGGGAAGAAACAACGCAACCGATGCGTCGGGTCTACCCATCGCCATCAGGTAGCTCATTCTGCGGACATAGGTGAGCAAATCCGAAAAGCCCGGCTGTCCCATGTAACCCGGAGGCGGTCTCGGTCCCGCAGAGGTGGCCGGAAAATACATGGTTTCGATCAGATTCACGCCGCGCACAAACTGCTCGTTCAAGATGTAGCGCGCCATCTCCACATCGGGAGCGGGCCGGTAAGCGGCAAAACTTTCAGTGAATGCGCGCGGCTTGCCGTAAACATGGGAGGCGGAACTGGCAAGGCGCGGATAATCGGAGATCGTATCCTTCCATATCTGATGCCAGATGGCGTCGATCCCCGGCACTTCGACGGCCCGCATGTCGCGAAAGAACGAGCCCTCGCTGTGCGTCAGCTCCATCTCCATCTCTTCGTGATTCAGGTGCACCTGGTATTCCAGATGGTTGGCAGCGCACCAGTCCCCCTGCGGCTTAAAGAATCCCGCGGCGAACATCCGCGAGAAAACGTCGTAGTAGTCGCCCTTGATGCGAATCTGCTCTGGCGTCAGATGGATTTGAACGCCGGGATCGCGGCGGGACGGCGTTTGCGCAAACAAGGCGGCATAGGGCGCGACATCGTAACCCTTCATTTCGCGAAAGCGCTCGAAGAATCTTGGCGTCCAAGGCAAGCCGGCGATTGAGTAGTCAGGTTCGTCGCCGCGAAAGCCCATGATCGTCTTGCCAAATTCGTCGCCCACCGCCTTCTTGTATTGTTCGTGCGTGAAGCGCAGGTACTGTTCGGTTGCTGCGGGGTCGAGATAATCTTCGAGTGATTGAGAGGTGTCTTTCACGCGCTGCGAATTGGTGTCGGAGCGCGTGGGCGAGGTGCGGAACTCGTGATCGACAAGCAACACCGTCCAGCTACCGGCAGGCGCTGTCCAGTCAAGCGTGTTGCCGTGAAGAGGCAACGGAATTGCCGCGCCGTCCTGATCCACCGCGGCCGCACTCACCGTGCCGGGGGGCAATTGCCGATGCAGGACGGTGCCTGCCGGGACGGGAATCTGCTCCGCTACTTCAAGCGCCTGCATCCGTAATTCGGGTTTTTCTGAAGTGAATTTGCCGCCTGCAAAGCCGCTTGGGTATCCGGCATCGTCGACAATCCACACCCGCATATTGCGCCGCTTTGCTTCGAGAACGAACTTGCGAAAGAAGGCGAAGTACTCCGGCGAGAGATATGCAAACGGCATGTTGTAGCCGGCCTGCACGGTGACTGCCTGGAATCCTAGATCGTGCAGCGTGTCCAGGTCGCGACCAACCTGAGGAATGTTGACATTGCCGTTCAAGCCGAAATAAGGCTCCGGCCCGTACTCAGGCGGAGGACTCATCCATCTTGCGGCAACCTCAGCCGCAGTGAGATTCTGCAAATGCTGCCAGGCCTGCTGCGCTCGCGCCAACTGCTGCTGCGCCCCCAAAATAGAAATGCCCGCCAAGATAGCGAGCATCTGATTCAGATTCCGAAGTGGCATGTACCGGCCTCGAGCCCGAGTTGAAAGATTACCCTTGTTGGCGAGAGATCGCCGTTCCAGCGCGATCCCCCGCCAACCGGGTAAAACCAGGAAATTAGAATTCGTACTTCAGCGCGAACTGCCCCACGCGCGGTCCGGCACCATTTTCACCGGTGATGGTTCCGAAGCTCGTGCTGCTGCTGAGCGGGCTTGAGACGCCCGGGTTGTTCAAAATGGTGTGGTTCAGGACGTCAAAATACTCCATGCGGAATTCCATGCTCGATTCGCGGAACACCGGGAACGTGCGGACCAAAGAGGCGTTCCATACCGTATACCGGGGACCGCGGAGCGAGTCCTTGACGATATTGCCGAACCCGGTTCCGGCCCCGGTGTTGGCAGGAACCGAGAAAGCTGCCGGATTAAACCAGTTTTCGCAGATCTTGGTTGTTGGGCAATCGCCGGCAGGGGTTTTGCTTTTGAGGTAAGTCGGGAGCGAGAAATTCTGCTGGCCGCGATCTTGCAGGAGGCCAGTATCCGAGTTATCGGTCCCCGTATAAACAGTAAGCGCGTCGCCGGAGTGGGATTGAACGAGACCGGAGGTCCGCCAGTCATTCAGGACGGCCCGTATAACACTTAAGCCGTTGTTGATCTTCGGGGGAGCCCACTCGTAAGAGACCGAGAAGACCTGCGGATGGTCGATGTCCGACAAGCCGCGGTCGAGAGCCTTGATATCCGAGACAGAGGCTCCCGTCGGCATGTTGGTCGCGTTGGAGGGATAGAGAGGATAGACATACGACTCGCCCGCGTTGATGTCCTCGGTATTGGAGTCGCGCGTGGCTTGCGGCATGTCGTCGTAAGACTTGGACCATGTGTAGTTAGCCAGGAGCTGGAGGCCGTGCGACATCCTTTTCGTCAGAGTGGCCTGGAGGGAATTGTAGTGGGCGCTGCCAATCATGGCCGCCTCGACGATTTGAGAGTAGTTCTCGTCGCAGCCCGTGGTTGTCAGGCAGGGGCCGACGGTGGGAGCGGTGTTATATACCCTTCTTGCGTTGGCCGCGGAGGTGCCGCCAGGGAAGGTCAACTTACCGCCCACGATGGTTCCCGTATTCACCGACGGGTTGACTTCAAGGTTGACAAACAGGTGGCGCGAAGCGGAACCGACATATGCCAGACGTGAGGCCCAGCCGCCGCCATATTGCTGCTCCAGTGTCAGGTTGTAGTCGTATGTGACCGGCACGTGGAAGACGCCGGATGGATCGTACTCGTTGACCTCCATTTGGTTCGGAAAGACTTGAGTGGACTTGAACGGCAACGTGAACGGGAAGGGATTGGTGTATGCACCTGTGGCGCATCCGGTGCAATAGGGATTGCTGAGGGGTCCGCCCGGACCGCCGGTGGTCTCGTCCAGGTTGGCGAGAGTCACGGTGATGGTATTGGGGGCAAACGTGGACTGACTTAGATTGAAGAAGCCCTCCATGCGGTCCTGGTAAAAGATGCCGTAGCCGCCGCGTAGCGCCGTCTTGCCGTCGCCGAATACGTCGTACGCAAAACCGACACGGGGCATGAACTGCTTGTACTGGTCACTTACGCCGTTGGCCGGGAAGCCATGATCACCCGTGATTACCATGCCGGCAGGCAAACCCGGGGTTCCCGGCGCCGTAGCAATATCGAATTGAGACGTGCCCGTGTCGGCCGCATACTCTGAGGGGCTGAATGCGGTCTGGACGCCGACTTTGTTGTGCCAGGGAGCAAACAGCTCCCAGCGCAAGCCATAATCCAGCGTCAGGCGGTGATTGATCTTCCAACTGTCCTGGGCATAGATGGCCGGAAAGTGACCGCGGTCGTTGGTCTCTTCGAATTCGCCCTGGACAAGTGCGGATAGGAATCCCTGCTGAAAATTGGCCATGGCGTTGACGTTCGCGGCCGCGAGGGACGTTCCGGCAAGGCCAGAAGTGAAGCCGCCATAGGAGTTGTACACGTTGACCACGTCGAACTTGCTCAGCTCGTAGTGTCCGCCAAAGGCAAAGTCGTGGGCGCCTTTCACCCAGTGCAGATCGTCGTTGAAGGTGTAGTTATTGCGCTCAAACAGGGCGCTGGCCGACGACGAGGACTTCATATAGCCGCTGACGGTGAGCGACAGGTAAGGGCCAAGAGGCGGCTGCCAGATGCTGCCGAGGGGGGAACTCGGGGCAAGGGCCGTAATGTCAAAGCTGCCTGGAGGCCCGCCGCGCTGGGAGACTTCCCGCTGATAGTTGAGCACGATGTTGTTCAACATGTTGGGCGTGAAGGTGTGGGTTTCAGCGAGCAGCGCATTCTGGTAGCGGGTTTGGAAGTACGACGTGTAGCTATAGAGGTCGGCCGTGTTGTAGATGGCCGGCTGCTGGTACCAATCGTAGAAGTAGCGGCCAAAGAGGTGGTCGTTGGCGCCAAATTGGTGGTCTACGCGCGCCGTGTCCTCGTTGAAGTAGTTCTGCGTGGCGGAGAAATAGTTGACCGTGTTGCCGATCTTTCCCGCGGCCGAATCCGCGCTCGCTGTGGGGAAATACTTTTCGAAGGCGACCGCAGCCGGATCGAAGTTGCTGCTGGGGATGTGATTGTTGGGCCATGCCGCGCCGGTGAACGGGTTAGAAATCTGCTGGCTGGCCGTATTGCAGAGGCCTGCCCCATTGAAGCCACTGGTGCAGAGGTTGCTGAAATCGGCGTAGGCTCCGCCCGTAGAACTGGAGGCAAGGCCCTCCTCGGCGGCGGTGGGCGCCGTAAATGTGCTAGCAGCGGAGCCCTGGTGGATAAGAGTGTACTGATAGCCATAGAAGAACTGCGTGCTCTTGCCGCTGGAAAGATGCGGAATGATCACGGGACCGCCGATGGTGCCGCCAAACTGATGCCGGTGCAGCGTGTCCTGAGAACCCGCGGGCGAGAAGTGGTTCTCGGCATTGAAAAAGCCGTTGCGCAGATATTCAAAGAGATCGCCGTGGAAGCGCTCGCCGCCGGACTTGGTAACGATGTTGACCACTGCGCCGGCGCTCTGGCCGAATTCGGCGTTGTAGTTGCTGGTCTGGACGCTGAATTCCTGAGTAGCATCCGGCATCGGGTACGGATCGTTCACGTTGGTCATTTCGTCCAGGTTGTTGCCGCCGTCGAGCAGGAAATTGTCCTGATTGGGCAATGTTCCATTTACGGTGGCTACCTGAACGGGACTGAGCAAGCTGCCAGAGAATGTTTTTCCGCTGCCCTGGTTGACGCCGTTGCCCTCATTCGTGGCATCAACGACGCCGGCCACCAGCGTAACGAGCGTGGCCGCGGCCCTGCCGTTCAGCGGCATATCGTTGAGGCTGTCCTGGTTGATGACCTGCGACAAGGTGCCGGTGGTGGTGTCAACCTGCGGCGCGTCGGCTGAGACGCTCACAACCTGTGTTTGTGAACCGATTTTCAGCACGATATTGATGGTGAGCGCCTGGTCGGCCTCGAGCACGATGCCCTTTTGTGAGTAGAGTTCGAATCCCGCCGCGGTGACCGAAAGTGAATAACCGGAAGGCAGAAGAGTGGGAAAGACAAAGCGGCCATCCCTAGCCGAGTTTGTGGTCGTCGCGTTACCAGTTTGCACTTCCGTGGCAATCACGCTAGCGCCCGGAATGACTGCGCCGCTGGGATCAGTGACCGTGCCACTGATGGTTCCGTAGCCCTGAGCATGGAGTCTGGCCGCGGAGATGACGAGGCACAGGAAAATGACCATCGCGATCCCGGCCAGCCTGCTGAGCGAACGGACCTTGGCGCCGGTCAATCGTGTTGATGCACCGGTGAACCACTCCCTGGAAACCCTGTGAGATGAATTTCTTGATTTAATCGTTGTCATAGGGACTGCCTGAAAGCCTCCTTGAATTGAAAATGTCACGAGCGGACTTTGTCTTTGAAACGCTTGCCGAATCTCCCGCCAGACCCAAACTGTGAGCGAGCCTGGGAGCTTTCATGGCCGGAATGGCGGTGGTCCGACCTCAGCCCAGAATTAAACCTACTATCCACTATGATTGTCAATAGAAACTTTTTTTTCGATCTGGTTAAAAAGCCCGGTCAGGACTGGACGTTACCGGTCATTTCGGAATGCCAGATTTTGTGAATTCTTTGATTTGCCGCTGAAACCAGTAACACCGGCGCGGCGAGAGGCAAAAATCCGGCACGCCCTGAGATGCGCTCCGCCTGCCGACAGTAACGGCAATCCGGGCCGCCGGATTGCAGAAAAGCCGTCCCGCCAAACAGCGAAGCTCATCGGTTCAATCATTCCCGCCGTTTCGATCATGTGTCCTCCCCGAAGTCAACTGACGTCGCACGCCCCAGCGAGCGCAAGGCCCGTGCGACGTGAAGCCCACGGGCTCAGCCAGAATTACGGCCGCATTGGACGGAATATGTCCGTCAGAGCTGCTTTGTATCGATATTGTCGTAGGCGGCATCGGCGGCTGCGCGGCTCCAGCCAATACGCAGGTCCTTGACATCGTGAAGGGCAAAGGCGCCCCCGGCAGCGCGCGGGGCAGTGACTGCGAAGAAGTCGGCGCGGTCCACGTCTGAGAGATAAAACGCGGGGCGCGCGTCGGGCGTGGCGTTGGCGATTTCGACGTGGCTCATCTCCAGATTGTGAATGTGGCGGAGAAAGAAGCCGGAGGCGGGGATGGGACCGAACATCGAGGGCTCAGGGTAGGAGTCTTCGTGTTCGGGCGGAACGATCTGCGCCATGTCGGCTGTGGCGCCGCCGGCGGTTTCGACATAGATGTTGGAGAGCTTGACGTCTTCAATGGGGTAGCCGGGGATTCCGCTGAGGATGGAGCTGACGCGCATGGGCGCATTGTGGCAATCGATGTTCGAGATGAGAATGCGCTTGAGAGTGCCAACCTGCGTGGATTCTTTGGGGCCACGCAGACGCGCGCCGAGACGCAGGAAGATCGGGCCGGAGGCGAGATCGCGCATGGTGGTGTTCGTGATGGTGATGTCTTCGAGCAGAGCGCCGTCGACGGTTTCCAAAGCGTAGCCCTGGCAGCCCTCGAATACGCAGTTGGAGATGGTGATGTTGATGAAGCCGCCGTTGGACTCGGTGCCGCACTTGATGCGGCCCGTGCCGTAAGGGCGCGGGGTGGGTGGAAATTTTTTCCAGGAGCCGTCGAGGACGGCGCCGAGCTGATAGCAGCCGGTGACAAAGCAGTTGGTGATGGTGACGTTGCGCGTGGGGCGGGCGTGGCCGAGGGCGTAGCTGGACTTGGGACAGATTCCGTCGTCCCAGGGCGAGTTGACGGTGCAGTTGGAGACGCGAACGTTCTGGCAGCAATCGATGTCCATGCCGTCGCGATCTGTGTCGATGCGCAGGTTGTCGATGGTGAGATTGTCGACACCCGTCAGCAGAAGTGCGAAGTGGCCGCCCTTGAGGATGGAGAAATCGCGCAGAAGAACGTTGCGGCAGTTCTTCAGGGCAATAGCCTTGTTGCCCACGCCGGGCTGCTCGGCCTGATACATGGGGTAGTTGCCGCGGGCCATGCGCGCGGGATTTGGCGGCGCGGGGGGTTGCGCGGAGCCCGACGACGGCGCGGGCGCACCGGTGGGCCGCTCGGGGCCGAAGCCACGAAGTCCGGATTGTTGTCCCCGGCCGGGTCCGGCGCCGAAACTGAGGCCCTTACCCCAGATCAGGCCACTGCCGGTGATGGAGAAGTCGTGCATGTCTTCGGCCCAGATGAGGGAGTTGTGCCAGTGATTATGTCCGTAGTCCTGGTAAGCGTCCCAGGCAGTATTGGGCTCAGCCGCATCGTATGTGCCGCCGTTGTAGCCGGTGGTTTCGCCGGGAAGCGGCGAGTCGGCGGCAAGTATTGTCGAGCCTTCCTCCAGGTGGAGGTGCACGCTGCTCTTGAGGTGGATGGAAAAACAAAGATACGTGCCCGGAGGAAATAAGACAATGCCACCGCCGGCGGACGCAGCAGCATCAATCGTGCGATTAATCGCATCGGTGTCGAGGGTCTTGCCATCGCCGGATGCGCCGAATTGGCGGACGCTAAAGATAGCGGACGGCGGGGCGGCGCTCGATGCGGGGTTCTGGCCGCTCGCAGCGAAGGAGATGGCGGGGATTGCTGCGCCGGCTACGCCCAGGCTCCCGACGCGAAGAAGATCGCGGCGCCTGGAATTGAATGATTTCATGGTGCATCCTCCGAGAACGAAGCTTCTAGCTGCTTGCCTCCAGTTGGTTGATTGTGGGCTGGTCGAATCTTGAACTACGAGCCGTTGCGGTGGGAATGGAATCGTGCCGCATTGCCATCGGCGATTGAAACAGAGCTAATCCAAGTGAAAGACTTCCTCAAGCGGGAAAAGGGTATCATCCGCCGGGGCTCCATTGGGAGAGTCGAAGAGCGGGGCCATCTCAGCCTGCCAGCGCTCGTTCACCGGATGAAGCTTCATGGCCGCTCGGCACTCGTCAAAATTGTCGGCCTCACAATAGCCGATCACGAGACCATCAGGGCGCAAAAAGAGCGAGTAATTTTGCCAGCCAGTTTGGCGAAGCGCGGCGAGCATCTCCGGCCAAACCTGGGCATGGCGGGCCTTGTATTCTTCGATCTTTTCCGGGCGGACCTTAAGCAGAAAGCAGGCACGCATTTCGTTCCTTTTCACCTGTGAAACAATTTCAAGATCTCCGCGCAGAAATCGTAACACCTGTAGTCAAGATAATAAAGTGGTAGAAAAACGCCGGACAGAGCAGGGGAGAATGGCCGCTGAAAAGAGCCTGGCGGAGACGGGATACTGTGTGGATGGGGACGGAGAGCCCGGCGCGGGAATCGAGGTCGAGGCTATGGAGAAAGACAAGACGTATGACCAAGACTTCATGGCAGTTAGTCTGAGTGGCGGTGCCGGGAACCAATATGCTGGGCGGGGTAATTATTCTGCCCATGACCGCCAGCGGCGTTAGCCGAGGCCATGCTGACCGGCGGGATGCCGATCCGGCGGGCGATCATCTTTTTTTTGAAGGCCGCGAAAAAGGATGCTGGGCTGGTTTTCGGCCCCATTCCTTGCTGAAAACGCCCGAATTTTCGCTTCGCATTTTATTTCCCAATTTGAATGCCAGCGAATTACGATGGACCGCAAAGCGGCTCCGTTGCAGCACCGAGCTTTCCGCGGGAATCTTGCTCAGAGCTCGGCAGTGTCTCCCAAGAGGTTCTCAACGTGCGAATTTCACGGACAGCGCGCTCATTTCGTCTCCGGCCGCGGCTTCTTTCCGCCGCAATCTTGCTGGCTTTGCTTGCACCGCCGCCTACAGCAGCTCAAGCATCGGATCAGGGGAATTCCCTGGCGGCAGTTCGCGCAGGATTTGCCACACCGCCTGCCGACGCGCGACCCATGATGCGCTGGTGGTGGTTCGGGCCCGCCGTGGAAAAGTCCGAACTGGCCCGTGAATTACGCACCATGAAAGCGGGCGGCATCGGAGGCGCCGAAATTCAACCCGTGTATGCGTTGGAGCTTGACGATCCAGCCAAAGGGCTCCGCAATCTGCCTTACCTCTCGAAGGATTTTCTCGACATGGTCAGCTTCGCTGCGCAAACGGCGCACGATCTCGGCATGCGCCTCAATCTGACGCTGGGCAGCGGCTGGCCGTATGGCGGATCGTATGTTCCGGTGACGGATGCGGCAGGGCGACTGCGCATCGTGGTGAGCGCTGTACCGGCCGATGCCACCTCCCTTCCGATGCCCTCCGTGGGCAATGGAGAAAAACTATTGGCCACGCTCCTCACTACAGGAACTCCGAGCCAGTACGATGCGGAACACACACAGCAATTGGACACAACCGGCGCCTACAGGCTGACCCTCCCCACCGGCCTTTCCGGCCCTCATGTCGTGCTCTTCTTCCTATCCAGCCGAACCGGTCAACAGGTGAAACGGGCAGCCGTCGGTGCGGAAGGGTTTGTCCTTGACCACTTCAGCATGGAGGCGATTCAGAATCACTTGAAAACCGTCGCCGATCCACTCATCCAGGCCTGCGGGAAAAACGTCCCCTACTCGGTCTTCAGCGACAGCCTGGAGGTGTACGAGTCCGACTGGACGCCCGGCTTCCTCGACGAATTCCGAGCGCGCCGCGGTTACGACCTGACGCCACACCTGCCGGAGCTCGTGGCGGGGACCACGCCTGAGGCCGCCGACCTGCGCTACGACTGGGGACGGACGCTGGCCGAGCTGATCGACGAGCACTATCTGACGCCGTTGAATACTTGGGCGCGCGAGCATCACACGCGGTTCCGCTCGCAGAGCTACGGCTCGCCCGCGGTGACGCTCTCGAGCAACGCGCTCGTCGATCTGCCTGAGGGCGAAGGCTCGCAATGGCACGGACCGTTCTCATTTACGCGGTGGGCGACATCGGCAAGCCACGTGTATGGGCGGCCGATCACATCGTCGGAGACGTGGACGTGGCTACATTCACCGTCGTTTCGCGCGACTCCGTTGGATATGAAGGCCGAGGCAGACACGTTCTTCCTGCAGGGAATCAATCAGCTCGTGGGCCATGGCTGGCCCTATTCGCCGCCTTCAGCGGGCGACCCCGGCTGGGCGTTTTATGCCGCGGCTGTCTTCAACGACCACAATCCCTGGTGGATGGTGATGCCGGATGTGACGGCGTATTTATCGCGCGTGAGTTACATGCTGCGACAGGGCAAGCCTGCCAACGACATCGCCATCCTGCTCCCGGAAGAAGACGCACAGGCCCGGTTCCGTCCCGGCCACGTCTCGGTAACCGACGAGATGGCCTCGCTCCTAGGGCCCGATCTGGTGCCCGCTATTCTCGACGCGGGCTACAACTTCGACTTCATTGACACGGCTGCGATCGATCGCGAAGGCATTCGTTATCCGGTGCTGATCCTTCCCAACGTTGAACGATTGCCTATCGCGACATACCGGCACATCGAGGACTTCGCGCGGCGTGGCGGCCTGGTGATCGCAGTGAAGGGCATTCCCTCGCGCGCGCCGGGCTTTAACGAAGCACCGCGGGACTCAGCCACAGTGGAGCAAATCTCGCGGGAGTTGTTTGTGACAGGGGCGAAGAATGCCGCGGTTGTTGCAAGCCCTGCTGAACTGGGCGCTGCCGTTGGCATGGTTCTCAAACCGGATGTGGCGATTTCTCCCGCAACGCCCACGATCGGCTTCATCCATCGCAAGCTGCCGGATGCGGACATTTATTTTGTGGCCAACACGGATAACCGGCCGCACGCATTCGATGCGACGTTTCGCAGTTCGTTGGACAGCGCGGAGTGGTGGGATCCGTTCACGGGAAGAATCACGAGGGCAGGAACCGGCAGCACGATCCACTTCAACCTGGCGCCATACGAGTCGCGAGTCCTTGTGGACGTCCACGGCAGGTTGCAGGCGCCGGAGCCAATGAAAGTCGCAACCTTTTCGCCCATCGACTTGTCCCATGACTGGAAGGTGACGTTCGACAAAACGGGCACAACGGAGACAATGAAGACGCTGCATTCGTGGGCCGACGACGAAGCGGAGGAATACTACTCCGGCACGACGACCTATGAGCGTACGGTCGAGATTCCCGATTCTGTGGCTCGCGCAGGCAGCGTGCTTCTCGATTTCGGCGAGGGAACGCCGGTAGAGCGCACGACGCTTCATCAGGCGGGAATGCGCACCTGGTACGACCCGCCGCTGCGCGAAGCGGCTCGGGTTTTCGTAAACGGAAAATTGGCGGGATCAGTTTGGCATCCGCCGTTCAACCTGGATGTTGCGCCCCTGCTGCGCGCGGGCACGAACGAAGTGAAGATTGTTGTGGCCAACACAGCCATCAACGAGCTAGCAGGACGCGCCGCACCGGATTACCGGCTGCTTAACCTGCGCTACGGAGAAAAGTTCGCACCGCAGGACATGAATCATCTGGAGCCGCTTCCCTCAGGAATTCTGGGACCATTACGGCTGATCTCAGAGCAGGATGCGAAACAGGAAGTGAATCAGAAATGACTGCGGAATCCGTTTGGAGAGGTCGAATGATTCTTTGCAATACCGCATGAAAAGCCGGCTATTTGCCGGCCGGGATTTCCGCAGGCGTCTGCCCCTGCTCGGAGTGAGGGCTTATCTTGTTGACGACAGCCGCATCGGCAGCCTGGTTGATGCTCTTGGCCTTCCCAAACTCAGCTTCGGCCTCCTCTTTCTTACCCATAGCGCGGTAGAGCCGCCCCAGGCGCCAGTGCACATTCACGTCGTTGGGCGCGAGCTTTTCAGCAGCGACCAGCTCCCGCAGAGCATCGTTCTGACGCCCGGCATCGGCATCGATCGATCCCAGGTCAAGATGCGCCAACGCAATCCCTGGGTCCACTTGAATGGCCTTCTCCAGCAGCGGCTGCGCGAGCGCCGGGTGGGTTAACACCAAATCGCAATCGCCCAGATAGGTCAGGGCCTGGGCGTGATTAGGGTTCAAGTCCAGTTCGGCCTGGAACTCAACGAGCGCTTCCGGATACTGTTTGCGCACCCAGAACAGGTATCCGAGTCCGAAATGGACTTCCGGTTCCTTTGGGTTCACGGCGGCTGCAGCCCGGAACATCTTGATGGCGCCATCGCTGTCCTTCATCTCATCGAGAGCTTCGCCGGCAAGCATGTCCGCTTCGGCGGATTCGGCGTTCAACGCGAGAATCCGGTGGTATACGTCCATCACGTAGTTGAACTGCTGGGACCAGAGATAGCTGTGCGCCAGGGCCAGCAGCAGCGACAGGTTATCCGGGTCACGCTCCGAGGCGCTCTTCAGATACGGCGCCGCCTGGGAATACTCGGCAAGTCCGTAGTGCGCCATGCCGACCAGGATCGTCAGGCGCAGATTGTCCGGCGAGGATTCGGGCGTCTGTTTCAGCAGAGGCTCGAACTCTTGAATCGCGCCCTTCAGGTCGCCGTCCTTGAAAAGCGCAAGTCCCAGATTCAGATGCAGAGCTGGAATGCCGGGGCCGATTGCCAAAGCCTTCCGATAATCGGCCGCGGCTTCTTTATAGTGCGCTTGCCGCGCTTCGAGGAGTCCAAGATGTGCATAGGGTTCCGGATTGGAAGGACGAGCCTTCAGGATCGCGCGCCAAGCCTCCTCGGCCTCCGCATCCTTGCCCTGCCGCTCCAGCAGCAGCGCCTTCTCCCGCGGCCCATCCGGCGGGGCAGCCCCTTGTCCGTGCATCGCCGCCGCCAACACAACGATCGTCCCCAGTTGAATGGCCCGTCTCACCCGTTCGCATCCCCTCCACTTTCCATTGTCTCTCTACGGGCCGCCTGGCAGCGCGCCGCAAAGAAAAAGGCGCGGCAGGCTAAGCCTGCCGCGCCCCTGTTGAAAGGTTGAAGTTAGAAGGTGAACTTGCCGGCCAGCTGCAAGTTGCGAGGATCCTGCGTGCCATTCAGCGCGCCTGACGTCGTGTTGACGCTGTTGAACTCAGTGTGGTTCAGCGTGTTGAACGACTCGAACTTAATCTGGAAACTGGCTCTCTCGTAGATCTGGAAGGTCTTGTAGAGAGACGTGGTGAGGTTGAAGCGGCCGGGCAATACCAGCGCGTCCTTGCTCCAGTTGCCGAAGCCCAGGTTAGTTCCGCCTGCCCAGACAGGTGTGATGTTGTTATTGATCCGGCTTGTGTCGAACCATTGAGACACCGTCTTGGGGTAGTGCAGCTTGCCGCCCGGGGTCATATCCGGATGGTTGGTGTAGCCGCCGCCCAAACCGACTGGATCAACGCTAGAGTTCAAGTTGACCTGCTGAGGTATGCCGGTCACCTTGGTAAGGGTTCCCGCAATCTGCCATCCGCCGGCGATGGACTTAACCAGTCCCTGGCTCTTGTTGAAGATGGGCAGGTTGTAGACGTAGTTGGCGTTGAACATCTGACGGCGATCGTACGATCCCGAACCCTTGTCATACTTGATGAACCAGGGGTTGTCGACATTGTTGCGATCCTGAGACTGGATGTCGATTTGATGCGAGTAGGTGTAATCGAGCTCGCCGCTCAGGCCCCAGCGGTTCTGGATGCGAAGAGCCGACTGCAGGCCGTTGTAGGTGCCTGTAGCGACGTTTTCATCCTGTGAGATGCCTGCGTAGCCCGGATAGGAACGGTAGGCGTTCTGGCTGCCGAGGTTGTTGAAAGCTGTCGCGGCATCCGAACCGTATTTGCCGTTTCCGTCACCAGATACCTGGCGGGCGTCAACGCAGGTCGCCGAAGCAACTGAGCACGGTCCTGGCTGCGCGCCATTGGCAATATTCACCAGGCCAATGTTGGTTGGCAAGCTATTGAGTGCGTTGTTGACAATGTTCTGATGCCATTGGATGTTGCCAACATACTGGACAACCCAGATCATCGCGGGTGTGATTTCGCGCTGCACGCCGAGGCTGAACATGGCCACCGCGGGAGCTCTGTAAGTCTGGGCAAGGCTATCGCCGGAGCCCGCAAAGATCAGAGACGTAGGCGCGATCACATTGCCGGTGCTCCAGTTCTTCCCAGGCTGGCTGAAGTAGGGGTTGCTAATGTTGAGCGACGGATCGAACGGCGCGCTGGTGGCTACGCCAAAGATGTCGTTGCCCTGCAGGCGCTCGAAGAAGGTTCCAAAGCCGCCGCGGAGAACGGTTTTGCCGTTTCCGGAGAGATCTTCGGAGAACCCAATGCGAGGTTGAAGTGTCTTGTAGTCGTTGGTGACAACGCCCCTCGGGTAGCCATTTACGCCGGCAAGGTTGGTGCCGTTGATGTAGGCGGGTATCCCTTGGAAGGTGAACAGAGTCGGGCTGGCTGAGCTAATGGTGCCGTCTGCGTTCCAGATCGGAGCATCGCCCGCGCCTGTCTGGTAAGTGGTCTGATTGAAGTTGCCAAGGAGGTTCTGGCGCTCCCAGGCGTGCGGCAGGGCGTCATAGCGGAGACCCAATTGCACGCTCAAGCGAGAGGTGATGTGCCAGTTGTCCATGGCATAGACCGAAGGAGTCTGGTTGACGTAGTGGCGAATCGGGGCGGACTGCTCCTGGAAGTAGCTGCTGGGCAAGCCCAGAAGCACATCCATGAGGGTGTCACCCGACAATTGGCCCCAGGTATAGATGCCCTGGGCATCGCCGTAAAGCATCTGGTTCTTGGTGTAGCGGTTGTAGCTGAAGCCGAACTTGTATTGGTGCTTGCCCACGGTGTAGGAGACGTCGACCTTGGGAGAGTAGTCCTGGGCCGCATTGTGATAGGGCTCGGTGGCTGTGTCTTCCGATTTTCCCAAGGTGCTGCCGAAGTTCATGCCAGGCCAGGTCTTCCGGCCGATGGTATAAGCCGTCACAACTGGAGCAACGGTCCAGGAAGACGGCAGGAAGGTGTTTGCGCTGGGCTTGATGTCGGCTCCGTTGCCGTCATAGTTCATGCTGACTTCCATCAGCAGGTTGGGGCGGATGGCGCCGGTCAACTTGGCGGTAGCGCTATGGGCCGGCGAGGCGAGAATGCTGGTGAGGGTGTTGTAATTGCATCCGCACCAGCCGAGTTCAGGCTGGCCGTAGTTCTGATTCTGATGGTCGCCGATGTAGTGAACCAGGAGCGCCCACTTATCGTTGAAGTTGTAATCGCCGCGGACGACGGTGTCTTCCACACTTTGCGGAAGCGGTACGCTGGCCACGTTATAGTCCGTGGTTCCAACGTTCGCCGGAGGAAGAATGCCCGCAGTGAGGTAGATAACCGCGTTGGGATCGAACAGATCTTGCGGGATCACGTTATTCGGAAACGGCTGACCAGGGACGAAAGTCGGATGCTTTACATGCAGGACATTCTTGTAGTAATCCGACGTGAGCGGGACGTTTGGAACCACCAGCCCGGTAATCCCCTGTGCCGCTGCGTACGTGGGGAGCACATATGGGAGGCCGGTCACCCCGCCGACAGTCGTAATGTTGGAGGAGTTGGGAATGTCCTTGGGGTCGATCGTTTGGTTGTTGCTGGACGCCACGGCGGACGTCTTGCGCCACTCCTGGTTGAAGAAGAAGAAGCCGTGGTTCTTGTTGGTGTTGTAGACGTTCGGAATGTAGATCGGGCCGCCTACATTGAAGCCGTAGATGTTGTAATGCGTTGCCGGCCGGGGATTGTTGGCGCCGCCGTACTTGTTGAAGAATGCGTTGGCGTTGTAGGCGGTGGCGCGATTAAATTCCCATGCCGAGCCGTGGAAGTCCCGCGTGCCGCTCTTCAGCGACATGCTGATGGTGGCGCCGGAGGAGATGCCGTAGTCGGGAGGATAGTTCGAGGTCATCATCTGGAACTCAGCGATGGCGTCCTGTGAAGGCTGAATCTGCGTGCCGCCGCCGCCGCCGCGGTCATCCGACTCGCCGCCGTCGATCAGCCAGATATTGTGGGCCTCGCGCAGGCCGTTGAATTCGATACTAAAGTTGGCACCAAAAGCTCCGAGGGAGTTGCTGTCGGGCAGCTCAGAGCTGACGCCCATACCAAGAGCCGCCAGATTCACCAAGTTGCGGTTCTCGGTGGCGAGGGAGGTGATATCTTCTGCGGTGATCAGGGTGCTGACCACGTTCGAGTCTGTCTGAACGGTCAGTGCGTCGGCTTCCACCGTGACCGTCGTTGACCCGGCGCCGACAGACAGCTTGACGTCAGCGCGGAACGTTCCCGAGACGTTGACGACGATGCCGCTTTGCGAATATGTCTTGAAGCCCGCGGCTGTGACCTTCAGGTCGTAAGTGCCGGGGTTCAACCCGGGAAAGTCGTAGAGGCCGGTGGACCCGCTGGTGGCCTCGCGCGTGTACGCAGTGGCCGGATCGGTGAGCACAACATTCGCCCCCGAAACGACCGCTCCAGTTGTGTCCGTAACGGTGCCACTCAACTCTGAGTTGGCTTGCGCGAATGCTCCAACGCACACCGATAGGACCAACAACGGTAACAGCAAATACCAATGTCTCGCTGCTCTTGCCATGTGACACTCCTTTGAAAAATTGGTTCTTTGGTTTGGTTTACGTCGCCGCCTGTCCAGCGCGAACATAGCCGGACTCGGCACATCGTGCTCTTGCCGCGACGCCTCGGGCTGCAGTTGCTACACAGACAACTCCTGTTAAGACCTACGTCAAGAGAGAATCCGTGCCTCTCCCGATCACTACGTTTACACCCAGCTCATCTTTACGGCTTCGCCCACGGGATATCCAAGTGACGCGCCGTAGAGACTCGGCATTGCAGGTTTACAGGGCCTGAGGCCTAATGCTTCTTCAATTCTGCGTTCTGTCGGATCCGGCGAATTTCCCCCCGGGATCCGAACACATGCGTTCCTGCATTTGCCTCTGAACTCGATCGGCCGGAACAACGCCTTGTCGAGCTCAGTTCTCCATGAAACGGAAGAAGAAATCCCTTTGCCTACACCTTTCAGAATTCCACCTGAAACGTTTAAGTAGGCTGGAACCCTCCTCCTCCCTTTCATTGCGATGGGAAACATGCTCAACCTATGGAACGAGAGGAACCCCGCACCTTTCGGACGAGAAGCAAACCCATCTTTTGGAGCCGGGGGACATTTGAACCCCATCAAAGGACACTTGTCAAGAAAAAATTTCTTACTTAAACGTTTGAGTTTGACCAGAATCGGCCAAACCCCCGTAAATAACGGTAATAACCCAGAAATAAAGCGTTTATCTTGTGTCATATAGGCGATTCGTAACGCATAAAGTCGGCAAGTAAATCGATTGATATCGATCGACGGCCAACTGCCAATGAGGGGAGCCATTTGCCTCAAATTCAGCGGTATTCCTCGGCTATACGAGGCAATCAGTGGCGAGTAACGCCGACAAGCCAGCGAGAGGCGCAGAACGCCTCAAGCCTTTGCAGGACCCTTAGTGCGACTCATTTTGAGGGCGTTTTCCGGAGCATGAATGCCGGCAAAAAAGAGGGCGAAACCATGTTCTGGCGATGCGCAACGGATCGAGTCACTCTTTCTCATGCGCCGAATGAGCCGCCGTCCCGCCGATCGGGGCTGGAGCTGATCCCGCCGGCACCGCGCAGGGCTTGCCGCCACATAACGCGCCAGTGATTCCTTGCCGTTCCGTCATGGTGTAAATGCGATCCACCGCAGGCAACCGTACCGTTTCTCTTTTGCCGGAGGGCCAGTGAATCTCCGCAGTCCCCGGATCCGTGGCATCGCCCAGGCCAAAGTGGACCCGCATGTCGTTCGAAGAGAGATAGCTGCCGCCGCTCAGCACGTCTCCGCGCTGACGCATTCCGGCCGCATTCAGGTAGACCGTCGCGCCGACGGCGTCGCGCGGGCTCCCCGGACCGCCGACGAGCTTCAACTCCACCCAGTGATGCCGGTCCGCATTCACGTTGCGAAGCAGCACCGGAACGCCGTCCATATTGTTGATGACCACGTCGATCTTACCGTCGTTGAAGATGTCACCAAATGCCGCACCTCGGCCCACGCTCACCACCGCAAGTCCGGTTCCCTCAACGGCGGGAACCAGAGCGAACTTGCCATTCTTCAGGTTTTGATAAAGCAGTGGTCGCTCGGCATAGCTGGTTCCCCACTCTGGATGCTTATCGACTTCCGGATAAACATGACCGTTCACAATGAGCAGGTCTTTCCATCCGTCGTTGTCGTAGTCCAGGAATCCAGCACCGAAACTGACAAACGGAATGGAGGACTCCGCGATTCCGGCCTGATAGCTGACATCCGTGAAAAAACCCTTCCCGTCATTCTGGAAAAGGATGTTGTAGTCGTCGGCAAAGGTGGTGCTCACGATGGAAACGTGGCCTTTGTTCTCATAGTCTCCTGCGGCAAGGCCCATATTGGCGGCCTCGCGGCCATCGCTATTGAGCGCAAAACCGCTTTCGTAGCTCGCGTCTTCAAACGTTCCATTTCCCTTGTTCATGTAGAGATAGTTCGGCGTGGAGTCGTTGGCTACGAGCAGGTCGGGCTTTCCATCCCCGTTTACGTCGACAAAAAGCGCGCCCAAACCGTAGTACCCGTTAGGATCGTCCACGCCCAATTTCTTGCTTACGTCGGTAAATGTTCCATCGCCGTTATTGTGAAAGAGATGGTCGTGCTCGCCTGGCAGACCGCGCGGCCCACACATCACCTGCACGCCGCGATATTGGCAGTACGCAAAGTTGACCGCATGGGTCCCCGAAAGTGGAGGATTGGCCAGATCGATCCTGGCGTAGCCGTCCACGAAGAGATCCAAGCGCCCATCGCCGTCGTAGTCGCCAAAAGTCGCGCCCGTAGACCATATCAGTTGCTGCGCCGTGCCCACGCCGACGCCGGCTTTTTCGGCTACATCCGTGAACGTGCCGTCGTGGTTGTTGTGGTAGAGGCGATTCTGCCCATAGTTGGTTACATAGAGGTCAGGCCAGCCATCATTGTCGTAATCTCCCACGGCACACCCATATCCCCAACGGTCGTTGGCAACTCCGGCCTTTTCCGTCACGTCGGTGAACGTGCCATCGTGATTGTTATGGAAGAGAGCTGCATGCGGCGGGGTGGCTTTGCCCGCCAGCGCATCATAGGTCGAGCCATTGACAAGATAAATATCGAGCCAGCCGTCATTGTCATAGTCCAGCAGGCACACGCCGGGGCCCTTGGCCTCCAGGATGAGGCGCTTTTCAGGAGTTCCCGCCGTGTGATGCCACTGCGTGAGGCCAGCCTCGGCAGCAACATCCTGAAAAACAATCGGACCCGTTTTTACAAAACCGCCGGCGGTGATCGGACGGTGCTGGCTATCAAAGACGGCCTCCTGTGGGCCGGCAGTGGCCATCCCGCCCCCGGTCGATCCTGGGGGCCCACTCTGCTGGACCATATTGCTCGCCGGCGGCGAGGCGATTTGTGTGGCCGGCGCCTGCTGCGCATATAAGGCGGAAGCTCCCGCCGGGATGAGAACGAATAAAATACACGCCGCATCAAATCTCCCAAGAAGCCAGGTGCAACGCGAATTGAATCCACGCAGGAAGCGCAATGGGCACGTCGGGACAGAATCGAATTTCAAAACCTAATCTCCTCTTCTCTTTCGAAAAATGGACCATCGAGAAAGGCATGATCCGAATCGCGTCATTGGTGCAATGATTCTTCAGAGCGCGTCGCAGGCTCCTCCTCGGTGACGACAAAAAAATTGCGTAAGTCCGCCTGTCCAAACGAAGTGGTCATCGCCACATCCGCGGCATCACGGCCCGTTGCCATCAGAACACGGCCAATCCGCGATTGATTGTTGCGCGCATCGAACGTCCACCAGCGGCCTTCCAAATAAACCTCGAACCACGCACTGAAATCCATAGGAAGCCTCGCGGGCACGCCGATGTCGCCCAAATACCCGGTTGCGTAGCGCGCGGGAATGTTGAGCGCACGGCAGAAGGTAATTGCGAGATGTTGAAAGTCGCGGCACACGCCTACGCGTTCGGTATAGACATCGAGAGCCGTTTTCGTGGGCCGCGCATGTTGATAATTGAACGCCACTTTATTGTGGACCCAGTTGCAAATGGCTTGCACGCGGCCCCAGCCGGGTTCGATGTGTCCAAAGAGTTCAAGCGCGATAGTCGAGAAACGATCGACCTCGCAGTAGCGGCTGTTGAGCAGGAAGCTGAGCATCTCGTGCGGCAGATCGCCGACGGCCGCTTCGCGGGCGAGCCAATTGAACTCGTCCGGAACTCCAGAGTCGCGAATCAGCGTGGAATTGAAAAGCCTGAGCTGCCCTCGCGGAGCGACGAACCGCGCACAACGGTTCCCGAAACTGTCGATGTAATGGGTAATTTCAAGACTCGGTTCGGCCTGCAACTCGTCCGGCTCCAGAAGATCGTGAGCGCGGGAAGGATGAACGTTGAGAAGCGCTACCATGGCGACCTCCGCCGGGATGTCGAATTGGATGTCGTATGCAAGGCGGATCAGCATGTTGGTGCCTCTACGCATAAGGTTACAGGGGTGGGCAGATTCCTGTGGCAGAAGACACGGCTGGCCAGAATTCCTTGGAAATTCCCGATCAAGAGAGATGGATTGAGGATTGAAATTGCCAGTGGCGAGCGGAAACGGGAGAGTCACTTCTCGTCGAAGTGTTTCACCAATTGTCCGACTGAGACGAATTGAAATCCCCGTTCACGCAAGCCCGCGACGATAGCCGGGATCGCTTGTGCGGTCCAGATGCCGCCGTTATTCACATGCATAATGACGATGCTCCCGTTGCGCGTTAATGTGAGTACCCGGTGCTCGAGGATGTCGGCAGTGCTGCGCGGGCTGGGATCGCCTGAGACAACGTCCCACATCACCGTGAGAACGCCAAGGCTCTTTGCAACCTTCACGAGCTTGGGCGGACAATCGCCGTAGGGAGGTCGAAAGAAAGGCTGCGGATGATAACCCATTTGCGCAATCGTTGAACGGGTGCGCTCGATTTCTGAAGCGATAACCTGCTCTGTCAATTCACTCGATTTCCAGTGATGATATCCGTGCAATCCAATCTCGAAGTACGGCGTCTCTGCAAGCTGCTTGAGGCCGTCCTGACAATGCTCCGCCCATAAACCGGAGATGAAGAATGTGGCGGGAATCTGCTCTCTCTGCAAATAATTTGCAATCTCGGTGGAGAATTCGGGGCGTTCCTTGCGCGGGCAGGCGTCAAAGGTGAGTGCGATCTCGCGACGGGCGCGGCTGCCGTGATAGAGAATCTCCACCGGAAAGGGATACGGTCGAGGCGTTTCGGTGGCGTCGGATGGGACGGACGGAGTGATTCCGCGAGCAGATCGCGCGGCGCCTAAACCGATGGCCCGGCCGAGAGCTACTGTGCCCGCCAGCTGAAGGAGTGTTCGTCTGTCCACGGCGCTTGCGCTTGAATCCTTCCCATGCGGAATGCTCACTGCATGAGGATCATTCTATTTGTGCGG
>CAYYKV010000017.1:0-29026 GCA_964468605.1 uncultured Occallatibacter sp. | reverse complement strand
ACCAGTTCGGAGCCTCGAAGTGGGCGGCCGCAACATACTCGACATGACGGTCTGTGGAAGCGATGGGGATGGTCTCGAGAGCGCTCACCAGGACCGGCTCGCCCGCGGCGGGCGCAAGATGATCGAGTTTGACATGAGAGAAAGCCGCCCGCTCGACAACATCCTTGTTGTGCGCGCAGACTCCGATCCCGACATAGAACGGGCCGGTTAGCGCCACCTTAGTAGAAGCTCCCGCCGGTTCCAGCTTGCCCTCTTCGCCGGATACGAAAGCGTAAAAGTAGTCGCCGCGTTTCTCGATGCGCACCGTTTGGGGTGCAGTGACATGCGCTTGCACTTCGTGCATCGTGCCGCCGGTCGCGTCACGGAATTGCAGGGAAGTGAGGCCGACTCCATGCACGGCCACGTCAACGGCTGCCGAATTGCTGTCCAGGGACTGGCGGATCATTACAACGGCCTTGCGATGGGGATCTCCGCCTGAGCCGAGGATCGTGATATCGGCAGTAAGAGCAACATCTCCCGAGACCTTGGTCCAGACAAAGTGGAAGTCGTCGCTTGAGAACCACATGTTTTCGCCGCTGCCGCTGACCGTATAGGTTCCGGTGGCGGTGTCATAATGCGCGGAGCCGGGGTGGAGGACAGTGCCCACGTCCTGCTGACCTTCAAAAATGCCGAGCGGCACTGCCGGGCCGTTTTGCGCAGCGAGCACCGCGGCGGGTGCGAGAGCACAAAAGGTGATGGCTGCAAGTTTGACCGGGGACAGCAAAGATTTTTGCGGCATGGAAGGCCTTTCGCGGGCGACGAAACATGGGCTGGATACGTGCGGCAGGCTCGCGGCGTTTTTGAGCGCCAAAATGCGAGGCGGTATTCAGCCGGAGAGAAGGATATCCCATCGAGTGGCTGCTTAAGAAGCAAGCGGGGATCGCAAAGCCCTTCGTAATCGCTACGACAGATGAATCCCCTGCCTCAGCCGGATCATCTGAGAAAATAATGGAAGTGAGACGAGAGAAACATTTTGTGCTGCACAGTGCAGCAAGGTTGCTTGCCGTGTTTACGGCCATGTTGCTGTGCACGCAAGCGGGCGCACAGAATCCGTCATCGGCGGAGAATCCCTTCTGGGGCAGCGTAACGGCGCAGCCAGTAACCGGCGAGCCGCTGAAGCTGTCCCTCGACGACGCCATCCAGCGGGGGCTGAAGAACAACCTCGGGCTTAAAGAGGTGGAGAACGAGGAGAAGACCTACCACGCCGAGGTGGATGAGGCGCTGCAGTTGTTTCTGCCCACAATCACGCTGACAGGTGACACCGGTTACCACATGCATGACCTGGCGGCGCTTGGGTTCGGACCAAAGACCATTGGCAAATTCACGTCGCTGTTTCCCGGCGGCAAGATTCCGGCGGGGCTGTCGCTGATTACGCGCGATACCCTGACCGAGGGCAAGATCCAGTACAACGAGATTCTGTTTTCGGGGCCGGTCATCCAGGGGTGGAAGGCGGCGGAGGCGGCGGAGCGCGCCGCCCACTTTGGCAAGATGACGGCGCGCGGCGAAGTGGTGCAGCAGGTGGCTGTGGGATACCTGCGAGCAGTGGCGGACGAGAGCGAAGTGGAGAACGCGAAAGCGCTTGTCGCCCAGGCGCAGTTGTTCGAAGATCACGCACATGAGTCGCACGAGGCGGGCGTGGCGGCGAATCTGGACGAGCTGCGCTCAAAGGTGCAGTTGCAGTCGCAGCAGCAGGCGCTGATCGCGGCCGAAAATCAGCAGGAAAAGGATTTTATTTTGCTGAAGCGGGAGATTGGCGTCGATCCCGAGCAAGAGATTGAGCTGACCGATCCGGCACCCTACAGCGAGTTGGCCGAGCAGACGCCGGAAGAAGTGAAGGCGACGGCCTACCAAAACCGGCAGGATTACCAGAACTACGAGAATCAGGCTGTGGCGTACAAGGCGCTGCACAAGGTGTACCGCAGCGAGCGGCTGCCGACGCTGAGCTTCTATGGCAATTACGGCACCAGCACCGTGAACGGCGCGGGAACGCATGGCGACTTCATCGCCATGGGGATTTTGAGCTTTCCGATTTTTCGCGAGGCAGAGCTGCGCGGCGATAGCGACGTGTCGAAGGCGAAGATGGACGAGACAAATGCACAGCTCGACGATCTTCGCAACCACATCGACGAACAGGTGAGGACGGCGTTGCTGGACGTGAGCGCGAACAAGCAACTGGTGGATGTGGCGCGGTCGAACGTTGACCTGGCCACGCGCGCGTTGAGCGACGAGACGGACCGCGTAAACGCGGGCGTTGACGACAACCTGCCGCTTGTAACGGCGCAGGCCACGCTGGCTACGGCCGAGAACAACCTGGTTGAGAGCCTCTATGCGTACAACGTGTCGAAGATCGGGTTGGCGCGCGCGTCGGGCGTACTGGAGCAGCAGTACCGGACGTATTTAGGACGTTGAAACCTCAAGCAGAATCGCGCATACTGCACTGAACACATCGATGACCGGTTGAAGGAAGATAGACGGAAGGGGTGTGTTTCATGACCCTGGGTTTGAAGATTGTTTACCACGTCGAGCCGAATGCGGCTGCGCTGGCGCGGCGTGCGGCGGAGTTTTTTGTCGTGGAGGCCGAGAAGGCGGTGGCCGCGCGAGGCGTGGCGCGGATCGCAATCAGTGGCGGGTCGACGCCCAAGTCGGCATTTGGCGCGCTGGCCGAGCCGGGCGAGGAATGGCGGGAACGCATGCCATGGAAGAATCTCGACCTGTGGTGGGTGGATGAGCGGTGCGTTCCGCCGGACGACGCCGACTCGAACTACAGAATGACGCGCGAGGCGCTGCTGGACCACGTGCCATTGAAGCCGGAACAGATTCATCGAATGGAGGGGGAGCTCGAGCCCGACGATGCGGCGGCTAAATACGAGGCGGAGCTGAAGAAGAGCTTCGGGCTGAACGGCACGGAAGTCCCCCGGTTCGACGTGTTGCAGCTGGGCTTGGGCCCGGATGGGCACACTGCGTCCCTTTTTCCCCACACTGAGGCCCTCCACGTGACCGATCGGCTGGTGGCGGCCAACTATGTGGAGAGTCTGGACATGTGGCGTGTGACGCTGACCCGGCCTGTGATCAACGCGGCGAGGCAAGTGTTCTTCCTGATTGAGGGCGCGGAGAAGGCGATGATTCTGAACGAGGTAATGGAAGGACCGCGCGACGAGGAGCGGCTGCCAAGCCAATTCATCGCGCCCGTGAACGGTATACTGACCTTGCTTCTGGATCAGGCGGCGGCTACGCTGCTGCCCGCGCCGGATGCGAGTGGATGCGGGATTATCGAGAGGACTGAATGATTCTGGCAGGCGATGTAGGCGGCACCAAGGTTCACCTGGCGCTGTTCGATTTTACCGACGGCAATTTGAAGCACACACGCGATAAGCAGTTCCCGGCCAAGGAGTACTCCGGCCTCGAAGAGATCGTGAAGGAGTTTATTGTTGCGGAGAAGGTGACGTCGGCGTGTTTTGGCGTGCCGGGCCCGGTGCGGGACGGGCGGCTGCGACTGACCAATCTGCCGTGGACGCTGGACAGCCGCGAGCTGGCGCGCAACTTGAAGATTGATTACGTTTTTCTTATCAATGATTTGCAGGCAAATGGGTACGGAATTGCGGAGCTGGCGGCGGACCAGATTTATACGCTGAGCGAGGGCGATTCCCGGCAAGTCGGCAATCGGGCACTGATGTCGGCGGGGACCGGACTGGGCGAGGCGTTTCTGGTGTGGGATGGGCGGGATTACGTTCCGTATCCATCGGAGGGCGGCCACTCGGACTATGCGCCGCGCAATGAGGACGAGATCGACCTGCTGCGATTCCTGAAGCAGAAGTACAACGGGCGGATCAGCTTTGAACGCGTTGTGAGCGGGCAGGGAATCACGAACTGCTACGAATTCTTGCGCGAAGTGCGCGGCCTGGAAGAGCCGGCGTGGCTCGCGGAGCAGATGACCCAGGAGGATCCGAACGCGGCGATCACCGATGCCGCGCTGAAGGCCAAGAGCGAGATCTGCGAGAAGGCCCTGGATATGTTTGTTTCGGCATACGGGGCAGAGGCCGGCAATCTGGCGCTGAAGGTTCTTTCAGTGGGCGGGCTTTATGTGGGCGGCGGGATCGCTCCCCGCATTTTGGAGAAGCTGAAGGACGGCACGTTCATGAAGGCGTTCACCGACAAGGGACGGCTGAGCCAGTTGCTGGTGAATATGCCGGTGCGAGTGATTCTGGAAAGCCGCACGGCGCTGATGGGCGCAGCGGCGTATGCGGAGGCGCGCGCGGCGGAGCTGAGCGGGATTTCGCCGCGGGCTGCGAGCGTGAAGTTCTGAGAGCTAGCTTTCAGCTAGGGACAATTTATGGTGAGGGCGCGGTGCGGTGCGAGCCGCGCCCTCTTTGTTTGCACCTCACGCCGCTAATCGAGGGCGAGCCCGTTATTGCACCAAAGCAATCTGAATCTTTCTTATGATTTCGTGCGGCTGCGGCGGGTCGCACTGCGTCAACGCATCGTCGGTGCACATGCGCATGATGGTCTTCACCGGGTTGTCCATGGTGGCTGAGAGGATTTTTCCGTCTACAAGGCTGACTGTCAGTTCCACCGTGAAGGTTTCCTGACCCACCGAGGCGAGGTATTTGCCGGGGAGTTTGATGACCTGCACCCAGTTGTTGGGCGTATCGGCGACGGGTGTTTGCATCCATGCGGCGGGGAGCGTGACCTGCGACTTGTCAGGCGGAACGTGGCGGACGACGAGCACAGCGGTTCGGTCAGTTGGATTGATGCTCTTCAAGGTAAGATCGAAGTCAATCGAGGACTGGCCGAGGATAACCTGAGAGCCGTTGGCCCAAGAGCTGGGCGTGCCAACCTTTACATAGAAATGATCTCCCGCGTGGTTGAGTTGGCCCGTCTTGTTGACGAGCCACAGATCGGCATAGAACGTCATGAAGTCCAGTACCGGCCCGACGAGTCTGGGGTCGGCCTTGCTCAGATCGGGTGGGGTGATGCTTTGGCCTGGATCGAGTGAAAGGCGCTGGCGGAAAGCATCGCTTCCGGGCGAGAGCGGAGTCGGCTGGCCGTCCGACACAAGATTCGTCCAGCGATATTCCTCGAAATAGGCGCCGCTCGCGTCTTTCCTGACGATTCCGTCGGCTTGAATGGCGTAGTGCCAAGACTCGTTCACTCCCGTCATGTTGTACACCAGAGCTTCTCCGTCGTGGTATTGGCGGTGCAGAGGATTCTGCGCAGTGGATGATGATTGGGCAGCGAGGAACGACGGAGTGACACATAATACGAGACAGATGATGATGGAATTCGATTTCACAATGGTCTTCCTTTCTTGCGAGCGGGGAATTTTCCGCGCTCCTGGCTGGCGATAGGCAGGCGCTTCGCGTCGCCGTGAACTAGCGGAGTGGTTGTGGCTGGAGCGGCACAGCTTCGATGGTTCGTGCGCAGGAATCAGCCGGGGCCGGCCCAGCGAAGAGCAGCACCAGCAGGCCGGCGTAGGCGAAGGAGTCGCCGGCGATTTCCACGGAGTGGGCGATGCGAAGAACCATGGGAAGGAACGTTGCACCCACGAGGCCATAGAACCCGACGGTAAAGGCATGCGCAAGTCCGAGGGTGAGCCAGAGACCGCGGCGCGAGCCCTTCCAGAGCGCAACGAAGGGCAGCGATGCGGCGAGGAAGACGACGCTGCGAACGAGCTGGACTGCAAGGATGGTGCTGAGCGCGGGAATGCGAAGACCGGCGATTCCGGCGTTGTAATAGGGGACAACGATGGGAGCGACACATGAGCCGAATAGGAAGTAGATGAGGGGCCACGCGAGCCAGACGGCGGCTACACGCGGAATCCACGCCAGCCAACTGCGATGGGGAAGACTGGCGGGCTGCGGCGACGCGCCAAAAGACCATCCAAGCGCGGCGCCGAGTATAACGGCGAGAATCACGTAAAAGATGGTTGCGGAGACCATGCCGTTATCGAGAAAGTGGGTGAACATCTTGGCCTCGATCATGCCGTTCACGCCCAATGCGAGGAGGAGGAAACTGCCGATCGAGCCGGCACGCAGTGCGACCGATGCGGCGAGACCGCGGGCAAGCGGAACGAGTCCGACAACCAGCACAAGGCCGGCGACAAGTTGCATGAAAAACAGCATCTGAGCAGACGCGCCGCCCGGCGTGGGGACTGCGGGCAAATGCAGGAGCCCGCCGATGACACCAGTACCCAACAGAGC
The DNA here is from genome assembly GCA_964468605.1 of uncultured Occallatibacter sp. Classification (GTDB taxonomy): domain Bacteria; phylum Acidobacteriota; class Terriglobia; order Terriglobales; family Acidobacteriaceae; genus Telmatobacter. Next base: position 22,790 of record CAYYKV010000017.1, on the reverse strand, counting down.
TGCCACGAAAGCAACCCAACAAACTGCGATGCGAAGAATCGTTCTCATCGTGCTTCCTCCGCGAGGCTGGCGCGGGCGTGCCGCGCCCAGCTGAGTTGAGCCTCAAAGCCTTCAATCCCCGATTGAAAGGCGAGGAGACCGGTGTTGATTGACATCTTGGAGCTCATGCGATCGAGATCGATGCGCAGCTCCGCGACATAGGCGCCCAGCGCTTGTTCGAATTCACCGAGAAATCGGATGGCTGTGGAGCGCGGCACGTTGGTGTCCATGAAAGCGAAGCGGAGCATCATCTCCGGCATTCGCCAGAGGATGTCTTCACGGGTGACGGGCCGTCCGAGCCATTCGACGAGCACAGCGGTTCCGGCTGCGGTCAAGTGGAAGACCTGCCGGCCGCGCCGATTTTCAGAATCGTTGCCGGCCTGGGGCTCGGCTGCGATCCAATCCCGCGCTTCAAGCCGCCGCAGCGCGGGGTAGATCGACCCCGGGCTGTCGCTGAAGTGGCGCATCGCAGTTGTGGCAAAGGTTTTGCGCAAATCGTAGCCCGATTGCGGTTTCTGACGGAGGAGTCCAAGAAGGGCCAATTCGAGGATAGAGTTCGTGCTCATCGTACGAATCGTACTATAATACGCTCCGTACTATCTGTCAAGAAGGGACTTGCCGGGTTCAAGCGGAGGGCTGGAGGAAAAGGGGGCCGCGCTATTGCGGTTGCTTCATTCGGGCGGCGAGGACCTCACGATAGAGGTCGCATTGCGGGGTCCGGAGGGGCCCGGTACTAGCGACGCTTTGGCCGTCCTCGGTAAAGATCAAATAGAGTTGCGAGGCATCGAATTCCGGCCAATGCGGGAGTCCGGCCCCATTTGGGTCGCCGTCCTTCGCGAAGTTGGTCCAATAGTTTTCCATAAGATCGGCGAGATGAATGTCGACGGGGCCAAAATTGCCGGCGATGTTACCGGATTTGGGGAATGAACCGAAGACGTAGGGCAGGTCAGCGGAGTGGAGCGCGCCCTTCGCCTCCTGGCCGGGAATGGCGTGATCGAGCTCGTACTCGAAAGTTGGATGATGCGCGGCAGTGTGCCAGATGGCTTCGGTCGAGATTGGGCAATGGAATTCGACATCGGCGTTCCATTGGACGCCAGCCGGGCCGTAGAGCGGATCGGCTGTGCCTTGGCCGTCGCCGGCGAGACCGTAGAGCGTGAGGGCCTGCGGCGCGAGATTTCCGGCGTAATCTTCGATGGCCTGACGCAATGCGTCAGGAGATTCTGAAGCGCCGAACTCGCGCGTAGTTGTGCCGAGAAGCAGCGGGATGGGAGCTTCCTCGCCTGACTTGAAGGTTTCTTCCGGCGAGCGCGGAATAACCCAGCCATCGACGATAGGACCGACAGGAGGATTGCCCCAGACGGCCTTTGAAGCGTTCGCGATTAAATCCTGCGGCGAAACCTGGCGTAGGAATTCGATGGGATCCTGACCTGCGGGAATGTCAAAGGATGCGGCGAATTGCTCACCCGCTTGCTCGGCCTGATCGAATGGCGCCAGCACCGGATAAAACGGCGCGCCGCTTTCTGCTATGGCTTTTTGAAAAAGGCCACGAGCGAGTGGCGAAACCATAAGGAGGCCGGTATCGATAGATCCGGCGGACTGGCCGAAGACGGTGACGTTGCCAGGGTCGCCGCCAAAGCGGGCGATATTGTCGTGGACCCATTGAAGGGCAAGGATCTGATCCATCAGGCCGTAGTTGCCCGAGGCGTGCTGCGTGGACTCGCGGGTGAGCGCGGGATGAGCGAAGAATCCGAAGATGTCGAGACGATAGTTGATGGTAACGATGAGCACGCCGTGATTGAGCAATGTGCCGTCGTTGTAGAGCGAGCCGGAACCGGAGCCGCCCTGGTTGGCGCCGCCGTGCATCCAGAACATGACGGGCAAGGGCTTGGAGGCGGGCCAGACAGGCGTGATGACGTTGAGATAGAGGCATTCTTCGCTGCTGTGCTCCGCGTCGTAACGGTTCCAGGCGCCGCCGAGAAGGGGCTGCGAGCAAGAGGACCCGAAGGCGATGGCGTCGCGGACACCGGTCCAGGACTTTTTGGGTACGGGTGCACGCCAACGCAAGGGACCGACGGGCGGTTCGGCGTAGGGAATCCCCAGGAACTGCGCGCCGCCGTTGGAGCGGGATAGGCCACGAACAAGGCCCGCGGTGGTCCGAACGACGAGAGGGTCAGATTGTGAGGAGGCCGGTGCTCTCTGCGCGGCGTCATTTTGCGCGGGAACTGGCGTATTTTGCGCGGGCGTGGCCTGCGGATTCGCGAAAAGGACGAGCACTGCGACCGCGAGAGCCACCTGTGCGGCGGAATTGCGATGTGAATGAAAGAAAGAAGCCGGAGGAAACACACACTCTCCTTTTGGGCGGAACAATGACAGAGAATTCTATCAATCCGGTGGGAGTTGGTGCGGCGGATTTCAGCGAAGCGGCGCCGGCAAAGGAAACTTTCATCCGGGCACACCATGATTGCGGCTATTCTGAACGTGGAATCGGTGCTGCCGCATGACGCTTGCTCACACGATCGGAAGCCGGCGCTACGCCTTTGGCAGCCTGCGCGAGTTGATGGCGAAGGCTACTCCATTGCGCAGCGGGGACGTGCTGGCCAGAGTGGCGGCCGAGAGCGCCGAAGAGCGGGTTGCTGCGCAGTGCGCGCTGGCCGATGTGGCACTCACGCGCTTTCTCGAAGAGCAGGTTGTGCCCTACGAAAAAGATGAAGTCACGCGACTGATCGCGGATACTCATAACCTTGCGGCTTTTGCACCGGTACGTTCGCTGACGGTGGGCGAGCTGCGCAACTGGCTGCTCTCAGACGACGCGACACCGGGACGGCTGGCAGAGCTGGGGCCAGGGCTGACGCCAGAAATGGCAGCGGCAGTGAGCAAGCTGATGCGGGTGCAGGACCTGATAGCCGCGGCGAGAAAGATTCGCGTGGTGACACGGTTTCGCACCACAGTTGGACTGGCAGGAAGACTCAGCGCGCGGCTGCAACCGAATCATCCGGCTGACGATGCGATGGGGATTGCGGCATCGATTTTGGACGGGCTGATGATGGGCTCGGGCGACGCGGTGGTGGGCATGAACCCCGCCGGCGACAACGTGGGGACGACGGCGCAACTGCTGCGCATGATGAACGCGCTGCGCGAGCGATTCCAAATCCCGATGCAGAGCTGCGTCCTCGCGCACATTACCACGCAGATGGCGGCGCTCGAACGGGGCGCGCCGGTGGATTTGCTGTTTCAGTCGATTGCGGGAACTGAGGCGGCGAATCGGAGCTTTGGCGTGAGCTTGGCGCTTCTCAGCGAAGCACAGGAGGCCGGAAAGGCGCTGAATCGAGGCGCGGAGTGCGCGGATGGCGAGGTAGGCACGAACGTGATGTACTTCGAGACCGGGCAGGGGTCCGCGCTGTCGGCAAACGCGCATTTTGGCGCCGATGGTCTCGGAGTTGACCAGCAGACGCTGGAGGCGCGCGCGTACGGCGTAGCGCGGCGATTCAAGCCAATGCTTGTCAATACGGTGGTGGGATTTATCGGACCGGAGTATTTGTATGACGGCAAGCAGATTGTTCGCGCGGGGCTGGAAGACCATTTCTGCGGCAAGTTGCTGGGGCTGCCGATGGGTTGCGATGTGTGCTACACGAATCACGCCGAGGCCGACCAGGACGACATGGATACGCTGCTGACGCTGCTGGGCGCAGCGGGAGTCAACTACATCATGGGCGTGCCCGGCGCCGATGACGTCATGCTGCACTACCAGAGCACCAGCTTTCACGACGCACTTTACCTGCGGCGGGTGATGGGACTCAAGGCTGCACCGGAGTTTGAGGCGTGGCTCGCGGGTGAGAACTTCGCGCGACTAACGGCTGAGGCGCGCCACCCGGAAAGGCTGCTGACATCATGAGCAACCTTGAGCGCCGCACACCGGAGCTGGCAGGCGAAGTGGCGGCACGGCTGCGAGCGCTGACACCGGCGCGCGTGGCGTTGGGGCGGACAGGCGTGAGCCTGGAGACACGCGATCTGCTGGATTTTCAGCGTTGCCATGCGCAGGCGCGCGACGCCGTGCACGCGCGGCTCGAGAGCACGGCATTGGCGGCGGCTCTAAGCAAACTGGCGGGCGTCGAAGCGGTCCGATTGCACTCGGCTGCGGCAGACCGGAGAACCTATTTGCAGCGGCCTGACCTGGGGCGCAGACTAGACGAGCCGAGCCAGAAGGCGCTGCAGTTGGCGGCACGGAAGGACGGATGCGACGTGGCGCTGGTCGTGGCGGACGGGCTTTCCGCGCTTGCGGTGGAACGTCACGCGGCGCCGCTCGTGGCAGAACTGCTGCCGCGCTTGCAAGATTCGCGAGTCGAGGGCTGGAAGTTGGCGCCGATTTGCGTCGTCGAGCAAGGCCGCGTGGCTGTCGGCGACGAGATTGGCGCCGCCCTGGGCACCGAGATCGCCGTGGTGTTGATCGGCGAGCGCCCGGGACTCAGCTCGCCGGATTCGCTGGGCGCGTACATTACGTGGAATCCACGGCCGGGGCGGACCGACGCGGAACGCAATTGCATTTCGAATATCCGGCCCGAGGGATTGAGCTACCCGCAGGCCGCCGCTGAGCTGGCGTATATTCTGAACGAGGCGCGACGGTTGAGACTGACCGGCGTCGCGCTGAAAGCGGAATCCCGGCAGCTTGGCTCTGCGAGCTGACGCTGAAGAAAGTGGAAAGATGATGCGCTGGCTGGGGCGGTGGGTTCTGCGAGTGGTCGTGGCGATTGCAGTCCTATCGCTGGTGGCGTTTGCGGTCGATTGGACGGTTTACAAGCTGCGCGGCTCGCCTCATTCAACGGTGGCCGTGAGCCAGTTCATGTCGGTTCCGCTCAAGGGACAGGCAACCGAATACGACTACCTGGGAACAGCGAACGTGCCCTGCGCCGTCGCGCTGTTTCCGCAAGGCGGGCAGGATCCCTGTTGGCATCTCAGGCGGAATCCGAACCAGTGGGAAAAGGTCGGGACGCCGGCGTACTGATCGCAAACGAGATCGGAACAGGCGGCCTTGCGCGGATAAACATGCGTAGGTGATGCGAGTCACGACCTGAAGAAACAAATCGCGGCTAGGATCGTAGGGTATTTCCTCAGATCGCCATGTACAGCCGCACACAAAACGAAAATGGCAGCTACAATTCGCGCTGCCTTGATTGCTTTCTGACCATTGCCTCATGCGTGGAAACGGAAAAAGAGTTGGAGCAGCGCGAGGCGCACCATCTGTGCCCGGAAAAAGTGCTGGCGCAACTGCTGGCCGATGAAAAGGCGGCAGTGGCACACGCGGCGCGTAACTGAAACCGGCAGATGGTGTTCCCTCCTCTGCTCGCCTGAATCGCCGCACGGGATCGGGGTGCGAGCCGGCTTCGCGGGCCGGACTTTGCGAATCCGGAAAACGGGTGCATACTGCCTGCAGGCCGCCTTTGTGCGTCTAACAAAATGATCGAGGAGTCTTCCCCTTTTTCATGCTGATCCCAAGCAGCTTTCGACCTTAAATTTCCTCACAAGAGCCGGCCCATCGTGCGGCAAAGCCTTGCAGTCAACCCGTTCTCTGTCTGCTGGGCAACGCCGTTTCCCTGCAGCGAACGTCCTAATCACTACAGCCGGTACTTCCCCAGATAGAACCGGACAGGAGGCCAAGAATGCCTGCAACTACTCTTCCCCAGACCCTCGGCGAACTGCGCGACAGCAAGCAATTCTCAGAAGTGCAAATCAAGGCGCGCAACGTGAAGGATGAGATGCGCCAGAACCTGATGGCGCGGCTGAAGGCGAGGGAGACGGTGTTCCCGGGAATCGTCGGCTACGAAGACACGGTAATCCCGCAGATTGTGAACGCGGTGCTGTCAAAGCAGAACTTTATTTTGCTGGGGCTGCGCGGGCAGGCGAAGAGCCGCATCCTGCGCGCGCTGACGGCGCTGCTGGACGAGCGGATGGCCTACGTAGCGGGCTGCGAGATTCGCGACAACCCCTACCAGCCGCTTTGCCGGCGATGCCGCGAACTGATTGCGGAGCGAGGGGACGCGACGCCGATTGCGTGGATCAAACGCGAGGAACGTTATGTGGAAAAACTCGCGACACCGGACGTGACGGTGGCGGATTTGATTGGCGACCTGGATCCAATCAAGGCAGCGCGCGGAGGCGAAAACCTGTCGAGCGAGTTGACCATGCATTACGGCCTGCTGCCACGGGCGAATCGCGGACTATTCGCGATCAACGAGTTGCCCGACCTGGCGGGAAAGATTCAGGTGGCGCTGTTCAACATCATGCAGGAAGGCGACGTTCAGATTAAGGGCTATCCGGTGCGCCTGGCGCTGGACGTGGCGCTGGTGTTCAGCGCCAACCCCGAAGACTACACGGCACGCGGCAAGATCATCACGCCGCTGAAGGACCGGATTGGCTCGGAGATCAGGACGCATTACCCGGAGACGCTGGAAGAAGGCGTCGCGATCACAGCGCAGGAGGCGTGGGCGGCGCGCGGCGACGGGGCAATCGAGATTCCGCAGTACCTGCGCGAAGTGGTGGAGCAAGTGGCGTTCAGCGCGCGCGAGGACAAGAAGGTGGACAAGCGCAGCGGAGTGAGCCAGCGGCTGCCGATTTCGACGCTGGAACTTGTGATTTCAAACGCTGAGCGGAGGGCGCTCGCGACCGGCGACGTGCCGGTGCTGCCGCGGGTGAGCGACCTCTATGCGGCGATGCCGGGAATCACAGGCAAACTGGAGCTGGAGTACGAAGGCGAGATGCGCGGCGCGGACACAGTGGTGCGCGAGCTGATTCGAATGGCAGTGGGCAAGGTTTACGACCGCCACTTTGAAGGCGTGGACACCGAACAGATCGAGCAGTGGTTCAATCTGGGCGGAACGGTGAAGCTGGACGAGGATCAATCGGCGGCCGCGGCGCTCAAGGAGCTGAAAGGGATTCACGGACTGATCGACAAGTTGCCGCCGCTGGGCGTGAAGTCCGGCGACGCCGCGCCGAAGGTGGTGGCCGCCGCGGAGTTTCTGCTGGAGGGCCTGGTGGCGCATCACAAGCTGAGCCGCAACGAGCAGCATGGATTTGCCGCGGAGAAAAGCGTGCGGCTGCGCGAACGCGAGGAGTCAACCCCGGAGCGCAAGGATCTGGATATGGAGTACGAAGACTGGCAGCGCGCGCGGCGCTCACGCAAGGGCGGGGGGCTGAACTAAAGCAGGGACGTAGGAACCAGGGACTTAGGGACTCGCGAGCGATGAAGAGGATTCGATATACGAAGTACACCGGCGATCTGGCCTCGGAGATGGATCTCGAGGGCCTGCTCGATGCGCTGTCTGATTACCTGCTCGATTCCGGCTACTACGACACGTTCACGGGCTTTCAGGATCTGGACCACACGATGGACGATCTGCGCGAGGCGCTGCGGCGGGTGCTCGAGACCAGTGACTTCTTCGACGGCGAGACACGTGAGCTGCTGGACCGGATGATGGCCGAGGGCAGGCTGGACGAGTTGGCCGAAAAGTTGATGGAACGGATGGAGCAGGAGAATTACATCTCGGCAATGCCGCAAAATGGCCCAACACGCATTGACGAGACGAACGGACGGGTGGGAAATGCGGAGGGGCGAGATCGCGACAACGTCCGCTTCGAGGTGACCGACAAGAGCCTGGACTTTCTAGGCTTCAAGACGCTGCGCGATTTGATGGGGTCGCTAGGCAAGTCGAGCTATGGACGGCACGACACGCGGGACTGGGCAACGGGGATCGAGACGAGCGGCGGATCGCGGCGCTACGAATTCGGCGATACGCTGAACCTGGACGCGACGGCAACGCTGAGCTCGGCGATTGCGCGCGATGGGCTGGAGCTGCCGCTGAATCTGGAATACGGAGATTTGCAAGTGCACCAGTGCGACTACCAGAGCTCATGCGCGACGGTAGTGATGCTGGATTGCTCGCACTCGATGATTCTGTACGGCGAAGACCGGTTTACTCCGGCTAAGCGTGTGGCCATGGCGCTTTCCCATTTGATCCGCACGCAGTATCCGGGCGATTCGCTGTCGCTGGTGCTGTTTCACGATTCAGCGGAGGAGTTGCCGGTGTCGCATCTGGCGCGGGTGAAGGTGGGTCCGTGGCACACGAACACGCGCGAAGGCTTGCGTGTGGCCCAACGCGTGCTTTCGCGGCAGCGCAAAGACATGAAGCAGATTGTGATGATCACGGATGGGAAGCCCTCTGCACTCACGCTTCCCGATGGAAGAATTTACAAGAATGCCTACGGATTGGACCCGCTGGTGGTGAGCGAGACTTTGGAAGAAGTGGCACGCTGCAAACGGTCAAACGTGATGATCAATACGTTCATGCTGGCGCAGGACTACGGGCTGGTGCAGTTTGTGCACAAAGTCTCGGAGATGTGCCGGGGCAAGGCGTACTTCACCACGCCAGCCACGCTGGGGCAGTACGTGATGATGGATTACATGCAACGGAAGTCGAAGACCATCCACTGAGCGCAAGGCCGAACCCTGTTGGCTCTTTTGCTTTCAGGAAAAGAATGCTCTCCTTCTGTTTGTCAACGACCGGTTGAAAGAAAGACAAACAGATTGCCGTCAGGATCCTTGACGAAGACAAGGCCTCCGCTGCGCTGCGCGTTGACGCCTGCGTACTCCAGCGCTTCGTAAGCGCGCTTCGCGTCGGCGACTGGGAAGAGGAACTCCGGTTGGGAGCCAAGCCCTGCGGGTCGGAATTCCATGTGCAGATCGGGCGCACCGGGGGTGGTGAGGCGCACGTTGCCGTTGGTATCTTCAGCTTCGAACCCGAGGTCGGTATAGAACTCTTTCATCGCGGCGCCTTCTCTTACGGGCAAATCGATTCCCATCAGCTCAGTGGAGATGCGGCCGGGCCCGAGGTGTTGGCCTATGTCGAGAGTGTGGCGCGAACCGGGCATGTACTGGGTGAACTCGGTGACGCGGCCCTCGGGATCGTTGAAGGAGGAGATGAGATTGCCTGCCGCGGCCTTGCGGACCGGCGAGGGATTGAGGCCTTCTGTGGCGTAGTAGTGCTGCAGCACATTCAGGTCGCCAGCCTCGTAGCAAACATGCATCCAGCCGAGGGGCTGTGAGGGATCGGTTTGGGGATAGAGTTCGATGAACTGGCGATCGTTGACCTTGATAAATGCCTCCGTGGTTTTGCCGGCGTTGGTCATGGCGAAGGATTCCAGATAGCCGAGCTTGCCGAGGAAGGCGATTTCTCGATCGAGGTCGCTGACGCGGAATGCGATGTGCGCGATGCCCGTAATGCTGGAAGCCGGCGGAGGCGGCTGAGCGATCAAAGTTGCCGCGCAGGCAGCCGCAACGACGAGGGACAAGAGCCAGCGGAATTTCATGGTCAATCTCAAGAAAACCTCCAAAGCCCGATGGGGGCGGACCAGGTAACAAAGGGAAAGCAGCCGCAGGCTAGGCATATTCCTGTCGGTAAGGCGTGAAAATGTCCAGAACCTCGGAAGCTTCAATGGCTGAGGCCTCGTGCTCGACGCCGCCATCGACGACGATGCTGTCGCCGGCGCGCATTTCCCAGCTCTTGCCTTCAGCCTGAAAAAGGATGTGTCCGCGCACAACATAAACCATTTGATGATGCGGGTGGCTATGGCGCACGCCCTTCCAACTCTTCTCAAGTGTGTGGCGCACAAGCATGAGGTGCGGGTTGTAGGCGAGGACCTGGCGGATCATGCCCGGCTCGGGGGTAGTGACCCTTGTGGCGTTGGTGGTCGTGCAAATGACTCTGGATTCGCTCATCGATTTTGCCTCAAGCCCGGCGGCCGCATGAGCGGGGAGCCGTAAAGGATAGGATCACCGGTTGAGCCAGCCTCCGTCCACTACGAGAATGTGGCCGTGGACGTAGTTGCTGGCCTCCGAGGCAAGAAAGACGGCAGCGCCGGCCAGGTCTTCAGGCTTGCCCCAGCGGCAGGCGGGAATGCGCTCGAGAATCTGCCGGGCGCGCTCAGGGTTATTGCGCAGCGCCTCGGTATTGTCAGTGTCCATGTAGCCGGGGGCGATGGCGTTGACGTTGATGCCCTTCGAAGCCCACTCGTTGGCGAAGGCCTTGGTGAGCTGGCCAACGCCGCCCTTTGCCGCCGCGTAGGAAGGCACCAGAATTCCACCCTGGAAGGTGAGCAGCGAAGCGACGTTGATGATCTTGCCCGCGCCGCGCGGGAGCATGTGGCGGCCGGCGTGCTGGGTTAGGCGAAAAACGCTAGTGAGATTGACGTCGATGACCGCCTTCCAATCTTCTTCGGAGTGCTGGGTGGCGGGCGATCGGCGAATGATGCCGGCGTTGTTGACCAAGATATCGATCGTCCCGAGTTGCCGGACGGTTTCCTCCACAAGACGCGCGCAGACATCCGCCTCGCCGACGTCGCCGGCGAGGGCAATGGACTCGACGCCGAGAGCGATCAGCTTTTGCTGCGCGGCCGTGGGAACAGCGCTGGATCCGTGCACCGCGACATTCGCGCCCGCCTCGGCGAAAGCGACTGCGATAGCGGCACCCAATCCGCGAGATGAGCCAGTGACGAGGGCGGATTTTCCTTTGAGGCTGAATCGATCGAGTATCAGGTGAACGAATTCCCTTCCGGCATTCGCCAAGCCGTAATTCTACATCTGTTTATTATCCGCGAGCGAAGCGGGCAAAGCCAACGCAGCTAGCGGATGGCTCGGAATACATGGGATCTGATCAGATTTGCAGAATAGGGCACAAGCTTGTCTTCGCTGCACTATACTTCAACGAACCCTTCGCCGAAACCCGGTGAGAATACCGTTGGAGACCGATAAGTGGCTGCACTTCAAATCACACCGCCCGCTGAAAAAGAGATGCAATCGAATCTAGAGATGAACGTCAGGCGCACGTGCAAATAGCTCTGCTGATTTTTTGCGTTCTCACCATCGCCGGCGCTTTCGCCGGCTGGCGGAAGAGCCCGCTCTATTCCGTCGAGACCACATTGAAGCTCGGCGGCGGTTTTCTGCTGATCGTTGCGGTTGTTGCTGGCACGGCATATGTGATTGTGAATGGCTCATTGAGCCGGTCGCCGGTTGTAGAGGGAATTGCGGGCTTCGTGGCCCTTCTAGCGCTGGCGTGCGGATCCAGTATCTTTATTGTCCGCATCACCGACTCGCATGTTACCGCGCTCCCACCGTCTGCCAGGCTGGTCAGCTTCAATCGGCACAAGGTCTACCAGTGGATTTGGAGTCTCGTAGTCTTCCTGCTTATCAACGCAGTGGCATCGCTCGTGCTTCCATCTTCGTGGCAATGGCTTCCGGAAGGCCTTGGCGCATTTGTGCTGCTCTTGTGCGGCCCCATGCTGTCGATCGCATTCATGATGGCGCGGCGAAACGATCGCGGCATGTCGGCGGTTATCGCCAATCCATGGGCGCACTGGCAATACACGCCGGAGAGATGGACGCAATGGGCAGAAAGTCAACGCGACTGGGAAAAAGCCCAGGAAGGCCCGTGGAATTGGAAGGGCGTTTCGGGGTTTGTTTTATTGTGCGTAGGGCTTTTCGTGTTGGGCGCTCTGTTTACTGGCGCAAGCCTGCGAGAGAACGAAATCATCGTGGGCGGTTTGACGGGCATTCTCGTCCTGCTCGTGGTAGTCGCGTACTGGTTTAAAGGCACCAATTTTGACCGCCGCTATCGGCGGCTGCTCGCGGCGGCACCGGACACATGGTTCGGTGACGAGGGCATGTTCTGTAACGGGGCATATATGCCCTGGATCCTCTCCGGCAGGTACCTGCTGAAGGCGACCGTCGCTTTGGATCAACCGGCTCGACTGATATTGGTTTTCGAATCGTTCAACGGAGCTACCTCAACCCAAATCACCCAGCGGATTCCGATTCCTGACGGACATATCACCGACCTGCCCATGTTGCAGCAAAAGCTCAAAGATCATTGCCCCACTGCATCGGTTCATCTTAGTTCTACCTAGTTGCGCAACCTGCGCAACGGCTGCCTCACACGACGCCACGATCGCTAGTGGACAGTTGGCCGGTCTTCTTGAGTTGAGGACGGACCGGAGATAGAATTTGTCCCGTAAGCTCTGGATGATCATCCCAAGGGCAAATTCATGGCCGAGAATAAGACGAAACCCACAACCGTCAGCGTTCCAGCGTTTCTCGATGCTTGCACTGACAAGGCCCGGCGCGCAGACGCCAAGGCTCTGGCCAAGCTGATGCAGAAGGTCACCGGAAACGAGCCCAGCATGTGGGGGCCTTCGATCGTCGGCTTCGGCAGCTACCACTATACTCACGAGAGCGGACGCGAGGGCGATATGCCCATCGTCGGCTTTTCGCCGCGCAAGGCGGCAAACGTTTTGTACGGCGCGATAGGCTTTGCGGGCGCTGAAGCATTGCTCGCCAAACTCGGCAAGTACACGACCGGCAAAGGATGCCTCTACATCAAGAAGCTCGCGGATGTGGACGCGAAGGTGCTTGAGACACTCCTCGAAAAGGCCGTTGCGGCAACCAGGGCGCGACACGCAAAACAAGCGTAGTTCTAGCGGGCCCGGGGCGACCGCGCCCTGGGAATCAGAACCAAAATAACTCACTACCGCGCAATCAGGCGCGCGAATCGGCGACAAGCCGAGAATTGGAATCGCGCGTAATTGGCTCCGGCCTGAATCCACGAGCGATGGCCATGAGGCCCGCGCCCAGAAAACCAAGCGTGTGCGCCATTCCCGCGTGCCACGGTGCGGAGCAGGTCATCTGCGGGGCGTGGTCGGGAATGACGACGCCGTCGAAGCCGTTCTTCTCGAGGAGATAGAGGATGCGGAGCATATCGACTTCGCCGTCGTCGATGAAAGTTTCGTGATAGTGCGGAGCCTTGCCTGCGATGTTGCGGAAGTGGACGTAGGCGATGCGACGCTGGCTGCTGTAGCGCTCGACGGTCTCGTAAATGTCGCCTTCTGTCATCTCGGCGAGCGTGCCGAGGCAGAACTCGAGCATGTTCGACGGGCTGGGAGAAATGTCGATGAGGCGCTGGTACATGCCCTGCTGGTAGACGAGTCGCGGCTGGCGGCGCATGGTGGGGGTGGGCGGATCGTCCGGGTGCGCGGCGAGACGGACACCGGCTTTTTCGGCGACGGGGAGAGCTTCCTCAAGGAACCGCTGCAGACGGCGCCATAGTTCGTCGTGGGTGATGGTGGGCAGCGTGCCCGGGGGTGCATTGGGATCGACGATCATGTTCCAGACAACACCGTTCGGAATGGGGGTGTCGACGGGGCCGTTCATGCCAACGGATTCCGCGCCGCCACGTGCAAAGGGCCCGCTGGAACGGCCGGCAACTCCGGCGATGGAAAAGTTGTAGCCCAAGGTGGAAATGCCGGCTTCGCCCACGGCGCGGATGATTGCATGCACGTTCTGCATGTGCTGGGCGCGTTTGGGGCCGTCGAGAAGAATGTCGTACCAGTGAGCGGGGTCGAAGTTTTCGATGCCCTCGAGCTTGAGGCCAGCAGCCTCAACCTGCTTGCGAAGCGCGATCAGCTCAGCGGCGGTCCACAAGCGGTTAGGATCGCCGGCCAAGCCCCAAGGTTTGTCTTTGCCACCGGTCGGTTGATTGTTGGATGGATTGGCTTGGCCCTGACGGAAGTAGTCAACGAGATGAACAATGACATGGGTGCAGCCGGCCTGCACGGCGAATGCGTAATATTCGTCGTTCAGCATGTGCCGGTAGAGCCCCAGACCGAGCTTCATATTTGCCCTGAGACAGTTTAGACGAGACAGCAAAAACCTGCGGCGAAAGACCGGCGAAAGGAGGAATGGAACCAGCCAAAAAAGAACGGCGAAATTCATGCTTTGCATACTTGCAAGGGCTTCATTGTTGATGTAATCTCGGATACCTGCCGTCGTTCTCCCCTCGCCGGTGCTTCCACCAGGGACTTCCCTGTTTGCGATCTTGATGGAAGATCAGGCTGCGCGCTACGAGTGCGATGCGCCTGGCGCCGACCACGACGACGTGAAGAGATGCACGATGGATTATCAGCAAGCCTGCCTCCCCTGTAGGCTCAACGATGTCTTCGTGGAGGAGGGATTGTGTACGAAGCGCAAGAACAAATTCTGGCGCCGGGCACGGGGGTCAGCAGACAAGTTCATTTGCTCGGCGAGTGCCCGACGGTGCTGCGCAACAACCGTGTTTTGATTTTTCTCACCTTTCTGGGCAGCGTCGCTTCGCTGATCATCTCGCTTAGTATGTTGTTTGTCGCCCTCACGACAGTTTTCCCGTTGAGCGCGATGAGTCTCGACAGGTTTGCCCAAGGCGCGTTGTGGGTGCTGGGAGCCTGGTTGATGGCCATGTCGCAGGTCTTCCTGTGGCGGCAGGGGAACCTGATGGCGCATTCCTCGGTTCTGCTCGACAGCTATGGAGCGCACTTCAAACTCGACAACGTCAACGACGCAGAAGAAGTGTTTATGCCGTGGAATGGAATCGCCGCAGTCCACTACAAGCGGATTCCGAATGCGCACAAGTTCACCATTCTGGGCGCGGACACCAGCACGGTGACCTTCACATCCCATGCCTTCTACCGGCCCAAGAGGGTGGCGCAATTGATCGCGGAGCGCGCCGGGCTGCCGCTGGTGCGCGGTTAAGCCAAAGAATCGATCTGGAGTTTTCTTAGGGCCGCCGAGTCAAGGTGAGCGGGAAAATCTGCGCCCAAATTGAAAACGCCAGAGACCGAAGCCTCTGGCGTTTCAATCTTGATGATCGCATAGTACAACCGGCTGTCGCGTCCTCCGGCTCCCCCAGCGGCGAACCTGCAGCTTTCGCTGCCGCTCCCTCCTCTGGCTGCGCCGGCACGGAACTTTCGGCTTGCGCCTACTGCCCCGCACTCCGGCTCGACCGGTGGCCGACTTCCCCGGCTCGGATCGACGTGGTTCCGCTCAGCTCGACCGGTGGCTAACCTCCGACTCGCATCGGCTGTTGCGCGCTTCCGATCGACCGATGGCAATCCATCCGGCTTGCGCCGAACGACCCCTCCACCGGCAAGGCCGGCGATCAACTGCCGACTCACACCGGATTCTGATCCTTTAGCTCGGCTGGCTCGAACAACCTCCGGCTTTCGCCGTCTGTTGTTGCAGCTTCAAGCTTGCGCCGTCCGCTGCTGCAACCTCCAGCTCGCGCTGGCTGTTGCCCCCGTTTGCCAAACCGGCGGCGAACCTCCGACTCGCATCGGCTGTTCCACCCTCCGGCTTCACCGGTTTCAATTCGCCCGGCTTGCGCCTGGCGTCTCTACCTCCGGCTGGGCCTTTGATACGCCCCTAACTTCAACCGAACCTTGCATCGCCGGCAAAGCCGTCGATGAGTATTCAATTTCCGCCGGTTCGCGTACCTTCCGGATCTGCCAGCTTGACAACTTCCGACTTGCGTCGGCTTTTGTAATCTCTGGCGCAGCCAGCGATCCCTCTTGGGCTTTCGCCCCAGGTTTCACCCTCTGGCTGGGGTGGCGGCGATTCTCCGATTCTCATCGGCCTTTCGTTCCACCAACCGTTCCGGCGACCAACTCCCGATGCCCTACAGGCTCATCAGTTGTTGTGACAGTACGTCCGCTGAATCTGTGGATGCAAGTGCAAAAGTCAAGTAAATCTGTGAATATCACCAGGGTTGGTGCAGAACGAACTTCTTCGAAGATCGCGAGCGGATTGCGACTCACATTTGCACCGGATTGCGAAGAAAGAAGAGAAGATAGACGGCGATCTCGGCTTCGGTGCGATGGGGGCCTTCTCGGCGGATTTAGAGTGAATCGTTCTATGGAATCCCGTGCGGGAGCATTCAGGGATCGAGTAACCTTCGGGCTTGGGTACTTCATCATTCAAGGGCGAAGATCAGCTTGATCGTTGTTTCAACTTCGGTCGGCTGGTTGTTGAGCCTGTACGGTTTGTAACGCCAGTTCCGCACGGCATCGACGGCGGCCTGCTGCAACATGGTCGGCCCGCTCACAACTTGCAGATCTTTGATCGTTCCAGTCTTGGAGATTATGGCATGCATCTCCACAGTGCCAGACACGCGGGCTGCTTTAGCGATGGACGGATAAACAGGTGGCGTCCTCAGAATCAACATTCCGGTCGCGACGCCGGATGAAATGGCGATCGGTTTGGAAGGTACAACTTTGACCGCTGGTTGCGCTTGTCCATTCAAGAATCTTGCATTCGCGCTGCTGCCGGCCAGACCGTCCGCACCGGCTGCGCCAAGGCTCACGGAGGGAGGTGCGCTATCCGCGACTTGCCTCTCATTGCCCTGCGGAATCAGTGTTGGCGCGGTGAGCTGATCGTCCATGACCTTGGCCTGGAGTTTCGTCGGCGCCTGGGCCGAATTCGCTGTCTCCTGCGGGCTGGCCGGCTGGTCGTTCACTGCAGGTTGCTTTTCGGTCGTTGCGAGCGGCTTGTCCTGAGTTAACGGTTCAACCGCCGGCGGATCCGGCGCCTGCACCTCCTGCTGAGTATCGGTCGCTTCCGGCACTGGCTGAACAGATGGTTTCGCCACGGAATTCGATCCGTGATAGAACAGCGGGATCATGAGCAGAAGAAGAATTGAGCTGGCGCCAACGGCAGCAACGGTCAACCACTTCTTTTTTGCCGTTTTCTGCTCCGCCGTTTTCAGCTCTCCCTTAACTTCGATGTCCTTCGATGAATACCACTGGAAGAGAGCCTCCTCAGCTTCGCGTTTCAATGTCGCCGCGGGTTGGGTTGAGTTAAGCTTTCCATCGGATGTCGCAACGTTCGGCAGACCCTGCACCGCAGGAACCTCATTCGCGATACGGATATCCTGAGGACCGTGCGAAGCGGCGCTGGGCGATCGATCTTGCGGCTCGCTGGTCGACTCTTGCTCCTTGACCAGGACCGATGCGGACGAGCCTGAATCCGAAGTACGTGTCCTGTTCACCACGGGCGACATGATTGCTCTGCGCTCGGCGGATTGTCCAAATGGCTTTGGAGTCTCGCCGAAGGAATGAGCCTCTATCCATGCCTCCCATTCTTCACGAGAGTTGACAGGTTTGGTCGAAGGAGATGCTTCGCTGTTCCCATAGCCAAAATCCACTTGTTGCTCGACAACGACCGGTGCGGACGAAGCTGAACTCGAAGCATGCGGCCTGTCTCCCAAAGATGCCTTGGTTTCATCGCGGTTAACGGATCGACCAAGCGGCTTTGGAGTTTCTCTGAACGAATGAGTGGCTTCCCATTCTTCCCATTCACCCAAAGGAACAGGCTTAGACTCGGGAGAACCTTCGCTATCCCATTCTGTGAAGTCCTCCGGAAGCGTTTCAGGTAGTAACGGAGCTAATTCTTCTGGAGATGCCATTGACCGTCCTCACCTTTCTCGTAGACCGCGCCTTTGTATGTGCGCGTTTCGCGCGGGATTGTTTCGCCGGCAGTGGGTTCGATTGTGGCTTCTGCCGGTACCGAATCTGCCGGGGCAAACTTGGTCGTTGTGAAGGTCTGCGCGGACTCAGGCTCATCCTCTATGGTTGGCAATGAAGCAGTGTAAGGCGAGCCTTCCACTTCAATTACGACCGTGGCTTGCGCCGTCCCGTGTTTTTCGGTGTCCGATGGTGTGAACGATGCTGAGAGCGTATATCTCCCTGGCGCAAGTACGTGGCCCTCGGAAGGAGTGTAGACAAATGTTCCCGGAACCGAGGCCGTGGCATTCAACTGAGCGGGACCCAGCGCGGTGCCGTAAGGAACTGCAGATGGGGCCGGCCAGGTGATGATGGTTGGTAGTTTCTCGGTGACAGGCTGCGACACGACTGCGCTCACCGTTGTGTAGTTCAAAGTGTCGGTCGGGGTGAAGGTTACTGAGAGTTCATGTACTCCTGGCTTCAGCATCTCGCCCGCAGCAGGTGCATAAACAAAAGATCCTGGTACTGATGCCTTGGCATTCAGCTGAATTGTGCTCAGGGAAACGCCATAGGCAATTGGATCCGGCGTTGGCCATATGATGCGGGGAGTTGCTTTAGCCACAGTCACTGAGGCGGCGGCCCGCGATGGAGAGTAGCCCACGGTATCTGCCGGGGTGAAAACGACCGACAGCTTATGCTCTCCAGCCGCAAGCACCGCCCCTACGCCAGGTTTGTACTCAAACGTTCCCGGAACCGAAGCCATGGCACAGAGTTGCAAGTTGCTGAGCTTTGATCCGTATGTAATAGGATCGGGCGCCGGCCATTGGACCTCGCACGTTGCCTTGGCAACGGCCAGCGACACGCTAGCCTTTGCCGTTGTGTAGTTTGCACCGTCGGCGGGTGTGAAGGTTACCGAAAGCGAATGTTTTCCGGGAGGGAGCACTTCGCCCGGCGCCGGAGAGTACTCCAATCTTCCAGGCACCGACACGGAGGCATTCAGCTGAGCATCGTCCAATGCGGTGCCGTAAATGATTCCGGCGGGAGTTGGCCATGAGAGAACCGGTTTGGCTTTGGCCACAACAATTGAAACCGAGGCCTGCTGCGAAGCGTTGCCGTTAGAGTCCGCGGGAGTGAACGTGACCCACAGCGAGTGAGTTCCGACCGGCAACACATAGCCTGGGCCGGGTGTGTAGACCAAAGTTCCCTCAACCGACGCGGTCGCGTTGAGCTGGGCGAATGTGAGTTTGTTCCCGTAAGTAATCGGGTCGGGCGCGGGCCACGTGATAGCCGAAGTGGTGCGCGCATCGCCCGAATGCAGAACCTTAGCGCTCGGCGGTTCAATCCTGCCAGAATCTAACCGCGCAATGTCTCTACCCAGATCCGGATGGTCAAAATCCCGTTTCCTTCCTTGTGGACTCTGGCGTCCTGAAATCGAACTCGCCATCTCCCGGCTGATGCGCGAAATGCGTGTTTCAGGAAGTCCGGAGTCGCCGTACTGTAACGCCCGCGCAGCGTCCTGATCATCGGGGATCTTCCAACGCACCGGTCTGCCGAGAGCTTGAGCGATGACCTCTTCATTCGCTGGTTCCAGGAAGCGAGATTCAAACCGATTGACCACGATTTCCAGGTTTGGTCTTCCTTCAGCGAAGAACTTTGAGACTAAGCGATTCGAATTTCGAAGTTCGGAGATGCCGGTTTGGGTGACGAGATAGATCATTGAGGCTTCTTCGAAGAGAACTTTGGCCGCCACATCAATCCTCGATCCCACATCTACGATCACATGATCGAATTCGCGCCGCGCGATCGCGATCAGCTTTTCAATGGCGCCTTTAGAAACCTCGACGTCGGGAACTTTGGTGGGAGCCGCCAGCACGAACACTCCAGACCGATGCTTGACCAGTAGATTTCGAAGAAAACTCGCATCCAGCCGGTCGATACTTTTCAGGGCGTCCTCCGTCGAGTAGCCCGCAGTGATCCCCAGGCACAGGGCCGCATCTCCGATGGGGACAGCGAGGTCGACGAGCAGGATGCTTTGACCGGATCTCTGCGCCAAGGCGATGGCAACGTTGCAGGCGACTGTCGTAACCCCGGATCCTCCTTTGGACCCGACAAAAACATGCAACCCTCCTAGAGTCCTGGCAGCCGTTGGAGTCTTCTCGCGAAGGACAGTTTCTGTGCGATCGAGAGCCTCCGCCACAGCGCCTTGGTCGAGCGGTAGAAACAGGTACTCACGAGCACCCGCGCGCATGGAGCGGATCGCGAGTTTCGGATCTGTCTTCTCTGAATAGACCATGATCGTCGCCGCCTCATTGGCGCTCGCTCTTTCCACTAAATCCAGAGCGACATCCGCATCACTGTCCAGATCAAGGATGACAACCTCGAAGGACGCCAACAATCCATGCAGGTGTTCACGTTCCGGCGGGTAGGAGTCGAATTCGCGGACGTTGGCCCGGCCAGTTTCGGCGAGAGCCCTGGCCATCACCGAACGTCTCTGAGCGTCTGGGCCAATCAAGGCAACCGACAAGAGGGTGGCGCCAATCATTTCGGCGTGTTTGGTCTCGAAATTTGGTGATACGCCTGCTGAACTCACAGTATGAGTTGCTCCTTGAGGTGCCGGCTCCTACTCATCTGAAATCTCAAATCGACATCTTGTCCGCGAGGCGAACTCGCAGGTTTCTTCCGCCCATAACGAATAAATGTGGGACGATTTCGGGGAGAACCCTTCACGCGAGCGTCGATCTATGGCTGCCCGCAAAACAAGTCACCATGGGACGATGGTAACCATTTATGGGTCGAATATGGAACTTAGATAACCATGTCTAAGCATTACTAAAGTGTCAGATGTGCGACGAGCATGCGGCTTGGCCAAACCCAGAGCCTTGTTTGGCGGCTATTGTGGGCCTCGCAGCCCACTTACTCTCCGTCAGTCAGAATCGCGTCAATACGTGCCAGATCCTTGTCCGGGAAGGCCAAATCTGCCAAGGCGGCTACGTTCTGCTCGATCTGCTCCACGCGGCTGGCGCCAATCAGCGCTGACGTCATGCGACTATCCCGCAGCACCCACGCAAGAGCCATCTGCGCCAGCGTTTGCCCTCGTTCGCGCGCAAGGTCGTCCAACGCTCGCACTTTGGCGAGGTGATCCTCATCGACGTCTTTCCTCTTGAGGAAACCATGCGGTTTTGCGGCTCGGGCATCCGTGGGAATGCCCTTGAGATAGCGATCGGTGAGCATGCCCTGCGCCAGTGGACAGAAGGCGATTGCGCCCACGCCTTCATTGACCAGCACATCGAGAAGCCCGTGCTCTGGAGTCCGCACGAACATCGAATATTTGGGCTGATGAATCAGGCACGGCGTGCCGAGCTCGCGCAGAATCCTGACCGCCGTGGCCGTTTGCGCCGGGTTGTAGTTGGAGATGCCGGCATAAAGAGCTTTGCCGGAACGTACCGCCTGATCGAGCGCCGACATCGTCTCTTCCACGGGCGTCTCCGGATCGGGACGATGCGAGTAGAAGATGTCGACGTACTCCAGGCCCATGCGTTTCAGGCTCTGGTCGAGACTCGCTAGCAGGTACTTTCGCGATCCCCAGTTGCCGTATGGGCCGGGCCACATTTCGTAACCGGCCTTGGAACTGATGATCAGCTCGTCGCGATAAGGTTTGAAGTCGAGACGCAGAATCTCGCCGAAGTTGCTCTCGGCGCTGCCTGGCGGAGGGCCGTAATTGTTGGCGAGGTCGAAGTGGGTGATGCCCAGGTCGAATGCGCGGCGCACCATGGCGCGCGAGTTCTCGAAGTCATCTACACCGCCAAAGTTGTGCCACAGTCCGAGAGAGATCGCAGGCAGCCGAACTCCGCTGAGACCGCATCGGCGGTACTGCATCGTGTCGTAGCGTTTTTCGTTGGCGGAATACAAAACGGCTCCTTGGTGCACGGAAAAATGCTTCAGCAGAGCTAGCTCAGGACCGCCGAGATCGAGATTTCATTGCTGCCATCTGTGGGAGGGCGCACGATGTTTCCCTCGATCGGCGATCCGTTGACGGTCAGCGCGACGTTGTTCCCAGGGCCCGCGCGCTCGATGGCGATCTTATACTTCACTCCACGAAAGATGCGCGTTGCGGTAAAGCCCTGCCAGCCGGCCGGAATCACCGGGGCAATCTCCAGGCCGCCGTACGTCGGGCGCACGCCGAGGATCCACTGCGTAATGGCGTAATAGTTCCATGCCGCGGTTCCTGTGAGCCAGGAGTTCTTGGCCTCGCCGAATGTCGGCGCATCCTTGCCGGCGATCATCTGCGCGTAGACATAAGGCTCGCAGCGATGCACTTCGCTAATCTCTTCGCGCGCCGAAGGATTGATGCGCAGGTAGTAGTCGTGCGCTTCATCGCCGTGGCCCAACCGCGTTTCGGCAATCATCACCCAGGGATTCACGTGGCAGAACACGCCCGCGTTTTCCTTGTAGCCCGGCGGGTACGAAGAAATCTCACCGAGGTGCAGATAATAGCGAGTGTAGGCCGGCTGATGCACAACGAGCCCATGCTTTGTGGCCAGGCGCTCGCGCACGGAAGCCAGAGCCTTGGCGGCCCTGCCGTCGTCGAGCCCGATGCCAGCCAGCACGCAAAAGCCATTTGATTCAATGAAGATTTTGCCTTCGTCGCGCTCTTTTGATCCGATCTTCTCGCCGAAGCTGTCGTAGGCGCGCAGGAACCACTCACCGTCCCATCCGTGTTCCTTGACTGTCTGCTCCATCTTCTCGGCCGCTGCCAAAAAACGCTTCGCATCGTCCGGGTGGCCTTGGTGGCAGGCGATCGCAGCAAGCTCGCGCGAAGCGCGCACGAAGAGCCCGGCGATGAACACTGACTCAGCCACCATGCCGTCCCGGTTGGTCGTGGTCTGGAATGAATTGCCGGGCGTGTCGGAAAAGCAGTTCAGGTTCAGGCAGTCGTTCCAGTCCGCGCGGCCGATCAGCGGCAGCCCGTGAGGTCCGAGGCGCTCCAAGGTGTAGCCGAAGCTGCGACCCATATGCGCGTAGAGCGGCTCCTCCGTGCCGGGTTTGTTGTCGTACGGCACCAACTCGTTGAGGATGCTCCAGTCACCTGTCTCCTTGAGATAGGCCGCGACACCGAGGATGAGCCAATGCGGATCGTCATTGAATCCGCTTCCGATGTCGTTGTTGCCACGCTTGGTAAGCGGCTGGTATTGGTGATAAGCGCCTCCGGTGTCGAGTTGCGTTGAGGCCAGGTCAAGGATGCGCTCCCGAGCTCGCGCGGGCACCATGTGAACAAAACCCAGCAGGTCCTGGTTCGAGTCGCGAAAACCCAGTCCGCGGCCGATGCCCGACTCGAATGACGAGGCCGAGCGCGACATATTGAATGTCGCCATGCACTGGTACGCATTCCAGATGTTCACCATGCG
>CAYYKV010000016.1:0-29359 GCA_964468605.1 uncultured Occallatibacter sp. | reverse complement strand
CGATGAAGTTGATGCCGTCGGCTGCGGTCTTGCCGTCTTTGCGCGCGCGGCCGGCAGTGGCGAACTCGAAGGCTCCGATAATGTGCTCGGGGCGGAAGTCGCGCGAGCCCAGGCCGTAGCTGCCGCCGATGAAGCGCGGGACTTCGGCGAGGGTGATTGCGGGAAGGCCCTCTGTTCCCTGCAATGCTTTTGAGAATGCGGTGCGAATGTCGCGGCCGAGGGGATTGTCGCCGGAGAGAGCTTCGTCGGTGCGCTCGAGAATGATGACGTTCTTTTTGCCCTTGAGCGCGGCGACGAGAGCCGCCTCAGGGAACGGGCGAATGACGTTGACGTGGACGGAGCCGACGCTGGAGCCGCGGGTCTGGCGCAGGTAGTCGACCGCGGCTTCAATGTTTTCCGCGGCTGAGCCGAGCGAGACAAAAACCGTGTCGGCGTCAGCGGTTTTGTATTCGGTGACCAACCCGTAATAGCGCCCAGTCAACTCGCCGAAGTCCTTGTATGCGGCTTCAAGGAACTCAAGAATCGGCTCGGCAAAGTTATTGCGCCGGGCCACGACGCCCTGCATGTAGTGTTCCTGGTTCTGAACGGGGCCGAGGAGGACGGGATTGGTGAGATCCATCATCTTGGGAACGCGGCGGCGGGTGGGTCCGAAGAGAACGCGCTGCGCTTCGGTGGGGCAGTCGATGATGTCGTCGGGAGCGCCGAGATATTCGCGGATCAGCTCCGACTCATGCTTGTAGAAGGTGCGCTCGAGGTGGGTGGTGAGGAAGCCGTCCATGATGTTCATGCCGGGCGTGAGCGAGAGCTCGGTGACGCGGCGGAGAATGAGGGCCTGGTCGGCGGCCTGCTGCGCGTCCTTGCCGAAGATCATGATCCAACCGGTGTCGAGTGCGCCGTAGATGTCGTCGTGGCCGCAGTGGACGTTGAGGGCGTGCTTTGTGAGGGCGCGGGCGCCGACTTCGAGGACCATGGTGGAACCTTTGCCGGGCGCGTGGTAATACTGCTCGACGCCGTAGACGACTCCCTGACCGGAAGTGAAGTTGACGACACGCTTGCCGCAGACGGAGTGCGCGATGGCGCCGCCCTGGGCCGCGTGCTCGCCTTCCGCTTCAATGGCTATGGTGTTGTGGCCGAATACGTTCAGGTGTCCCTCGGCATACGCCTGCTGGAAGAGCTCGCCGCCTTCAGTGGACGGGGTGATGGGATAGAAAACGCCGGCGTCGGCGATGCGGGTCTCAGTGTGGTAGCTGACGAGCTGGTTGCCGTTGGCGGTAACGCGGATGCCTGGGTAGCGAGCCTTCATAGATCCCTCACTTTGAAGCCTGATTCGACGTCTTCAGATTGCAGAGCTTGCGCCGGAGCGCAGGTGGCGCGAGCCGAGAGCGTCCACAGCCGGTTTGGGCGCGCATCAGATTCGGCGCGAATGACTGACTTTGAGCGGGACAGCCTAGTCAAAAACCCTGATCAATTGTCGTGCAAGTCGAGCGGGCGGAACTCAAGAAAGGAGGCCTAAGGGGAAGGTTACTCCTTTACAGAACGACCCATGATCAGTATGCTCCCTGTAAAGAGACGGTGTACCACCATGTGAGAAAGAAGTCCGGGACTGAGCGGTGAGGGATCCAGGAGGGAGATTACCGGCGAAACCGGTTGCGCTACCATAAAGAGACGATTGAGGTTCTCATGTTTGTTGTGGTCTGGCAGTTTGAGATTTCTGAGGACACGGTGGCCGGCTTCGAGGCTGCCTACGGGGCTGAGGGTACCTGGGCGCAGCTTTTCAAGACTTCACCCGAGTATTTGGGGACCGAGCTGCTGCGCGAGGCCTATGTTTCGGGGAGTTATCTGACCATCGACCGGTGGACGAGCGAAGAGGCGTTTCGCGCCTTCCGCAGGGAGCACGACAGCGAATACGAGGTGTTGGACCGCAAGTGCGACGCGCTCACCAGCCGCGAGACGCGAGTGGGCGCGTATACGGTTTAAGTCAGATTTCTTGATCTAACTCAGGGCGAGACAGGTGCGTCCCGGCTACATCCAGCGGCCGACGACGACGAACATCACCAGAAGAAACAATGTGAGGTTCGGCACAGCCGATTCATGGCGACGCATGTGAAAGAGGGCGCCATAGAGCGTGACGAGCACGAGTCCCGCAGCCGCCCAAGGGGCGATTGAAGGCGCGAAAGAGAGTGGCGTGATCAAGACCAACGCAGCCACAATCTGAAACACGCCGACTACGATAAGGAACCCGTAGGGCAGCCCGAAGGGGAGACCCGCCGACTGCGCTCCGAGCGGTTTTGGCCTGCGGTTATATCTCATGATTCTGGCCAGGCCGACGCAGAGGAAGACCCCCGCAACCAAATACTCCATAACCCGATCAAGACTGTTCATGGTCTACCTGCCTTCCCTGTTGCCATCGCCAACGCTTGCAAGCGAACTAGATCCGGGCTGAGGTCATGGAAGAGCGCCCGTGATATGAGCGAAACATAAAGAACATGTGAAGTCAATATAAAGGCAGAAAAAAGCCGCGGGGGGGATGATTCGACCTTTTGGAGGTCCTTTGAGGTCCGTCGGGGCTAGCGGTAAAGCGAGATTATGAGTCGCGAGAGGCGAGTTGGAGCTGTGGGCGGCGCGGAGTTCAGGCCGCAAATGAGTCGAGAACGAGGACGTTCCGGGTGAACTCCCGGCCGGCCATGTACTTGATTCCGCGGTCGAAGGTGACCAGGACGCCGTTTTCCTTGATCGCCAGGCCGAGGAGGTAGGCGTCAGTTACCAGCTGATGGCCGGCGATGCGTGACTCGAAGGGTGCGGTCAGAGTAGCCCAACCCTCTGTGAGTGGCCAATAACGGTAGCCGGGGCGATTGGCGAATTCCGCCAAAATGACGGTCGCTTCTTCGTGCGTGCGTGGACCCGGGAAAAAAGATGGATTCGTTGTGATCCGGATAAATCCGATTTCGGTGAGCGGACATACACCCCAATCGTCCTTGCCGGATGATATAAACCATTCCTGCGCCTTCTGAAAAAATTCGTGGCCGGGTTCAGAGAGCGCGATCAGGACGTTTACATCAAGCAAAGTTCTTCGGATCAAACTCTTCCTCCTCGAGCTTTTTCACCATTTCGGAAGTGATCGTTCGACCGGTGGGAGGAAACATTGGCAAGCCGGCCGGACCAATCAGAATATCTGGCGCTGGCTTCGGCCCTTCCTGCGCTTTGCGGATCAACTCGTCAATGGCAGCGCTGAGGGTGATGCTGCGCGCACGCGCGTAGTAAGCTGCAAATTCATGCGTCTCGTCGTTCAGCGTGATCGTGGTTCTCATGGGTCTATTGTGCATCAAATTTCGAATTGATGCAATCTTATGATTTTAATGCTATTTTGATAGCTTGATGCTTATTTGTCCTTGTAATGCTATTTTGTGATATCGATGCGAACTTGTTGCTTTGATTGTGCGCTCCAGCACAGTCGAGTGCGAGACCGCACACTTTCTCTCTTTCTTCGCTATTTTCTCCTTCTCTTCAATGTCCCATCCTGCTACAATCCCATCGAAATCCAATTAAGCCCCTCGCCGTTTCCTGCCAGGAAAGCATGAGATTTGGCGGGCGAGCACTTTTTTGAGGAGCCCTCCCAATGGCCATCGTCGACGACCGCGCCAAAGCGGTAGAACTTGCCCTAGCACAGATTGAAAAACAGTTCGGGAAGGGGTCGATTGTGCGGCTCGGGTCCCGGGAGGCGCTGCTGCCGATTGCCGTGATTTCGACGGGATCGATCAGCTTTGACGCAGCGCTGGGAGTGGGCGGCGTTCCGCGCGGACGAGTGACGGAGGTGTTCGGGCCGGAGTCGTCGGGCAAGACCACGATCACGTTGCAGATTATTGCCGAGGCACAGCGCGCGGGCGGGCTGGCGGCTTTTGTGGACGCGGAGCACGCGCTCGATCCCGGATATGCGAAGAAGCTGGGCGTGGATGTGGACAACCTGCTGGTGTCGCAGCCGGACTCGGGCGAACAGGCCCTCGAGATTACGGAGGCGCTGGTGCGTTCGGGCGCGATCGATGTGCTAGTTGTCGACTCGGTGGCGGCGCTGGTCCCGAAGGCCGAGCTTGACGGAGAGATGGGCGACTCACACATGGGGCTGCAGGCGCGGTTGATGTCGCAGGCGCTGCGCAAGCTGACCGGCACGGTTTCGAAGTCCCGCACCGCTCTCATCTTCATCAATCAAATTCGGGAAAAGATCGGCGTGATGTTCGGCAACCCAGAGACCACGACTGGCGGGCGCGCGCTGAAGTTCTATTCCTCGGTGCGCATCGATATCCGGCGTATTGCGGCAGTGAAGGAAGGCGACACGGTGGTCGGCTCGCGGACCAAGGTGAAGATCGTGAAGAACAAAGTGGCTGCGCCATTCCGCGAAGCCGAGTTCGACATTCTTTATGGCGAGGGGATCAGCCGCGAGGGCGATGTGCTGGACTTGGCCGTGACCCACAACGTGGTGGAGAAGAGCGGCGCCTGGTACAGCTTCGGCGGCGAGCGCATCGGACAAGGGCGCGAGAATACCCGCGCGTTCCTGAAGGAGAACAAGGACGTATACGCGAAGATCGATAGCGAGCTGCGCAAGCGATTGAGCATTGGCGCGGCGAAGGCCGATGTGCCCGAGGCTCCGGCTGGCGGCGCGGCGGAGGCCAAGGAAGTGGTGCGCGGGCGGAAGGGCTGAGGCGAGCAGCGGAGTTAGCGGAATTAGCGAATTCGCAAGTTCGCGAGTTGGCAAGTTGGCGAGTTGGCGTGCGCTGCGCGCACATGGCGAGTTGGCAGGCTGACGGGGTCAGTGAATCAGCTTAATTGCGAGGCACCGGAGTTGGCGGAGCCGGCCGCGCTGCGCGCGCGGCTAGTGAAGCTGGCGGATTTAGCGCCGCTCCCCGCTGTTCAAGCTGCCTTACTCGCTTGAGAGCGTAACGCCAACAGCTACACCGAGCGGCCCTTTGGGAATTTCGACGCTGAGTTGTTTGCCGGTGCGGAGGATAACTAACTTCCTTAAATGATCCGTGCCCGATGTCAATCGCGCCAACAATTCCTTCGCTGTACTGATCCCGTCGTTTTCGAGAAGGACATCTCCGATGTGCAACTGAGCTTTCATGGCAATGCCGTTATTCGCGAGCCCTGATATGACAAGGACAGATTTCTCTGGGCCAGCCCGGAGAAATGCGCGTGAAGCATCGGAGATAATGCACTCGGCCTTGGGGTCGCTTGTTCCTGGGGGGCTGGATACACATGTTTTGTCTGGCGTCCAGCGAAGAATCAGGATGCCAAACCGGTCAAAGTAGTCCTTCTGAACCTGTTTTCCCGCACTATCCTCAGAAATCTTGAAGCTAGCGTACCCGTACGTAATCTCAACCGATTTTCCCGCTGGATCAAAACCGGCAACTTCCGTAAGCTGCCCGCCAGCGTCGTAAGCGAAGGTCACAACCGCAGCGCCATATGTGCTCAACGAAGACATGGGTCGATCATTCACATCAAAGCAAGCATCTTTGAGCGCTTGTCCACTTACATTCCGGTCCTCGCGCGTGATCGCGCAACCGTCCTTGGCAATGACGGGTTTCTCATCCGTATCGAGATAGCTTGTGGTGACTTGTTGCCCCTGCGCTGTCCGTTCGAAGCGCACGACGGCATATGTGTTTCCCTGCAGGTCCACGCGCTTGCCCTGCGCGTTGTAGTAGGACTCTTCAGTCTCGTTTCCTTGCACATCGTATTGATCAATCTCTTTGTTCCCCGACACATCGATCCGGGTGACCTGGATTCTATGTCCGGCGGTGTCGTACTCTATCTCCCCCTGGTGGGGTAAGTCACCGGATCCCTTTACTGGGCCACTGACGCCGAAGTATTCCATTCTGGTCATCTGGCGCTTGCCGTTGTATGCGTATTCGCTTCGGGCAATGCCATTCTTATCGCCCTTGAGCTTGCCGTCTACTCCGTGGTTGGTTTCCTCGGTTTCGAGACCACGGTCGTCATACACGCTATCAACACAGGAAATGCCATCCGCATCGACTGCTGGAGTACGATCGGCGTTCAGATAACAGGTTGTGAGAGCATCGCCGAATGCGTCGTAGGTGGCGACGCTCATCTCGTAGGGGAACAGGGCAGCCGATGTTACGGTGTAGCGGGTTTGTGTTGTATTTCCCCATCGGTCGAAGCTTAACTGAGACTGGGAATATCCAAGAGCTTTGGGAGGATTGCCTGAAACGTCGTAGTAATTCCATTGGTCCCTGCGGCCGCTTGCGTCGTAGTGAATCTTTACCAAGTGATATCCGTCACTGATGTTGACAGGCTTGGAATCGATTCCGAAATAGGATTCATCCAGTATTTCCCCGTTGGCGGTATTGGTTCGCCGCAGGATGTGGACACCGGAGCTGTCGTTAGCCGGCTGCCCCTTGTCATCAAACATGCTGATTTCAGATATATTGCCGTTCGCATCGTATGCCAGACGAAGGTCGTATGCTCCGCGATCGCCCTTTGTCGGTTTCCCGGCACTATTGAAAAATGTTTCGCGCGTAAGCCGATCCTGGGCGTCGTACTCGTAGACAACCCGTTGATAACTGGGATCTCCCAGCTTGTCCATCGGGTTGCCGTAGTTATCAAAATAGGTTAGCTCTATGTTGTTTCCGTGGTCATCGTACTTGGCACGGATGATATGCCAGCCGTCCTCCTGGCTGACGATCGGAGAACCGTCCACGTCGAAATATGCTACCTCCGTCTGGTTTCCCCACTGGTCGTAGCTGTAGCGAGCAGAGGAGTACTCGGGGCTGTAGGGAGGATTGAAGTACCTGGAGGAGATCACCAAAGTGGGACGGCCCATGGCGTCGGTAGCCTTGGCAAGTATGCGATTGTCGTCCTTGTCGTATTCAAGCTCCTCAGTGGCGTTGCCAGACCCGTCGTTCATCGGTTTTCCGCTCGCATCGAGCGACGTCTCACTGGTTTCCCGGCCCTGGCTGTCGAATACAAACGCCGTACCGTAGGCGCTATTTGGCCCTGGAACCGGCTGGGCATCCCATGACAGGTAGCGCAGAGTCTCGTGACCATTGGCGCCATGCTGGATCTGGATAATCTCGGCTTCGCTTCCAGCTCGCTCCGGCTTGGGCAGCCCGTCGGGTCCGAAGTAAGTGGCATTCATCGTCTGCTGCGAGTTGCCTTGCGCCTGCGACGGCAGATACGCGAAGCCCCAAACCATGTGGTGATTCTGGTCCCAGGCGGTCTCGTATACGGTCTTTCCGTTCGTGTCCTTGTCATATTGAAACTCCATACGGCAGAACCTGCTGCTTGGATCCTGGTCGCTGGTGGAACGGTCAGAGTTGAGAAGAGTCGAAAGACCATTTTGCATGGTAGGCTTCCCATTTCGATCGACTGCTTCGAGGCTAAGGATCTCGCCGCGAAATCCCTTGCGGGTCACACTGAATGAAACTTTGCGATGATGCACCGTTTGGAGATTGATCTTCCCGTATGGCACGATCACTCCAAGTTCATTCGAGAAATTCCGGTAATAGGCGCTGGTAGGGTGGATATAAGCGAGCCAGTAGTACACGGAGTATGCCACTCCCGCCAAAGCCAATACCGCTGTAGCCGCCGCGACTGTTGTGCGCCGGCGAGCGCGCGCCAAGGCGCGCCGCAGCTCCTGTTGCTTACGCTCTTCCTCCTCGCGCGCGACGCGGGCGGCGCGAAATCCACGGCTCTTCTTGACCACGCCAGTCAACAGGTCGTGCGACAGCTCGACATGGCGGGTTCCCAGGCGGTCTTCGAAGCGCAGCAACCGCCGATCTACAAGGGTATCCAGGTCGGGCAAACTGGCACCTTCGGCAATGGCTTCAGAGAGAGGCAGCGTGCCACGGAATCCCGACGCAGTGAGCAGGCGATCTTCCACGAACAAGCGCACGGGCTCCGAAAGACCCTCGAAGCTACGCTCATACATCGCCTCCAGAATCTCGCCTCGTTCTTTGGCAACCAACTCGCTGGTAATCGATTCCTGACCTAATTCGACCATGCGCCGAAACAGCTCGTGGCACATCACGCTGAGATAAGCGGGTTCAATCTCGGCTTGCGCGACGGCGCCTTGCGCGGCGCCGGCTTCTCCAGCCAATGCCGCGACGATGTCCTGAGCTACCGGTTCACTTACCCAAGGCTTGCCGGAGTTCACGATGACCTGGAGCGCGCGCGCGCCGTCGAGGGGAAGCAGTCCCATCCGGTTGCGCATGATGGCCGGCAAAATTGGGCGCAGTTGATCAAGCCGCGAGACAAAGTCCTCGCGCAGTGAAAGCACCATCTTGTAGGTTGGGGCGCCGGCGTCAACCGCGACTCGCTCAGTGGACTGGGTTACCCGCTGCTCTACGACGAGAGGGACGCGATTCTCGGCAAGGTCCGCCAGTTGTCCAAGAAAGTCCGATGCCTGGCGTTGGTCCTTGCCGATTGTGAACGCCTCCTCAAACTGATCGAAGACCAGGAGTGGCGTGACGCGATCGTTTCGAGGACCCCAAAAATCGGTATCGTGAAAGAACTCCCAGAGCGTCGGCGTGAAGGCCTGGCTTACGCGGCTTTCAACATCGAATCCGCCCTTCTGAGCAGTGGCGAGAGTGATCGCCTTTACCTGTTCGACGGGGTCCACATCGGGATCAGCAAAGTTGAGCCTGAGCAAAACCGGGAAATACATGCCGGAACGCAGACGAGGAAAGACCCCGGCGTGCAGCAATGACGACTTACCAGAACCGGAGCGGCCGAACAGTACTGTCAGCGTCTCCCTTTGGATCAGACGCAGGATTTCCTCGATCTCCGATTCCCTGCCGAAAAACAGCTCATGTTGCTGCTCTGTATAAGGCGCCAGCCCCGGCCACGGATTCTGGGGCTCGACCGGCATCGCGGTGACATCGGTGCTCATTTCGCCCTCCGGAATTTGCGAATTCCGCGACTGAGAAGATCGATGAATTCGGGCGGCAACCGCCCGTCACGAAGCCGCGTCCAGTGGAGGTCCCTATAAGGCGAGTCAACAAAGCGCGCACCCGCCGGCGTATCGTCAATGACGATTGGCTGGAGAAAGACGTCCTCCTTGTGCCTTTCCAGTGCGGCATTCTCAGCCCATTTCCATTCCTTCAGTACGTAACCTCCGAGAGCTCTGGGAGGCTGATCGAGAGATCGAGAGATAATGGCGAGAAAGTATGCCGCGCTGCGAATATTTTCACGGATGCTCTGCTCGAACTCGTCTCCCGGCTGGAGAGCCCGCTCGTCCATCCAGGTGTCGATGTTGGCGGCCTCCAGCTGCGAGCGAATCTCGCGTACACGCGCGCGATCCTCGCTGGCATAACTGAGGAACACAGCGCCAGACTTGAATTCTGTCTGCAGCTCCGGCGAGGGGCGCGGAGCCACATCCCCATTGGCGTTGCGTTCGCGACACAGGCGATGCAATTTGGAGACGAAATCGACAGGCGTTTCTGTTGTGATTACCTTGGCCCGGCGCCGCACCAGAAAATCGGCCAGCCCCGCCTCGCAGTTTGGGCTCACATAGTAGATGTTGATTGTCTCCTCGTGCCTGCGGCCATTCAGAGCGTGGATAAAGAATCGCGCCAGCCAGTCAGGAAAGCTGCAGCCAAGCAGCAGGACGGTCTTCTTTTGCAAATAGTCATACAGATTGTCGGGCGAATATTGCTGATCGAGCAACGACCAACTGAATTCAATCAAATCATCTTCGGTCTTGGCGAAGGTGTCGCTCACCGCACTGCTCGAGCCAAACAAGTGATACAACACGGTAGCCGAGGTGGGGCCGAAGTTGTTGGGCAGATCAATCCTGCTCTTGACTCCGCGCGGCGTGAAGACGATGTTCTCAATTTCCTCACCGGGCCCGCGCGCGTCTTGCAGGGCTTTTTCGAAAAGGTGGTCGATTGTGGTGGTGACATAGAGAGAAAAACCCGGTATTTCCGACAGTTTCCGCAGCACGTCAGGAATCGGCCAGGGGTTGCGCCGCATCACATCGTCGATGTCAAACGCCAGGTCGCCGGAGTTCAGTTTGAGGCTCAGCAAGTTGGCGACGTCGTAGAGAGCATGATGAGCACGGTCAGCGGGAAAAACCAGTCCTGACTGATCCGCGAGCTTTTTTCCGCACGCGGAATAAAGCGACTGTTCCTTGCCGTCTTCCTGCCAAGTGAGCAGTTCCGGACCGATGACCGGGACTACGCAGCGATCCAAGACGAGGTTGGTGAGCTTATCCCATTCCCGATCGGTCATGGGAAATGAACCTGATACTCCGGGCAACGGGACCGGGGCTTCAGCCATTTTCGTTCCTCCGTATCAAGAACCGTGGCAATACCTGAAGTTACCACTTGGCGCGGAGTTTTGGGCATCTTCGTCAACGACCCATTGCGGTCCGCAATTTCGTCCTAACAGGGGGGCTTTTTGCACAGAGCGCGGGGCAGCGACCTGCTGAAATGGTCTGCGTTCCGGGCGGATTAGAGGCTGGCGGGGCAGAACCCCTTTTCGGAAGACGGGGCTGGGTTGGAAAAGGTTGGCGACCGGCCGGGCACGACTCGGGATCAAGGCAGAGTCCTTATCGCAGTGAAGAAAAAATGCCGACTCAGTGAGGGTCGGGATTCGATGTGGGAACGGGCCTCATTGAATGGACTGACGAAGGATCGGCTCACATTCCGGTGGCGTGTCGACGCCGGTAAAACCGAATCCGTTCCATCGGTAGGCTGCGATTCGCGTCGCTTTCGTGGTGGGATCGGGCAGCAGGAACGAGTCGCCTCGATGAAGCGCACACAGGACACCGTCTTTCGATTCCACTGCGTCGATCAGCGGCCAAGCCAAGGCAGAACCTCGCCATCGCGCAATGAGGCCATGGGGACCGACGGTGTAGACATAGGGCCGTAGACCCACCTCGTCATCAATCGATGAGGTATGGCGCTCCAACGAGAGCAGCAAGGGTTCGGCCGCCATCGATGTAACCAGTTGAAGCGAGACGAGGGCTTGGCGCCTGGACTGCCACACCAGTTTTCCCGCCCGGAAGCCATCGAGAATGGTTCCATCGACCGGCTGATCGGGAGACCACGGTTCGGGGCGGATGGAGACTCCACTAATTTTCGCGCCGGGACCAAGCTCAGGAGAACAGCCTGCGAGAGCCTGATCAACTGACACGCTTCTGCCGACCAATTTGGGGAAAGCCGTGGTCTCGTCGGTGTGCGTTGCGAGCGCTCCGCACTGCAGGCGGCCGGCGTGGACGCTGCAGTCGGCGATGAGGCCGTCCTTCGTCTCCGCATATTTCTGGTCGAAAAGATGGTTGCCAAGCGAGAAGAAGACCGGTTTTCCTTCGACACATGCAGACGCCTGGACAACATGGGGATGATGCCCCACGATGAGGTCCGCTCCATGCTCGACGAGCCAGCGCGCCTGCTGCTGCTGCGCATCGGTTGGCCAATCCTGAAGTTCATTGCCCCAATGAATGGATACAACCACGAGGTTGGCCAACTGGCGCGCCAGTCGCAGCTTCTGTGTCAGCTCAACCGAAGGGATCTGTTCGACGCGGCCATCGGCGGCCCTGATGGTTGTGACCGCGACAAAGCCGACAGTAAGTTCGCCAAAGCGAAAGAACTGCGGGGAGCTGTCGAAGTCCAGCGCCAGAAGGCCGCTCTCCTGGAATGCCGCGCGTGTTTCGCTTCGACCGGCTTGGCCGAGGTCGCCGGAGTGGTTGTTTTCCGCAGTCACGAAGCGGAAGCCCGCCTGCCGCATCAACTCGGCCGAGGAGTCGGGTGCGGCAAAGCACAGCTTGTCCCCCGCGGGGCATTTTGCCGGGTCGCCGAGGGCACCCTCGAAGTTGCCGCCGACGAGGCTGGCACTGTGGAAGAGATCAGAGAAGCCGGCCCAGGGGCTTGTCTTGCGCTGGGTGATCTCCGCTTTGACGAGGCGCGACATCATGACGTCGCCAGTAAAGAGCAAGCGAAAATCGCCGGGGGCTTGTTGCGCCCAGGCCGTCGGTGCGATGAAAAGTGCGGCGGCCGCGATGGCTAGAAGGGCGGTTCTGCCGGACATGACAGGCTCTCCCTGGAGATGAAAGAGCTGACCCACGCCGGATGGACCTGGGATTCGACCTTGCCGGGGACCGCTTTGTCTGCCGGTGAAGGATTCACAGGATCGGCGTCGGGGTTGGCGGGCTTTCCCGCCCAGTCGGTGTCTGTAAGCGGCACGGATGAGGGGAATTCGTAGTAGGAGTAAATGCTGCCCTTCACAATTTCGCGGCGGCCAAAGTAAGGAACCACCTGGTCCCACTCAAGCGGACGCCCGACAGCTGCTTCAAGCAAGGGCACTTCGCCTCCGCCTGCGACATCGGCAATCTTCATGATCGGGTTGGGCGTAGAAAGAGCGAGGTCGGCGCTGGCAAGACTGTTATAGACAAGAAAGTCGTGCTCGGCCACTGCACCTACATGGAGGATCTCGTCATAATCGCTATCGGCGAGCGGCTGATTCTGGAGTTCCTTTGTGGCCATGGACTCGAAGAGGCGCGCCTTGGTTGCAGTTGCCTGAAGACGGCGAATGATGCCGTCTTGCAAGGGCTGAGCTGCCTTGTCGCTTTCAGGATCCTGGGGCAGATTGCCGGTAAAATTCGCCGACTGCGCGACTACCTTCTCCATCTGATCGAACAAGGATGCAATCGCTTCGAAGGTCTTCGGGTCCGGCTCGACGTAGCCTCTTGGCGGACGCAGGACAATTGCCTCAAAGCCGCCCTCGCCGCACTCGGCCGTTGATCTTTCGTTGACGAGCACCGTCGCGTGGCGAAGCGTAGCCCAGGAAGCGAGACCTGTCTGGATCCGCTTCGCATTCCAAAGAGCGCCTTGCGCGTTGCCGGGGAATGTCGCGTCGTCGGCCCACTGCACGGCCAGCGCGTTGATCCATGCATCATATAGGTCTGGCTGCGCGGCGCTTTGGGGCTGACGCTTTTCGAGCGCATCGAGCACGGGACCGAGTTCGGGATACGACGCAAGGTCGGTCTTGAGCAATGAACGTGCGTAGCCGCTGCCCAGAGCCGCGGCCAGATCAAGACCCGAAGGCAAACCACGCGGACCCTTGGGCCCGGTGATTTGTTCGGCTGCGGGCCAATCGGAGTGGTAGACGGTAGAGAGCAGCACTTCGTTGTCGAAGCCCCATGACAGGGGAAAGATTTGTGGCAAGGTCACGGGATGAAGGGCAAAGGCGGGCGGAGCAAACGTTCCGTTACTCCAGACAAGGGGCGCGCGGCTGGGCGCGATGAAGCCTGTGTAGGCTGCGATCCACTGAAGCGCCTTCGCTTTGACATCGTCGGGCAGTGCATTCAACGGAGCAGCATCGATGGCCGCGGCAGCAGTCGTGAGGTAATGAACCGCTTTGAAATATTCCGCCATTTCGGGCGTAGCGGTGTAATAGCCGCGCGGCGTCAGTTCAGTAAAGTCGAACACCTTGCCAAAGACCGGCGAATTAAAGGTCCCCTGCGCTTGCTGGATGTGCAGAGCCTCGGTGTCGGATGAATTCGTTGCGCTATCAGAATCCGCCACTGCATTGAAGGCTACTGCCCAGGTGGAGCTGGGTGCTGTTGCGTCCAGCGACTGGCGCGCTGCGGCAACAAACGCCCAGAACGCGGGCATCGCCTGCTGGCGCTCCTGAACGATGAATGTGCCTTCGTAGGCCGAGGCAACCAGCTCCCAGAAGATATCGGTGGTGACAAGATAGGGCCGCGTCGGTGTTGCGTCATCGAATTGGCCGCAGGCATACGACTCCGTGTCGTAGAGCTCATACATCTGGTCTTCGCTGGTTGTGCGAAGCAGGCCGGCCCTGGCTGTGTAGCTGTCGCGGTCGGCGGTGTCCTGGGTAAACATCCACGCATTGATCACGTCGGCCAGCGGGACTTGGATCGGGACGTAGGCCAGCGCCTGTGCGCCTGCCTTCGCCACGAGGCCGACGATTCCCTTGCCGTCAGGCACAGAGGAGGGCGTGGAAATGAATTGATAGGCCCCGGCCTGCGTTGAGGTCGTGCTGCCATGATCGCCAATCACGGCGACGCCGGGCACGCCGCTTTTCCAATGAAGCAGAGCGGCGCCGTTCGGGGTTACGGTGAGTGAACCGCCGCATGGATTGCCAGTGATATGCGATGGCTGATCCCAATTGTTGGCCGCGTAGGCAAGCTGCTGGAAGCAACCACTGCCGTCCTCCCAGATGAGCAAATGCCCGTCGGGATGGAAGGACTCCGGCAGCGCCGAAGGGACGAAGTTTGGCGTTGGATCCTGATCCTCGTCGGGAAGTTTTACATAGGTGGACTGCGGGCCGATCGCCTGGTATTCGCGCTGGCCGTCTTCAGTAATCGAACGCGTTGAGTAGACTCCGCCGGGCAGCAGCTCGGCGAAGAAAATCCTGTAACTCTCGATGGCCTGGTTCGTTGTGTCGTTAAAGCCGATTTCAAAGGGCCGCGGTCCAACAAGAAGACGGCGCACGTCAGCAGAGGTCTGA
The DNA here is from genome assembly GCA_964468605.1 of uncultured Occallatibacter sp. Lineage (GTDB taxonomy): Bacteria > Acidobacteriota > Terriglobia > Terriglobales > Acidobacteriaceae > Telmatobacter. The sequence goes on along the minus strand of CAYYKV010000016.1, from coordinate 14,881 downwards.
TAGATGGAGTGCCCGGTCCAGGTCCCATTCACGTTGTCGACCGCCAGGATCTGAGATTGCTGGCCAGTTTTTCCCTCGATGAAAAAGCGCTGGCCCAAAGGATGGACAGTGAGAGAAGCGGCAGAAAAGGTCGCGGGCAAATCGAGCAGCGGGATGGCGCTCGTGTCTCCCACATGCCAACCAAGCACGTGGTTGCCGGCTTTGTCGCGGGTCAGGATGACCGCGTCCGCACCGGTGGGCCAGATGTCGAAGTCCACAACGGAAGTTCCGACGGGCAGAGTTAACTCTGAACTCGATGCGGGTGAAGGCGTCACCGTGAGTTCGGCTATCGCAAATGGCGATGGCGCGGGCGAAGGCGCTTGCGCGAAGGCAGAAAAAGCAAGGACGGGAAGGCTCAGGAACATCGCCAACGCACGCTTCTGCGCGTGGTTCATAGGGGCCTCCGGGGGGACTCAGGCCATTCTAGACCATGCAGCGCCCAATTCGGGGAACAGAGATCAGAGAACAAAGATCAGAGAACAGTTTATTCTTGCTCAAACTAGGGAGCACAGGAGTTCAGGGCGATTGGAAGCGAACAAGGAAGCAAGAGGGCGAAAGAGCGAAGGAGCAGCGAGCGACAAATGAATCACGAGGCGGCAGCGGCGGGATCGGGACGGGATGCACATTCGCGGCAAAGCGCGGCGAAGCAGATTGAGATGATTGGTGTGCCGCTTGACCTGGGACAACAACGGCGTGGCGTGGATATGGGACCGTCGGCATTGCGCGTGGCCGGTCTGGAAGCGAAGCTGGAAGCGCTCGGCCATCATGTTACTGATCGAGGCAACGTGCAGGTGCCGGTTGCAGAGACGATGCGGAGGGGCGACGCGCATGCGCGCTTTTTAAAAGAGATTGCGCAGTGCGACAAAGAGATCGCGGAACGCGTGGAGCAGGCGCTGGTGCGGGGTGCAACGCCGATCGTGCTGGGTGGGGACCACTCCGTGGCCGCTGGCACCGTGGCCGGCGTGGCAAACCATTTTCGCGCGCTGGATCAGGTGGTGGGGCTGATCTGGATCGATGCCCACTCCGACATCAACACGCCGGAGACATCGACTTCAGGCAACGTGCATGGCATGCCGCTTGCAGCCTTGTTAGGAATGGGGCCGGGGGAGTTGAGCAACCTGCTGGGATGGTCGCCAAAGGTGCTTGCGCAGCACACGGTTCTGGTGGGCATACGCGATGTAGACGAGGCCGAGCGGGAGAACATCCGGCACGCCGGGATTACCGCATTGACGATGCGCGACATCGACGAACTCGGTTTGCGCGCAGTGATGGAGAAAGCGATTCAAATCGCGGCCAACGGCACTGCCGGCTATCACGTGTCGATGGACATGGACTGGGTGGATCCCGAAGAGGCTCCGGGCGTTGGCACGCCTGTGCCGGGCGGAGCGACCTATCGCGAAGCGCACCTGGCGATGGAGATTCTCGCCGATCATGGAGGGATGCTGAGCCTGGAGCTAGTTGAAGTGAATCCGATTCTGGATGAACACAACCGCACGGCAGAGCTGGCGGTGCAGCTGATTTGCTCGGCGTTCGGAAAGAAGATCTTCTGAATCCGCTCGCGAAGTGCGTTGCGGGCGGGAATTGCGGCTATGATCAATCCATTCCCCCCAGGGCCAAAGGATCTTTGCCATTCCCAGCAACGAGGTCGACCCATGCAGGAAGCAGTTCCAGCGCAAGCACCACCACCGAAAGCTCAACTGATGCAGATGGCGATGGGATTTGCCGCCGCATTTTTGCTGCGCGCAGCCGCGCAGTTGCGCGTAGCCGATTTTGTGGCCGCCGGGCCGAAGACAGCCGAGCAACTTGCCGCCTTAACCGATACCCACGCCGCATCGCTTTACCGATTGCTGCGCAGCCTAGCAGCACTGGGGATCTTCAGCGAGGATGAGGGGCACCGATTCCAGCTGACTCCGCTGGCAGAGCCGTTGCGCTCGGATGTGCCCGGCTCGATACGGACATCGATTCTTTCGATTACCGGACCACTCTTTGTGATCCCGTGGTCAAAGATCCTTTATTCGGTGAAGAGCGGGAAGCCGTCGTTCGATGACCACTTTGGCGCGCCGTTTTTCGATTATCTGCCGACCGAGCCCGAGGAGGCAGCGTGGTTCAGCGAACTGCTCGCCGGAATGAACAGCGCGGACGCCCCGGCTGTTGCAGCCGCTTACGACTTTTCGAAGTACACGAAGGTAGCGGACATCGGCGGAGCGACGGGGCACATTCTTACGACGGTTCTCGCGAGTCATCCAGGGCCATGTGGGATTGTCTTCGATTTGCCGCACTGCCAGACCGGCGCCGCAGAGCTGATCGAGACGCGGGGAATGACCGACCGAGTGACGTTTGTCGCGGGCAGCTTCTTTGAGAGCATTCCCGGGAACTGCGATGTTTATTTGATGTCGCACGTGCTCCACGACTGGAGCGAGGAACAGTGCCTTACGATTCTGGCGAACTGCCACCGAGCGATGCAGAGCACCAGCCGGCTGCTGATTATTGAGCAGGTGCTGCCCGAGGGGAACGATTTTCACCCCGGGAAGATGCTGGATATGACGATGCTCACTTTAACGACGGGCCGGGAGCGCACCGAGCAGGAGTATCGCACGCTTCTCGAAAAGGGGAAATTCAAGCTGAATCGCGTGATCCCGACGGATGCGTCCGTGAGCATTGTGGAGGCTTTGCCGGCGTAGGGAGGGCGGCGCGCGGCGTGCGATAAGACAGGGGTCGGGGATCAGAGATCAGGGGTCAGTTTATTCTTGCTGAACTGAGGGGAGCGACGGCTCAGATTGAGAGGGAGCGAGCCGCCCCAGCGAACAAAGACCGTTCGCCGGGGAGCCTGGTAGTGAGCAGTGGAGCTGGAGACGTGGGGACAGTTATACCGCTAGGAGATGCATCGCGACGCGCGCGCGGTTTTGCGTGGGTGACAGCGCTAATCGTTGCCGCGAACGCATACGTGTTTCTGCTGGAAATGGAGGGCGGTGAAGCATTTGTGAGGCGGTGGGCGGTGATTCCGGTGCGGCTTGAGCACGGCCACCGTTGGATCACGATCGTTACCGCGATGTTCATGCACGCGGGTTGGCTGCACATTCTGGGCAACATGGTTTTCCTGTGGGCGTTTGGACCGGCGATCGAGGACGCGATGGGACGGTTTCGGTACTTGGCGTTCTACCTGATCGGCGGCGTGGTGGCGATGCTGGCGCAGGTGGCGGGAAGCCCTGGATCGACAGTTCCCTGCCTGGGCGCGAGCGGGGCAATTGCAGCGGTGATGGGCGCGTTCATTGTCCTGTATCCGCGAGACCGGATTCGAACGTTTGTATGGATCTTCATCTTCATCCGAGTGACCTATATTCCGGCGGTAGTTTTGATCGGAGTTTGGTTTCTGATTCAGTTGCTGAGCGTGGGCTCAGTGGCGAACGTACAGACGGGCGGAGTGGCGTACCTGGCGCATGTGGGCGGATTCATTTTCGGGGTGGTGACGGCGCGGCTGTGGGTGCGGAAGGCAGCTATTCAGTATTAGCTGTAAGCGCGGGTCAGAGTAGCGCCGGCAATCCCATATTGGAGATGAGGTCGCGGAAGCCCGGATTGTTGCGCAGTGCAGCGAAACGCGGATCGACATTCACCCAGATCAACTGAAGCATGCGTCCACGGAATGCAAGCTCGAGACGCTCCATTGCGGCATCGTCATCTCCGAGCCCGGCGTAGACCAGGGCTTCGCTCAGCGGAGAAACCTGCTCTTTTTCGGAGCGGCGTCGCAGTTCCTTCATTGCGGCCTGGGCCGCGTCTCGACGTCCCATGCGCGCATAACAGTAGGCGCTCTCGGCAAGCGCGGCGGGTGGGTGACCCATGATTTCGGCCGCGCGATCGAAGTGCAGGATGGCTTCGTCCCACAATCCCTGCTCGACCAGGACACGTCCAAGAGACCAGTGTGCGTGGCCGAACCCCGGCGCTGTCTGAAGCGCGGCCTCGAGAGTTTTTGCCGCTTCCGCGTAGCGTTGCATCCGGTAGAGACAGCCACCGATGGCGGTGTTGACGATGGCGGAGAGGGGATCGAGTTGCCCGGCAAGACGCATCTCCTCGAGTGCCTCCTGGAGCCTGCCCTGGGGAGTAAGGAAGTCGAGGCTGTAATGGAAATGGACCATGGCGAGATCCGGTCCGGCTTTGAGTGCGCGTTGAAAGGATTCGCCGGCGGAAGCCCAGTCCCAATACCAACCGGCCTGGGTGATGGCCAGGTTGCACAATCCTGCCGCGGAATCAGGCCGGAGACGCAACGCGGCGTCAAGCGCCGACTTGGCAGCGGGAGCGGCTTCCGACGCAGGTTCGAGCCCGTACCATTCAAGCCGCATGTGAGTTTCGGCGATGCCAATCCATGCCGGAGCGAAGTTCGGATCGGCTGCGGCGGCACTGCGGAACAGGTCGCGTGCCTCCTCAAATCCCATGGGCGTCTCGCGATTGAACGCGTAGCGGGCGCGGAGATACAGATCGTAGGCTGCGGGAGCCGGAGAATCGTGAACGGTATTGAGGGCGGAGAACCTTGCGCCGAGCTGCTGCCGAAGTTCCTCCAGAACCGCGGACGTGAGCTCATCCTGCAGGGCGAAAAGATCCTGCGCCTTGGCGTCGAACCGCTTTGACCAAACCTGGAAGCCGTCGGAGGTTTGCGTGAGTTGAACCGCAAGGCGAATATTCGCGGAGGAGCGGCGGAGACTTCCATTAACAACCAGCCGGACACCGAGACGCTGGCCGATCTCGCGCACATCAGGGTTGGCGCCTTTGAACTGGAACGATGAACTGCGGGACACCACGCGTAATCCAACGATGCGGGAGAGCCCGTCAATCAGCTCCTCGGCCAACCCGTCACAAAGGTACTCATTCTCGGGGTCTGGGCTGATGTTGACCAAGGGCAGGACCGCGATGGTGCGCTCCGCGGGCGGCGGCGATGCGGCGGAAGATGCGGCGGTTTGCGGGGTTAACTGTTCCAGTAGTTCGCTCATGGTCTGAAAACGGTCAGCCGCGTTGCGCGCCAGCGAACGCCGGACGACCATCTCGATCGCCTGCGGAATCTCCGGCCGGATACTGCGCATCAACGGAGGGTCCTGCCTGCGTGTCGCGCGCAGCACCTCGATGGAGGAGGGGCCAGAAAAAGGCATGACGCCGGTCAGCATGCGATAAAGAGTGACGCCGAAGGAGAATATGTCGGCGCGCGAATCCGCCTGCTCGCCATCGGCCTGCTCGGGCGGCATGTACCCGGCCGTGCCCACGGTGATGCCCTGGAAGATGCTGGGCGCCTCTGTCTCGGCATCCGGGGATGCCGTTGCCATCATTTTGGCTAAGCCAAAATCGAGGATTTTGATACTGTCGTCGCTTCTTACCAGAACATTTGCCGGCTTAAGGTCGCGATGGACCACGCCTGCCGAGTGCGCCGCGGCGACGGCGTTTCCGATGGCACAGCCAATTGCCAGAGCACGGTCAATGGGAAGTCCCCCCTTCGGGATCAGTCGGTTAAGCGGCGAACCGGATACAAACTCCATCACGATGCAGGTGAGGCCGCCGAGGAAGAGGATGTCGTAAATGGTGACGATTCCCGGATGATTGAGCGACGACGCCAGCCGTGCCTCGCGCAGGAATGCTTCCTCGAGCTGCCTATTCGATGAGGCTGGATGAATGATTTTGAGGGCGACATCGCGATTGAGGCGCGTATCCCGCGCCTTGAATACGACACCCATGCCTCCGGCGCCGATCGGGGCCTCGACCTGGTAAGGCCCGACAAAGGTTCCAGGCGCAAAAGTAATTCTCTTCCCGCCAGGTATCGGATCGGCCGATGAGGTCGCATTGGATGAGATGCCAGCGTCTCTTTGGGAAGACGAAGGATGCCCCTCGGAGTGAATCGTGGTTTCATCTCCGGTGGCTTTGCCCGAGTAGCCCTCAGAGCGCGGCTCGAGCCGATCGCTTGTGCGCAAGTGGCTTGAGGTGACCTCTTTGGGCGGAGTCTCTCCCATGTCCTTACAATATAGTCTCGGACATTCCAGCGGACGCGCGCTCGAAACTCCTCTCCAGCCTCGATGCCGATGCGCATGGATTTCATTACTATGAACTCAGTTCCGGGAGCGAACGCTGCATGCGATCGTCGCTGACTCTGGCGTCTTATCTTCCCCGCTACCAGCGCCGGCTGATCGCGGAAGGCCGCAGGCCGGGTCAGGATGCCTTTGCCGAGTGCAGTCATGCGGTGATCCTGATGGTGGACATCTCCGGCTTCACGGCTCTCACGGAGCGCTTGGCGAAACTCGGAGCAGCCGGTGCGGAACAACTTTCCGGCATTCTGAACCGGCATCTCGGGCGCATCACGGAGATTGCCGAGTCGCACGGCGGCGACATCGTCGCATTTGCAGGTGACTCGGCGATTGCGATGTGGCCGGGTGAGGAATCGCAGCTGACGGCGAATCTGATCCTTGCCGCTAAGGCGGCATTGAAGATTCAATCGGAACTCGACGGATCCGAACCGCATCCCGGAGTCACACTGAGACAACGCGCGGGCGTGGCCTGCGGCACGCTCCGCATCATGGAGCTGGGCGGCGTAAGCGGGCGCTGGCAGTTTGTCGTGACGGGCGAGTCGCTCGCAGATGCTGCCGACGCTCAGCTTGCGGCCGAAGCAGGAGAGGTCGTGCTTTCGCCGGCCGCATGGGGTCTGGTGAGGGATCTCGCCGTCGCCCCGGATTCGGGTGCGCCTCATCGGGAAAATGAACCTGTGCGAGTCACGGCCGTGCGAGAAGACTTGTCCGCATCGCCTTACAGCGGTCCGGCACAGCCCTTCAATGTTGAAGGGCGCGTTTCGGAGGAAAGATTCCACTCGGCCTTCGAATCGTATGTCGCGCGAGCAGTGGTCGACCGGCTCCAGTCCGGCCAGGAGGATTGGATTGCGGAGTTTCGCAATTTGACCATGCTCTTTGTCAATCTGGGGAAGAATCCACCAGGCAGTTCCAGCGAAATTGCCTCGTTACACCATTCGGTAGCGTGCGTTCAGGAGGTCATGGAGCGATTCGAGGGCACGCTCCATCAGTTCCTGATGGATGATACGGGGTTGACAGCTATCTGCGGGTTTGGACTGCCCCCTTTGGCGCACGAAAACGATGCGCGGCGCGCGATTGAAGCAGCGATCGAGCTCAGGCGGAGACTGAACTCACGGAGAATACCGACCTCGGCGGGCATTGCGACCGGCACTGTTTTTTGCGGGATCAACGGCAGCGACACGCGCTGCCAGTACACGGTATTGGGGAACACCGTGAACCTGGCCGCCCGCCTGATGCAGGCGGCCAGCGGTTCGCTCTGGTGCGACGAGACAACGTACCGGGCCGCCTCCGCGTTATCTCTCCAATTCGAGCGCCACGGCGAAGTTGCCCTCAAGGGCCTCTCCTCGCCGGTCGCCGTCTTTGCGCCAGCCCTTCAAACAGAATCCACCACCGAACCATCTTTGGGGTCGCACAGTCGAACGCAGGTTCCCATCGGGCGCGAAGCCGAACTGGACGTTCTGGCCCGCGCGCTCGACAGGCTCGCGGGGCATCGTGAGGGCGGATGCATTCTCGTTGAAGGGGAAGCGGGGTCCGGGAAGTCCTGCCTGCTGAGCTATTTTTCGCGGCAGGTGGAAGAGTTGAGCCGGAACGGAAACCCGATTACCTGCTGGTCCGCAGTTGCCGATCCGATCCAGCAGTCGACGCCGTACCACGTGTGGCGCGCCATTATCCGGGATGCTCTGGGACTTTCCGGCGCTCCGATCCGGGAGCATCGCGACAAAGTTATGGCAGCACTGGAAGGCGAAGAAGACCTTGTGCAGTTGGCTCCGCTCCTCAACGTCATCCTGTCGCTGGATATTCCTGAAACAGCCGCGACCGTTGCGCTGGAGGGCCAGGCACGCGCTCAAAACACGGAGCAATTGCTTCTGGGAATCCTAAAGCGCGCAGCCGGGCGTTCGTGTGTGGTTGTCATCCTGGAAGATGCGCATTGGTTCGATGCGTCGTCCCTGCGTTTCGCACTGCTGGTGCTTGAGCAGATCCCAGAGATCGAGCTCATCGTGTCAAGCCGCCCCCAGCCTGAGTCCGCGGCGCCCGAGTTTACCGAACTGGCCGCGCTCCCGGTGACTCGCCGGCTGGTGCTCGAGGCCTTGAAACCGAAATACGCGCTGGAGATGGTTTGCCGGAGCCTGGCCGTAAATGGGCTGCCACCAGAGGTGGAGCGCGTCATCGAGACGCGCGCTGCCGGCAATCCGCTGTTCTCAGAACAGCTCGCGTATGCGCTCCGGGATAACGGTTTGATAGCGATCAGCGACGGCGCGTGCCGGATTACGGAGTCCGTTCCCGGAGCTTCACTCGATGCGGCGCTGACCGGCATGCGATTTCCGTCCACCGTCGAAGGCGTGGTCACGAGCCGTCTTGACCACATGACGCCCGGAGAACAGTTGACCGTAAAGATCGCGAGCGTCATCGGGCAGAGCTTCCGCCTTGAGTTGCTGACCAGCCTCTATCCGGTCGAGGACTCCCGCTCTGACCTCCCAGGCCATCTCGACAGGCTCGAGAAGCTGAATCTGGTGCAACGCTCCGACGCGGTCAGCCCGCTCTACGCGTTCAGTCACGCGGTGGTGCGCGATGCCGCATACAATTCCGTTCCCTTCGCCCGGCGGCGGCAGCTTCACCGCTCGGTCGCGGAATGGTACGAGCGCGAGTTCGAAAGCAACATTGCTCCGCACCTGGCCCTGCTGGCGCACCACTGGACCCAGACCGAGTCGTTGGAGAAAGCGGTCTACTATTGCTCGGAGGCCGGCAGGCAGTCCTTGCGGAATCATGCGAATCCTGAAGCGGCGCACCTCTTCAGCGAAGCGCTGCGACTGGACGAAAGTGTGGCGGACGGCGCACCGCCGCATGCGCGAGCCAAGCGCCGCGGCGAATGGGAGCTTTATCTCGGCAAAGCCTACGTGAACTGGTCGAAGTACGTCGAAGGCCGGGCTCACCTCGAACGCGGTCTATCGCTGCAGCGACAGAAAGTTCCATCGCATGCCGCCGGCACGGCGGTGGCGCTGCTGAAGGAAGCGGCCGTTCAGGCCATGCACCGTCTGATGCCCCGACGGCTCGGACTCTCCTCCGACGACACCCGGCGTGAGAGGTCGCTCGAGTTTTCGCGGACATTCGAGGCCCTGACTGAGATCTATTATCTCCAGGACGAACCTCTGCGCTGCCTTCATGCGGTCTTCCGCTCGTTGAACCTCGCTGAGGCGGCAGGGCCGTCACCTGAACTTGCGCGCGGCTATTCTTCTGTTGCCTCGCTGGTTGGATTCATGACACTGTACCGCGTTGCCGAGTTCTACTTCGATCTCTCCGCAAGTGTTTCGCAGGGCATTGCTGATCCGGCCTCGAATGCATGGGTCGATCTCGCCCGGTCGATCTATCTCACGGGACTGGGGCAATGGGACGCTGCCGCAACACTGCTGGAACAGTCGATTGCGGTAAGCGACAGCCTCGGCGATCACCGCCGCGGAGACGACGCGCGCATCATACTTACGCTCGTTCAGCTCTACCAGGCGAAGTTTCCCGAAAGCCTGCGGAGCGCCGAGTTGCTTTACAAGTCGGCAAAGGAGCGGCTCGATATCCGGATTCAAGCGGAAGCCCTTTATGGCAAAGCTTGGAGCCTGCTTTTCCTGGGCCGGCTCCGGGAGCTTCCCGCGTGCATTCAAGAGCTGGATCTGCTTCGTTCCGCGCAGATGAAGATTGGCGGATGGCATCGCAAGCAGGACGTTTATTCGCTCTATGCAGTTCTCGATTCTTCGAACGGTGAGTTCGAACGGGCCGCCGAGCAAGCCGGTAAAGCGCAGGCGGCCAGTCGCGGTGCCCACCAACCCAACGACGTCCTCATTCATTCGGCAATCCTCGAAGTGCAGCTCCGGCAACTCGCGATGGCGCGACAAGTCGCGCCGGGCGCTGCGCTGACGAAGCTGAGCGCAACTGCCGCAGATGCGGCGGTCCGCAAAGCCCTCAAGAGGTTGCGCGGTTTCTGCCGGGTATTTCCGATCGGCAAACCGCTGTTGCACCTGCGCCAGGGGGAATATGAGTGGATCAAGGGCAATGGCGAAACGGCCGTCAAGCAATGCGAACTGGGACTCGTGGCTGCGCGCAGACTGAGGTCTGAATATTATGAGGCGCTGGCGCACCGCGGCCTCGCGATTTACCTCAACAAGGACGACTCTGCACGCAATCGGCACCTGCGCGAAGCCGAATCGATCTTCGTCAGTTTGGGGGCTGCCCGGGACCTGGAGCGCTTGCGAAGTGAATCGAAAACCGCAGAAATCAATTGACTTCCATGGTCCGCTCTGCTAATCAGAAGAAGACCTCGCTGTTGTGGCTTCCCTTCAGAATCGAAAACCAGTTACGTCCGCGGACAGAGTCCGATGAGCATGAGCAAGTGCATACTCGCGTCGCAGATCGATGCGGTCGTTGACCGCATTGGCGTCGATCTCGGAGCTTCCTCCCCATCTCTCGCCAACCAGGTCCTGCGCTGGATTCGCCGCATCTCTCCGGGCGGTGAACCTGCAGCACACTTCCTGGATGTGCGCATGTTCCCCATTCTCGAGTTGCCCGAATTCGTTCTGGAGTCGCTCTCCGTGGCGCCGGATGACAGGTTCCACCGGTCGCTGATCTCTTCAACCGTGCACGGCTATTACTACATCCGGCTGATTGACGGCATCGTTGACGGGGACCGCAATTTCGACCTGGAACGCAAAATCCTTCCCGTCGCCGGTTATTTCCTGAGCGAGTTTCAGCTTGGATACCAGCAGCATTTTTCTGCGGAGCACGAATTCTGGAAGGTGTTTCGCCGGCTATGGACCGCTTCCGCGGCATCGACGGCGGAGGACGCCATGCAGCGAGCGATCGGTTTTTCTGAATTCGAACGCTTCAGCTCACGCAAATTCTCCGCCGCGGGTATCCCCGTGGCGGCCACATGCCACCATTACGGCCGCGCAGACATGCTTCCTGCGTGGATCGAACTGGTCGACGGCCTCGGCCGATGGTCGCAGATGGTGGACGATATCCTCGACTGGCATCAGGACAAGAGCTTCGATGGCGCCACCTATTTTCTAAGCGAGGGAGAGCGGCAAAGGCGGAGCGAGGAGTCCCTGGAAGAATGGATACTGCGCGAAGGCTGCGATTGGGGATTCGATCTGCTGAACGAATGGATGAAGCGAATGCAGGAATCCTCGGAACGGCTAGGTAGCCCCGGCCTGATGAAATATCTGGCCAGGCGCAGGGCCTGGGCCGCCGAGCAACACCTGGCGCTTCGCAAAGGTCTGGCCGAACTCGCACGCCTTGCCGACATTCTCGGCCAGGCAACGCAGGCCAGCACGTCGTTGAGCACCGGTACAACCATTACCTGAGCCGATGCCCAAGGAAACTGCCACGATGTCAAAACCGAATCAAGAGGAGAATGTATGGCCGGTACCCCCATCACCTTTGGCGAACTGATTAACCTTTGCCTGAAAAGCCCGGGCTTCTTCCATGAACTGCAGAACAACCCGGCTCAAGCCATCACCAATGCCGGCTATGAGGCAACCCCGACGGTGATCGCCGCCTTGAAGGATCTGGATTACGACGCCATTCGCCAGGTATTTCGCGCCTGCGATCCGACCAGCGCGCCGATGTGCTAGTCCGGATCGAGGGTTCAGGCAGAAAGCTTCGCAGGATGATCCACTGCATTCACTTGCAGGGCGGGATTCGCAATTTTCCTTGCGCAGGAGTCAGCGAGTCGGCGTAGGAGAGCTGTTTGCTTTTTGGAGATCACAACGATGCCGCATCATTTAGTCCAAGTCGCTCAGGTGCCGGTATGGCTCGGGGTGGTGAATGTTATCGGCGATGTTCTGTGGATCATCGCCTACATTCTGGCGATCTGGAAGGGATTCCAGCAAAAGACCTATGGATTCCCGATGCTGTGCATCGCCCTGAACCTGAGCTGGGAGTTGATTTACGCGGCCATCTTCCGCTTCCCGAACGACATCATCGCTTATCTGCGCTGGGCATGGCTTCTCGCCGACCTGATCATCGCGTACCAACTGTTTCGTTATGGCCGCGATTGGCAGACAACGCCCCTGATGAAAAAGTACTTTTACCCCATTTCCGTGGTTACGTTTGTTTCCACTTTTGTGGGTCAACTGACGTTTCACTACACTTTTGGCGATACCTGGGGCATGTCGAACGCCTACCTCATCAATCTCGTGATGAGCATGCTGTTCATTTTTATGTTTTTTGGCCGCGGCGGCTCAAGCGGCCAGTCGCTGGGCACGGCCTGGTGCAAGATGCTGGGCACCGGCATTCTCTCCGTGGGCAGTTGCTTCACGATTACCAACTGGCTACAGAGCTCGTTTCTGGTGTACCTGTTTGTCACCATTTTCATTCTCGACGTGATTTATCTCCTGCTTCTCTACGCGGACAAGCGTCCGGGCGAGGAGGCGAAGATCGCAGGCATTGCCACCGTTTCGCACGCCGCGGATTGAGGAGCCGACCATCGACGCAATGACTGCAGCCCCGCCGTTGCCTCTCACGGACTCTCGCGGCATCGTGTTCTTCTCCGAGCCATTTCCTCACTTTGAATGTCCGGAGTTCCTTGATGCCGCGACGGCGGACATGCTGCTCGCGTGGCTCGAGGCCCGGCAGTGGCGATCTGTGGGACTGGATGGATACGACGGCTATTGCGATGCGCCTTTGACCGCTTCAAATCTTCCCCAAGCTCTGAGCGGTCTTGTCGCGCCCGATTTTCTTGCTCAGCTCCGGCAGCTTATGGCGCAGTTCTTCGCGATCGATAGCAGCGGTTATGTGCGGGCCACCGCGCACAGGATTCTGACCGGTGGCGCTCTCAGCCCGCATACCGACGTCTCCCAGATTCGCTTTACCCACCGCCTGCTTGTGCAGCTGACTCGCGGATGGAAGCCGGAAAGCGGAGGCCTGCTCTGCCTTCATGCCGGAAACCAACACCCAAGTCAGGAATCTCCGCGGAAAACTGTGTCGCCGATTCACCGTTCAGGCTTTGCCTTCGAGGTTTCCCCGCGCTCATTCCATTCCGTAACACCTGTCCTGCATGGACAGCGTTATACGCTTTCGTACACCTTCTATCCACCGGCGAACTGAGAGCGTGGTGCGACATCCTTCCAGCCTTCATAGCGCCCGCAGCTGTCGCGCTGGAGCGTCCGGCAAACTCTAAACAAAGCCACGAATTCCATTCTGCGGCAGGGCGTTAAGCACAAGTGCAGAGACGACTCGATCAGCCGAGCACAATGAATCAATCTGAGGCTTGCGCAAATCTGTAAACGACGAAAAAGCTCGCTGCCAGTCCGGAGCGTGCATCTGGATGCATTGGCTGAGTTGAAGACAGTCGCCCAGCGCTAGATTGGCTCCGTGTCCAGAAAACGGGTAAAGCGTGTGACATGCATCGCCAATGAGGATCGTCCGCCCCATGCTCCAGGGATCGCATTGAACCGCGTCGACGGAATTCACTGGATTCCTGGCGAACTGGCCCTCCAAATCCAGGATGTGCGGGGCCACATCTTTAAAATTCTCTTCGAAGAAGTCGCGAACGGCTGCCTCACTCTCAAGGTTCGAGAAAGCTTGCTGCCCATCTTGCCTGAGAAAGACCCCTCCCTGAAAGGTTCCGTCGCGGTTGGGCAGTGCCATCATCAGAAATCCAGATCGCGGCCAGATGTGGAGCGCGCATTTGCGCATACCGCGAGCAGGCGTGGGAGCCAACGCCAGCTCCTTATAGCCATGCTTCAACGTTGCGCGATTCTCGCGTGCGGGGCAGGAACCGTTGAGAGTCATCGCCCTGCGAATCACCGAATTTGCTCCGTCCGCTCCGATGACGATTTCGCCTTCGACGCGAAAAGTCCTCCGGCTTGAATCTGCGATCTCAATCGCGGCCTGTTTGGGATCGCACCCCACAACCTTTTGTCCGAATCGAAACTCGATACTCGAATGCTGCGAAGCAGCTGAACGCAGAAGTGCGTTTAATTCGGCCCGAGAGACGCTGACCGCCCCAGCGACCGGGTTGAGCAAGGTCGCCTCGCTCTCTGTCCTGGCGTAAGGCTCGAACACCGGATTTCCGACGATCGGATGAAAGACCCGACCCCGAAGGGGAGTCGTGATTGCCTTTAGCTGGTTGCCTAGCTTTGCCGATTTGTTCAGAAGTTGGAGAGTAGCAGGAGCCAAGGCAAGATTGATCGAGCGGCGCGGTGCGAGCGAATCGCCATCTGCAAGCCGTTTCTCATAAACCACCACGCGGTAGCCAAGCTGGGCCAGTTCGAGCGCCATCAGGCATCCGGCCAGTCCGGCGCCGACGATAAGGATTGGCTGCTTTCGCACCATCGCTATGATTATCCTTGTTCTTCTACTTGGCGGATAAGAAAGATAAAACTGCGGAATGAGTTCAGGAGCGCTGGATCGGCGGGAAGTCTCCATCCTGGACAGGTGATTCAGAATCTTGTAGCGGACTGTCCAACCTAAGAATGAATGATAAGGGGATTCTCACTTTATGATCGTCGGTATGCGGTTCGACATCGTGACCATCTTTCCGAGGTTCTTTGAGAGCGTGTTTGCGCACGGGATTGTGCGCAGAGCGCAGAAGGAGGGATTGGTGACGGTGGAGGCGCACGATCTGCGCGACTACGCGCACGACCGGCACCGCACGGTGGACGATCGTCCGTTTGGCGGCGGTGAGGGGATGGTGCTGAAACCGGAGCCGCTGGCGAACGCGTTGGAGAATCTAGGGGTCAGGACGAAGACGGAGCGGGAAAGCAGCAGGTCAGAGGGTCAGCAATTCAGCGGGTCAGCGAAGG
>CAYYKV010000015.1:0-30333 GCA_964468605.1 uncultured Occallatibacter sp. | reverse complement strand
AACCGATAATTCATTGCCCAGGGCTCTGCATCTTTTTGGGAATCATCTGCCGCTCCGAACGGCGAAAATCCCAACGTTTGCAGATTGAGCGCCGAAAAGAAGAAGCGGGCATTGCCGGTGCCACCGGTCTCAGCCACATAGAGGGGATTATCGTCGCGATGATAAAGCTCCAGATCCTTCAAATACGAGGCTGGATCGCCCCTGTAAATGTCGGGAGCCTCAATATCGATAGCCGGCGCGGCAGCTTTCCAGATGGGAATCACATTGTCCGTGGGACCACCACTCTCGTACCGGCCAGAAGCAGGCCCCTCTATTCCGGGAGGTCCTGGACGCAGCGGATCACGCAATGCGCAGTTGGCGTCCATGGGCAGGGGATATACCGCTTTTCCCGCTGCGGCGACTTGACCCACATAGCTCGCCACCGCCCAGGCGTTGAAGTATTCGTCCGCATTGGAGCCATAGGCTTGCTGCCAGTCCGGAGAGTCTGAGGTCGATAACGCAGGCATGGCTTTGAGGACCCCGGGGGGCACTGGCGCTTCAAAAAGTTTCTGCGCCGCGGGAGAGAAATCGCGAACGGATTCCCAGTTCCCGGTCTCGTTCTCCACCTGGATCATGATGACCGTGCGTTGCGGATCGGTTTCCTTCAGGTGTCGCATCAGAGCAGTGAATGCAGCCTTGTCGGCCTCAAGCGTTGTGGACGCGAAAGGTGATAAATTATCGACCGCCTCTCCCTCGCGATTCAGCGCATGCGGATAGCGAACAGGATCCAGCTTCACCCAGTCAGGTGTGTAGTGCTGGTGTCCGTTGTAATACATCCCAAACCACAGTAGCACCAGGTGGACGTTATGCTGGCGAGCCTCGCTTACTAGGCGGTCAACCATGGTGAAGTCAAATTGGTCAAGTTGCGGCTCGAGCTGCTCCCAGTAGATGGATACCTCGACAGTGTTTGCCTGCATGTGCTCGATGTTGGGCCAAACGTCAGGAGACGTGGTCCACTGCCCCATCGTCAGGTCTTCCGTTCCTAAAATCAGGAAAGGAGCATCGTCAACGAAGAGGGCATAGCGTCCGTCCTTTTGCACAATGCGTGGCATCGGACGCTCCTGGGCCTGTATCTGAACCTGGAGCGTGGCAGCAATCAGCGTGGCCGCAAGTGCGGCCAGAATAGCGGATGAATTTTTCATCTTTCTCACTCCTGCTTTTTGGGGGCGAAGACGCCCATTTTCTCGAAGTGGTCTTCCCATCAACAGGATCGACCACTCATACGTTGCCATCGAGACGCACAGCGCCATGGGCAGTCCGCCAAAGTTGGGTCCGGAAACCGTCTCACTCCCATTCCCTTGGCGAATGTGCCTGAAAACGCCGTTGTCGCAGTTTCCCTCCTCAATGCTGAGATTCTGCCCGCACTTCCATTTGCGATCGAAGTCGCCATTGGCTCCACGAGCGGCCATTACGTGCGCGATCCCTTACCATCATGTTCCCAAGCTCTCCCGCTTGCTATATCAGCCCTCGCAATGTACCGCCAATATCCAAACTGGAGCCAGTTATGAACTTAGCCAATGGTGAAGCCAGAAAGGCGACCGCATGCGCCACATCTTCCGGCTTTCCGATTCCCAGCGGCATATACCGCTCTTTCAGGAATTGCTCTACGGCTTGATCCTTATCCACGCCATATGTGGCCACAAGTTGATCGACCAGTCCTCCTGGGCGCGTCCACATTCGCGACCAGATCGGTCCCGGCAAGACCGCATTCACTCGCACATGGGGAACGTACTGCACGGCCAGAGCCTTTGTGAGGTAGAGTAAGCCGGCCTTGCAGACCCCGTAGTCCATCATTGAGGGCTCCGGCTGTTTCGCAAGATCGGAGGCAATGTTCACGACCGAGCCCGAGCCTCGCTTTGCCATTCGTGGAATCAGTGTGCGGCAGGCTCGTATGCACCCCATTAGATTAATGTTGAAGCTGCGGGCCCACCGTTCGTCGGAGATATCCTCAAACGACGCCGCATCTCCCACGCCCAGATTGTTGACCAGAATGTCAGGAGCATCTCCAAAAACCTTGAGGACTTCCGAGACGGCATGGTCCATGCCTCCGGCAGTTGCCAGGTCCGCTGCGACCACCCCCGCCCACCGATGCGCTTTCTCACGAAGCGCAACTTCATCCTGGTCAGCCACAATCACGCGAACACCCTCCTGCGTCAGCAGGTCGGCGATCGCTTCCCCGATCCCATTCGCTCCAGCGCTAACAAATCCCGTTTTCGCTTCAATTCGATAGTCCATTAGCTACTCCTGCGCAATTGGCACCAATCGTTTGCTATCGGCGGTCAAGCATATCCTCGAATACTTTTGAGGGGTGAACAAAAGGATCGATGTTCATCCCGCGCCACTCCTCCGAAAGTTTTTCGATTTGATCCGTCGGAGTTGGTCCGTCATGCACAACAACGCGATAGCGCAACGTTAAAGGCTCATCCGGATGAATCGTCATCGGCCCAAGCGCGGTGATGCACGGAGCCAACATCCATAGGTACCGCGCATTGTGCCACATCGTCGGCGGATTCAACGGGTGGTCCACTACCGCAGCACCTACAACCTTGCCATCCGACTTCAGCTTGATTGTGAAGTCATACCATGGTTCCGATGGCCAATCCGATCGCGGATAGGAATAGTGCGGGTCAGGAAGCGTGACTCTGCCCGAAGAAGTGGAGAAATATGATTCCCCAAACTTTTGCGCCTGGAATGAAAAACCCCCAAATGCTGACTCGAGGATCTCGTAGTCGTAGATCGGAGCGAGCCGGTAATAGAGATCCAGGACGTATACGCCGTCGCGCTCGGAGACAATCGCCTCGTCGGTTTCATCGAGCATTTTTCGGTTATCGATCAGCCAGTCATTGTGGATCTCGATCTGTGCTTGATGAGCGTCGGCGCTTATCAGCTTCACGCTGCGATTTTGGATCACGCGCCCTTCGCGGGGGGCATAACCTCCCCAGGCCCAAAAATCGCCGCGCTCAACGGTGTCGCCGCGAATCGGGTGAGTCGGCGGCGCTTTGGAGTAATCATTTGGCACATGGAACTCGGAGTTCATGAATCCGAAGAAAATTCCGCGGTGATGTGGATGATCGTCGGGTGCAACATTCGTCACACGTTCGCCGGAAGGAGTGTTGACCGGGTCGAAGTACGCGGCACTGGGAGCGGTGAGGCCGATGTTCTCAGGCCTTACGGTCACGTATTCCAGGATCAACTTCCCATCTGGTGCATGAAGCTCCATCCCGCTTGGGACGGACGTAAGGGTATAGACCGGAGCGGTCGTTGCCTGAGGATATGCGGCCCACCCGCCTCCAAGCGTTGCCATGACGGTGGTCGCTAGAATGATTGATTTTCGAAGAGTTGTTTGTGACATCTGCAATCCTTTCCCTGAAGCCGAAACTTGACCTGGCAGCTGGCGCTAAGCCGATTCGCGGATCATTTGAAGCGGACTTTGCCAACTGAATTCCTGTCCATCTCGAGCACTCGACTCAAACCTCTCCACCTCAATTCATTTGCAACTCGCGACCGGTTCGGGGTCTCATTTTGCCGGCGCATCCTGACCTGTGTTTCGCTTTGTGCCGCCCATTCTGTTCCAAAAGATGAAGGTTCCGAATCTCGTCGCGGTAACAACATCCATCTTTCCGTCGCGATTCAGATCGACCGCCAATATGTCCGAACCTGCGCCTGAACGATTGTCGATCAAGTGCGGAACAAATCTTGCGCCTCCGGGGGCCTTCGCATCGCGAACAGTCTCATACCAATACAGGACCGGCATCCCATACGGATTGACATCCATATGATCGTCGCGATGCGACCAATAGCGCTTCCCAACGATGAAATCCGGTATGCCGTCTCCATTGATATCCGCGTACGTTGTGCCGTGGGCCTCTGAAAACGTAACTCCACCGGCATTCTTCGTCGAGAAATCGTCCATGATCATATGCTGCACAAACGAGATGTTCCCGCGCGCATCGCGCTTCTGTTCGAACCACGCCATCCCCCAGCCATGCGCATCGAGTACGGTCACCACATCGTTGAGACCGTCGCCGTTCACGTCATAGACTGCCATGACACTACCGCCCATGCGCTTTCCGCGGCCGTAGCGGCCGAAGGCCACAGGATGGTACTTCCAAGCTGCCTCACTGCTTCCCGCTGAGGGATGCTCCCACCATCCATATGCATTCAGAATGTCAATCCGCCCGTCTCCGTTGATGTCGCCCGCACCAATCCCATGTGCGGTTCCGTAGCCGCGCTCTGACACGTTGTGTACGATCCACGGCTTTGTCACGTCTGCCGGATCAGGCTCGGCGTAACGGACATAACCATCCGCGGAATAAACCAGCGCCGGCTTTCCGCTACCGTCAACATCCCGCACTACTGCAATCTCCGAATCAAAATTGTCGATCACTCGATGCACGTCCCAGCGTCGCGGTTCTCCTCTTGCGTTCACATAGAGGTAGCAGCCCTGGGTTGGGCCACCAAACTTGCAGGTCAACACGTCGGGCCAGCCATCCCCCGCAAAATCAGGGGCAAACTCCATCCAGGCATTCTCCGCATATTCCGTCGAGGGATTCAAGGTCTGGCCGAGATAGATCTCCCGTGACGTCGTGTAGTCCGGGCCAAAATAAATGTATGGCCCGGAGACAACATCCAGAAATCCATCACGGTTGAAGTCGGCTGCTGCGGCTCCCCATGAATAATAGAAGTCGTTCAACGTCTGCTTCCTGAAGTCGCTCGATGTCTCATCGGGAGCTCGATACTTGCGATTCAGATCCTTATAAGCTAGGTTCTGGAATTGCACGCTCCCCAGTCCACTGGCATAAAAAGCGATGGGCCCATATCCATCGGAGTCCGCCACGCCACCGCTTTGCTCCCCATTGTTTTGTGTGCCACGCAGAATGTTCGCATCAAACATCAGCTCGATCGCGTTCCACTTACCCGGGGATAACTTACTGTCGGGTGGCAGAAATGGATAGTCGACGCCCGGCGCCGGCTCATAAGCATTGAAACTGCCGGGCGGCCTAGAGAAAACCTGCGGCGTTTCATTGGAATTGGGCGGAGGTGCGATTCTCATCTGGCCTCCCCCGGGCGGAAGAGGCGAGAGATTGGTAATCCTCCCATGCGCATCCACTGTCACAGCGTAGTACTTCAGGCTCTCGTCATTCAGAGAGACATAACTCCCCTTCATGCCGCCATCTGGAGTCCTCTCCGCGCGAAATAAGATTCCGGCATCGCAACTGCCTATGCACTTGAACTCGACGTATAAACCAATATCCTGAAAGGAGCGATCAAGTACCAGCCAGCCGCCATCTCCGGATGTTTCCGGCGTTCCAGTCAGGACGCCGTGTTCCATTGTCCATTTCGTTGAACCGACGGAATGCCATCCACTCAGGCTCGAGCCCTGCACATTTATGTCCGGTATGAACGAAGGACCCGTAGCAAACATAGGCATGGCGCTCAGCAAAACAAGCACTGCTCCATGAAATCCTCGAAGCCTCGACATGCCCTCTCCTCTCTCTTCGCTCTGCTCGCCGGCGGAGCCCACTCCGCCCCTTTTGTTGCTCACTGAGGCAGCGCGAATGCAATATAAGCCCGATTGGCCAAATCACTTGGCGAAACCTGCCGATAGGATTCGCGTCCAGACCTCGACGCCGCCGTGGCGCCGACCACGAGATATTCCCGCCCATTCACCTCATACATGGAAGGAATTCCTTCACTACCCGCGGGCAATTGATAAGTCCACAACACATTGCCATTATCTGCATCAAATGCCCGCACCTTTCGATCAGCGCAGTTGACAAAGAGCAGGCCCGTCGAGGTCACGATAATTCCCCGGTGATTCGCGCCCTGAATCACTCCCGTGTTCTTGCCCCCTTCTTTCGCCGCCACCGGATCTTCGCCCAGCGGAACCTTCCAAAGAAGAGTCCCCATGTTCAGGTCATAAGCCGCCATCGAAGACCACGGAGGGCCGATGATATAGGGATCGTCTAGCCCGTAATCCGAGTAGAGGCGTGGCGGCGCTTGAACACCCGCGGGGTATGGCGGCCCGGCAAAGTTGCCGGGATACTTCGCTGCAAGGTCAGTCCGGCCAAAATCCTGCTTCAGTCCTCCAGGTGCTCCGCCAGATCCTACGACGGGCCCGCCAAGCTCGCCTTGCGGTCCGCGGGGCGCGAACACTGAGCCGCTTCCGCCTTCCCGTGCAGCGGCGAGAAAAGCAAACAATCGATCGAGTTGCATTCTGTTCAATGCAGGGAACGCCGGCATGTCTCCTTTTCCAGAAGCAACCAACTGTCTGAAGCTATCCAGGTTGAACTGACCCTCAATGCCGGTTAACGGCGGAGCTGTCTCCGTGCCCCTCCGGTCAACTCCGTGGCAAACCTGGCAGTTGTTGTGATAGATTTCCTGTCCACTTGTACCGCCACCCGCTCCACCCCCGCCAGGGTAGGGCTGGT
Source organism: uncultured Occallatibacter sp. (assembly GCA_964468605.1). Lineage (GTDB taxonomy): Bacteria > Acidobacteriota > Terriglobia > Terriglobales > Acidobacteriaceae > Telmatobacter. The sequence goes on along the minus strand of CAYYKV010000015.1, from coordinate 23,863 downwards.
TGCTCAGTTTCGGAAGAAGCGAAGGCAAGTCATCGTACAGTACATACACCAGTCCCTTGGGAGGATTCGACGCAGTGTCACCCCAGTTTGCCCCGCCGAAAGCTCCAGGCATCTCAACCGTATCCTTATCGATGGAGGGCGGCGTGTAGAGGCCCTGGTTATTCATATCAGCGATCTTCGTATTCCAGGATGCCCGCTCCTCGTCCGTCATCAAATACGGATCGAGATCCTTCACCGTGAATTCCTGCCGCGCAAAGGGAGGCGGCGCGGTCGGGAATGGCTGCGTAGGCCATGCCCTCTCGCCGGGCACACCGCTCGCCGGAACCGGTTTCTCGACAATCGGCCAGATGGGCTCGCCCGTATAGCGATTGAAGACATAAAGAAAACCGTTTTTCCCGGCTTGAGCGATTGCGTCGACCTCTTTTCCGCCATGATGTATCGTAATTAGCTGCGGAGCCGCAGCCAGGTCGTAGTCCCACAAATCGTGATGAACATCCTGAAAGTACCAGACCAGCTTTCCCGTCCGTGCGTTGATCGCCAGGAGACAATCCGCAAAGAGATCATTGCCGATGCGGTCACCGCCATAGAGATCGAATGTTGGCGAACCGGTCGGAAAGTAGGCGATACCGCTCTTTTCATCAAGTGTGATTTCGCCCCAGGTATTGCTCCCGCCGATGTACTTCCACGCATCTTTCGGCCACGTATCGTATCCGGGCTCACCAGGATGCGGGACCGTATGGAAGATCCAAACCATCCTTCCGGTTATTACGTCATAGGCGCGCAGGTCGCCCGGAGGCGACATATAGTTTTCGCCCGTCGACGATCCGATCATGATCAGGTTGCCAAATGTCTTTCCCGGCGTATCGTTCTTGATGCGCGCAATTGTGTCCGGGTCGCGGCCCAGCCCGACTCTCAGATCGACCAATCCCCCTTTGCCGAAGGCCAGAATCGACTTTCCCGTGTCGGCATTGATCTCTTCGAGATAATGGTTGATCTGGAAAATCAGCCGGTGGTCGCGATGATCCTTGCTCTCCCAATAGTTCACTCCGCGGTACGAAATGCCGGGCAGGTTTTCGTGAACCCAGATCTCTTTTCCTGTTGTCGCGTTCAGTGCAACCAGTGAACTTCCGCGCGCCAAAACGTACATCACGTTTCCGGCAATGATGGGGTTAAACGAATAGGTGTTGGCATCGCGTGTCGGATAGTTCCAGGCTACGCGAAGTTGCCCGACATTCGATTTTGTAATCTGGTCAAGCGCGACATACTTCGAGTTATCGGGACCGCCCTCATAATCTCGCCAGGTTGTATGATCCTGCTGACCGTCGGCAAGTTGGGGCTGATAGAGAAGCCCCAAGCAAAAAAGCAAAATGGTAAGCATGTGCGCCTCTAAAGATCCCCTGATCGAATTCGTCAAATACAACAAACCAACAGCCCTCCTTCGTCTCCGTTCCATCGCATGTTGTGCGGTGTTACGCGATCTTTGCAATCGATTACCCTCATATCTTCTTGCGGGCGAGTCACACGCTGGTTCGTGTGAAGGGATTTGACGACGATTTGACTGCCCCATGAGATGGTGCGGTTCTTTTCCTGTCTCATCCTGAAAGGACCTTGGTACGGACTGGAGCGGTAAGCACATTGCACAGCACACCGTGCGGGCTAAATGATCAGGTAAGAGATTACCAATTACCGGTGAGCACCCCTTTCACTGAATGAGTCCTGTCCGGCAAGAAACCGTCCCGCCGGTCAAGACTTGTTTGATGGCTGTTTCACACTTTTGCACTCAATGGATTGGCCCAAAGTGCACGTCTTCCGGGATCGAGGGTTCGTCGAGGAACTGCAGAGTTGTCACGGGGCCCAAATTCGCAGGCGGAGCCCATGATGCAAGCGCCCAGACGACCTGCCTCGATGGCGTCAATTCCAGCGCCTGCAAAGTGCCAACGCGCTCGTCCGTTGTTGTGCTCCACTCATTCACCCAGTTGCTCACGACGGTATCGCCGTTCGCCAACCGCCAGGCTTGCTGCAGGATCGAGAATTTGTAGTCGGGAGCATCGGACGGAGCGAATGTCCACACCGCATCTCCGTGGTGGGTTATTTCACGTACCCCAATCCGGTCGGTAATCAACAGATTCCCGTTCGAGAGCGGGGTAACGCCCCAGGGCGCCGTGGCTGGAAACGACCATAGCTCGTTGCCGTCGAAGTCGTATTCCACGACCTTGTTCAATTGCGTGTTTGCGACGGCCATGACTCCATCTTTGGTCAGACGGACGTGGCGGAACTGCCCGTGTACGCTGACAGGATGCCCGGTTGGAAGAACAAACTCGCGCTCCGTTACGCCAGTGACGATGTTCACCACGCGTGCGATGGCAAGATCCCCATTCATAATGAAGAGCACATGGTCGTTTCCGATCGGTGTTGCCGTGTGAATCTCGTGGCCTGCCGGCGCGTCGTAGTTCCATACAATCTTTTTGTCTGGTGTAATTTCGCTCACGCCGAACTGATGCGCGAATAGAATATTGCCGTTCGAAAGCATGACGGCGTCGCTGATTTCGCCTTTCCCTGCGGGGTCGTCGTAGGTCCACACAATCTCGCCGTGACGCACGATGAAGATGCGGCGGTCGTGCGATTCGCCTGTGCACATAAAATCGTGCTGAGACAATCCCTTGCCAGGGTCGTGAACCGGAATACCAGGCGGGGAGCTGTTAGGGGTTTGTGCATGGACGCGGCAAGCCATGACGCATGACGCAAGAAGTAAGGCCGATCGATACATTTACCATATCCTGTTTTGAAATTCGCCTCTAATTCGCGGGCAGATGCATCGATTCGATTCTCTTGCGGTTCATCGGGTCTTTGTTGCGCGTGTGCTGAAGACTGAGGTCGTTGTCCCTGTGCTCAGCGACGCCGAGACCGGCAACCGGCTTGCCGTTTTGCATAAAAGAAGCTCTCAAAGACGGTGTGGGGCCGATGCCTTATCTTGAGGACATTCATCGGCATTCCCGCGGTTCATGATTCTGGGTTGAGATGAGGGCTGTTAGGTGAAAGGCGCCTCACGATGAATAGTCAGCGCAAAGGCCAGGCAGCGCGGACTGCGCATGCCTGGCCTTTGCCGTAGAGGCGCACTTAGAAGCTGGCGCGTAAGTGGAGTTGGAAATAGCGTGCAGACAATTGACCAGTTGCCTGCCCAAAGTTGCCCGACGTCAGGTTGTTTGACACGTTAGTCAAATTGGCACGATTGAACAGATTGATGAACTCGCCCTTCACTTCGATCTTCATCCTTTCCGAGAAGAAAAATGGTGTCGAGAAGGACTTATCGACGGTGAAGTTCATGTTGTTATATCCGAGATTGTCGTACGTGTTTCTGCCCAGGTCTCCTTCCTGACCCAAAGCCGGAGCCGGGAATTTGGCGCCCGCTGTTGCTGGTGTGCCGAAGACTCCGTTCAGGAAGTCCGCCTTGTGTTTGCCGCTGAGGTGGGAGCCGAATGAAGGCACCATCGGCACATCGACGTTGCTTCCGTCCGCGTTGTAGTCGCCTCCGGAGTCGCCGATAATCGTGCTGCCCGTCGGGCATCCACCGTTGACGGGAGTTGCTCCGCCGCTGCAAATCGGAGAGAACCCCGAGTTGTTCATGACGGTGAAGGGCAGGCCCGTCTGTATCACGTAGACGCCGCTGAACTGCCAGCCACCAATGATGTTTCTGAGTGCCGCGCTGTCGTAATGATTCGGAACCATCCAGGTACCAATGGCCGAGAGTTGCTGGCGGATGTCGTAGTCGGACCGGCCGCGCTGCGCCTTGTTGCCGAAGTTCGCGAAAATGGGGCCATTTTGCTGGGTCGACACGATCGATCCCTGATCGATTGAAGCAGAATTGCTGGTAGGTTCGTCCAGCGCCTTGCCATAGGTGTAGATGCCACGGAGTGCCAACCCGTGAGTGTAGTCGCGAGACAGCATTACCGATCCGAATTCGCCGATCGAATTGCCATCGGAAGTGGCATAGGGAAGGCCGGCAAAGTTTGGATTCAGGCGCTCCAGAGTGCCGTTGTTGACAATAAGGTCGCCTGCGAATCGGTTCAGATCCTGGTTGTAGACCGGCAGGTGATGGGCATCCGATGCTGAATAGTTCACCTGAAGAACCAGGTTATTCATCAATTGCTGCTCTATGCTGAGGGTCCAGTCGTAGACTTGCCCCATTTTGTAGTTGGGGTCATAGCCTCCAATACCCGCTCTCTGCAGAACGCCGCCGACAAGGACTCCGCCATTCGAGTTGACTGAGACGTTGTTCGTGCTCACGACGGGGCAGGTCTCATTAAAGCCCTGTGGGGGGCTGCAAAGCGCGAACACTGGGTGTCCGCCCGACTGCACATTGACATTAGGAGTGAAGGTGTTGGGCGGGTTATCAGCCAGGATGTCGGTCATATGGAGGTAGGGTGGTTGATCCGCGAACATGCCAATTCCACCGCGAAGGGCTGTTTTGCCCGTTCCGAAGACATCCCAGGAGAATCCAACGCGAGGCGTAAAAGCCCAAAGATTGTGGCTCAGGATATGGTCGTTGGGTGTGAGTCCGACGCTGCCCGCTGCAATTTTGGCGTTGGGCGTTGAGCCGGTGCCCAACGTGAAGTTGGTCAGTGTGGGGCTAAGAATTGAAAACATATTGAACATTTCGTCGTAGCGCAGACCCGCATTGACGGTCACCCTCGGTGAGACCTTCCAATCGTCCTGGACGAAATATCCCATATACTGTTCGCGATACCGGCGGGTGTAGGGCGCTTGTTGATGGGTCAGGATGCTGACTGGGGTACCGTTCTCGTCGTGAGCTTCATCCTGCACAAGGTCAAGCAGGCTGTAGAAGTTGAAGGTCGGGCGATCGACTGCGCCCTCCTGGTCATCGACCTCGCGAATATTGAAAAAGTCCGCGCCGAACTTCAGCGTGTGTTTGCTGATCGTAGCCGTCATTACATCGTGCCAGCCGATCGTCGTTTGGACGAAATTCCCCGGTCCCCATCCTCCGAACCCTGTCAGGCCGCCGTTTACGTTTACATACGGTATCTGGAGCGCTGGGGCGCCCTGATTCGCGCCCACAATGCGGGCTTCATCGGCGCCTGCCTGATTCAGGAGACGAGGAGAGAAGGTGTGGGTCCAGTTCGTATTGGCAAAAGTGGAAAGATCCAGCCCTGGAGTGCCCATTGCCGGCCGGTTGGCGCCGGCCCCAGTGTTTAGGCTCAGCCGCTGAGCATCCCCGTAGATACGATCGTTCTTGCCAAGATAGGCGTCAACACGGCCGCTATACTGATATCCGTTCCTTGGCGTGGTGATGCTGTAATTTGAGGTCCCAACAACATCGAGCGTGGGGCTGATGCCTGCAGGCGGAGCAAAGTAGCCCGGAGTGGCAACTTCATACTGGGCAACTGTCTCAAGATTTGCTGTTGGGGCGACGATGGGCGGAGCCAACGTCAGGACCTGGGTGCCCACGCCGTTCGGGAAAGCCGACTTTGCGTAAGCCAGGAAATCCGGAGTCTCAAAAGTGCTCGAACCGCTGCTGACGGTACTGGAGCGCAGTCCATCGGCAGCGGCAAAGAAGAACAACTTATTCTTGACGATCGGTCCCCCAAATGTTCCGCCGAATTCGTTTCGCTGAGCGGAAGGGAGCGAGGATTGAAACTCGGTGCGAGCAGTGAGCGTATTGTTCGTGAAGTAGTAGTTAAACGTGCCGTGGAAGTCATTCGATCCGGACAGGGTGTAGATGTCAACAATCGCGCCGGCATCTCTGCCCTTTTGGGCGTCGAAGTCATTGGTCTTGATATCCATCGACTGAATCGTGTCAGGAATCGGGGAGATCGTGGCGCCACCGCCTCGGGACGGCTCATTCACGTATGCGTCATCGACCATGTATCCGTTCTGTTCCTGGCGCAGACCAGCGGCATTGAGGTTGATGGTAAACGCGTTGGTATAGTTGTCGACGGAAGTGGAAGTAACCGCTGCTCCCGTCATACCCGGCGTCAAGGCGGCAAGGGAGTAGGCGTTCTGGCCCATAAGGGGCGCCTGCTGAACCGTAAGTTGTGAAATGACAGCGCCCGTTGTCGGAGTTACCAGGTCGACGGTTGACTCTGAAGCCGAAACCTCGATATTGACCGACACCGATCCGACCTGAAGCACCGGAGAAAGAGTACGGATTTCTCCAGGTTGAAGGATAAGGCCCTTCAACTCCCAGGATTTGAAGCCAGTCAATTGCACTTCCACGTCATACGTGGACGCGCCGATGCTGTCGAAGCGGAAGTATCCGGACTGGTTGGTTGTGGTTTCTTTCGTTACTCCAATCTGCACATCCTTGAGGCTGACCTTGGCTCCGGCAACCACTGCTCCGGATGTCTCGGTAACCGTTCCCTCGATACCGCTCGAGAATTGAGCGAATGCAGACAACCCTCCGAGGCCCAATACAAGAACCGCGAGGATCGACGCCCTTGCCGCAAATCTGATGCTGGTCATTTGGTCTCCTTGTACAACTCGAAACTCAGGTGCGCTCCAGTGAATTCAGGAGCATCGTTGAGTGTTTGCGCCCTTGCGTTCCGGGCAACCTTGTGACGACCGATCGATGTCTGGTCTTTGTCCATGGTTTCGGTTTGAGCCCTGGCGCCCAGTTAAGCCCTTGTCGCCATTGCCCGTGATTTTGGCGCGGGTCAGAATGTGCAGCCCCTGAATGTGCCAGATGCACAGGAAACCCCCGCCGTGGACTGAGACCGCTTGGGAAGTCCGAGCCGGAGAATGGCGGTCTCATCTATTTGTCTTCAAAACCCCGCAATTGCCTCAAGAATTCTGAATTCTCACCCGAAATCGATCCGGCCAATGCTTCGTTAACGCGTTGACCCGCCGTAGTATTGAGAACGGTACCCGCCAAGATTGTTCGGCTTGAAGACCTCTCCGGGAATAAAAACATGAAGGAACGCTAAACACTCCAAGTTTAGGCACCGATCTACAACCATTGATCGATACCGGTATGCAACCATCGACCGACGTGGAAAGCTTTTCAAGTAGATAACGGTGTATTACAGTGTGATGGCAGAAGGTCACTGCGTCGCCGGGTTGACGAACTACTTCCATTTGTGCAAGATAGGCCCAATAGGAGTCAGTTGAAAAAGGCAGTCTGATCGGCTCCGGTTAACCCGTGGGCAAGGGCGTGACAAAGACGTTGCTCATCGGTACGGAGAGGAGTAAAGTGATTGGATGCTGCGGCTTGCCCCAATCGCAGCGTTCTCAAATTAGAGGTGGTAAGTGCCATGGATTCGACATCGAGCTCACTGTGGCGCGAAGAAGCTAATGGCGATGACCGGATCCTCGATGAGCCGGAAAAAGCCTCGATCCTTCGCGAACTTGATGCGATCTTGAACAGTCCCGTTTTTCATCCGAGCAAGCGCTGCCAGCAGTTTTTGTCCTACGTTGTCCACCACCGCCTTGAAGGGAACCACGAGCGACTCAAAGAGCGCACTATAGGAGTGGACCTTTTTCAGCGTCCTGCGGGGTACGCAACCGGGGATGATCCTATAGTCCGGGTGCAGGCGGGAGAGGTACGCAAAAGGCTGGACCAGTATTACCAGGCGAACCCCAACACCTCGGAAGTCCGCATCGAAGTTCATATAGGGTCATACACCCCAGAATTCAAGTGGACACATCTGGGGCAGGAATCCCCACTTCAGCCTGTACAGGAGCTTCAAGAAGCACTTCAGCGAATAGGGTACAGCCAGGAATCAGCCCAGGTCGCATCGCTCCCATCCGCGGAAATAAAGCGTGCTTTGGGGAAGCGCCAGTGGGTTCTGTGGGTTTTTTCAGCAGTCAGCCTCGTCATGATTGCTGGTTTGGCGATGGTCGGATCAACGATCTATCGCGCCAAAGCGCATCAATCGGTCTTGCATCGGTTCTGGTCTCCCGCGCTTTCCTCGACAGAGCCAGTTCTAATCTGCCTGGCCAAGCCTTCCGTCTACTTGCCTTCAGTCCAGCTCTATCAGCGTCATTCCAAGACTCCGGAAATTTTCCAGAGCCAGTATGAGAGGCTCAGCCAGAAGCCTGATTTGCAGCCGGACGACAAACTCACTTGGAGTGATATGGTCGAATACCCTGACTATGGACTCGCCGTCGGGGATGTCTACACGGCGATTCAGCTTTCTTCTCTGTTTGGCCAAATCGGCAAGAAGAATCAAGTCAGAATCGAGGGTAACTACTCGTTCGAAGACCTGCGTAGCTCTCCTGCCGTCGTGATTGGAGCCTTCAACAATCGCTGGGCGATGCAGATGACATCCAGTCTTCATTTCAGATTCGCCAATGAGGGCGATGAATCGATCATCCAGGAGGACGGCCCGAAGGGACGGCGATGGTACTCAAAAACTGACTCGAACGGCAACCCTCTGGAAGACTACGCTCTTGTTACCAGACTTCTAAATTCCAGGACCGGTCAGTTCGTCGTGATCGTGGCCGGAATCAAGTCCTATGGCACGCAGGCGGCTGGGGAGTTCGTTTCAAGTCCGGAGTACTTGCAGGCGGGCCTAACAACAGCCCCGCCGGGTTGGGAAGGGAAGAACATGCAGATGGTTCTGCAGACCCCAGTCACCGACGGATTGCCTGGCCCTCCTCAGGTAGTTGCTTCCTACGTTTGGTAACGAGCAAATTGGTAACGAGCAAATGCCTCCGGCATGATGGGATTCTGGATTCCGATATTCTGCTCTTCCGTGTCGCGGCTCTTCTTCATTAAAGGTCCTCTCCTTCAGCTGAAGAGAGTACCCCAGCCTCGACTCGCCGAGTTTTCCGGGAGCAGGTCAGAAGCAAAACAGCGCGCATGTGATATCTCCGAGACAGAAGCACATATGCACGCCAACCTGCGAGCGGATTCTCACATCGGCCATTCTTGATTCCTGTGAATGCTCTATGAGCCGGCCTAACCGGCGATTTCGAGCAGAAATGCGGATCTGCCTCGGATACCTTCTCTCAACAGAAACCCAATTAAGCGGAAAAATTCAACCTAATGGATTGCAAATTCCGCCAAGGGGTTTTTGGCAGCATTCTCCGCTTTTACTTCAATCGCAAAAAGAATTTGACTGAATAATCTAGCTGACAACCTAGTGCTTCGTAAGAAAACCGGATACGGCCATCCAGTCCCTCAAGCGATCGGGCCACGTAGAAACATTCAAAGGCGTGAACTCTTGAATTCCAAATCCGTGCGATACACCCTCATAGATATGAAGTTCAACCGGAACCCCAGCAGCCTTCAATGTCTTGTAGATATCGGGATATGCTTCAGAAATGGGATCGCTGCCTCCGCATGCCAAAAAGGTTGGGGGAAGGTCCCGGGTGATCGGTGTCGCCGGCTGCCCCAAGAGATGTGTAAATGGCGTGCCGTAAATGAGCGCTTCGAATGCCGGCTTGGCAGACAGCTTATCGATGTCGTCGACCGGATTCTTCACAGGGTCGTTGTACCGTGCACTAGCCATGCCCGATAGTGCCCCGCCAGCAGAGAACCCGATCACCCCCACCCGGTCCGGATCGACACCCCACTCCGCGGCCCGAGACTTCACCGTGCGGATTGCGCGTTGCATATCTGCAACAGCATCGTCCATCGTATACTTGGTTCCCAAATCCCTTGGCAGCCGATATTTCAGAACGAAGGCGGCAATCCCGTGCTGGCTCAGCCAGTCAGCCACGCGGTAACCTTCCGGCGTGATCCACTCTTCGCTGAAGCCGCCACCGGGAGCGACGATGAACGCAGCTCCTGTGTTGAGGTCCCCAGGTGGCAGATAAGCCGTAATCGACGGCTTGTTTATATTTGAAATGATCAGTATGTCGTCGTTTCCCTCTGCAATCGAGCTCCCCACACGGTACTTCTCAGGTTGATCGCTCTTGCCCTCAGAGCCGGGAGCGTCTCCCGGGTACAGTTGGATCGTAGGATGTTTCGACGGATTAGGAGTCATTTCGCTCGGCGGAGGGCCAGGGATAGCAGAAGTGCTTTCCGCCGCAGGGCGAGTTGGGGCGGCAGGCGAAACTTGGCCGTGTGCATAAACAGTGACGGCTGCAAACACAGAGAGTAGGAACACATACTTCACAATCGACCTCAATCTGGAAAGCGAATCTCCTCAAAGAACCGGTAAGTGCCGAGATCGGACGGAGGCGCAAAGAAGCAGGCTACCTTCATCTCCTTGTCTCCCGAATTCTGCAGCATGTGGATGCTGCCCTGAGGAAAGAGTACGGCACATCCCTCCTTCACTGGCTCGACAACCCCATCGATCATTACCCTGCCCGATCCTTGAACAATGTAGATTACTTCCTCTCCATTGGGATGCGAGTGGGCAGGCCGCACGGTCTGGCCTGGCTGCACTTGTATAACGCACATGGTGCAATGCTGGGCATTTGTATTCTCGTTCGTAACGATCCAGCGAAGACGGCGGCCCGGGAGCTCTGTCGCGTCTATGGTGTTCTCGTCCACAATGGGGAGCTTCATTTTGTTTCCCGCCTTCCTGGTGCGATACCGTCAATACCTTTCAATGAAGCAACGCCGATTTCTACTGCATCGGCAATTGCCGCCGGCGTCAAGCCAAATGCGGCTGTCAGTTCCTCGTAAGTCGCCGAATGGATGAATTGGGGCCGGCCATCTGTATTTAATGTGTTGATACTAATGACGCGCTTCAGGACTTCCGATTCCACTCGTTGCCGATTGCGATAAAGCACTTTGAGCAGGCTCTGCCAAAGATAACCATTGTTCTGTTCTGCAAGGACGATAAGCTTGCCGGACTCGCATAGTTTCATTAGAAAATCCCCATCTACCGAGGGCATATCCACGACTCCCGCTTCGAGTCCGCGCTGAGAACAGATCACTGATGCGGCCAACGCCTCGTGCACGCCGCGGCCACTGCTCACGATTACCGCCTTTTCCGTTTCGCCTCCGCGCAGCCTATATGCTCTGCCAAAAGCAAACTCATATTCGTTTCCATATAACACCGCGGATTCGGCGCGCATGACGCGCACGTATACCAGGCCGCGATTCCCTTCCATGATCCACTTCATGATGGAAAGCAACTGCTGCGGACAGGACACGTCAATGATTCTCAAGTGGCCCACGGCGTCAAATGTCGTAATGTCGTCGTTCCCCATGTGGGTAGCGCCGTTGGTGCGGGTTTCAAAGTTTGCTGCCGTGGCGAGAAAAGTGAGGTCGAGGCCATGCCCTTCGCTCAGCCATCCGGTTTCAGAGTGGATCGACTCCAGGCGCTCCTGTTGGCCGACGGCGATGCGGCGCAGCACCTGCCAATTGAAGAATGGGCAAAATGTACTAACCCACACATTGCATCCGAGAGCGGCAAACGCCTCGCCGATCAGCATCATGTTTGCTTCGGCTACGCCGACGTTGAGCGCACGTTGTTGATCGACGGCAGCCACGCCCGCCTCCAGGCCACTGGTCGAGGCCAAGTCTGAATCGATTGAAATGACGCGGATGTCCCGCGCAAATACTTTCATCGCGGTGGATACGATTTGGGCAGCGCTGTACAACTTTGTCGGATCAATCTTCGGCAATTGCCCCGCGTCATAACAAATCTGTTTGTCGCGTCTCGGAACCTGCCGCGTGAGCACCGGCCCGTTCACGGATCGAACAGCTTTCCGGTCTCCGTTTGCGAATTCGAATTCCAAGTGCATTTCGCGGGCCGCATCGAGGAGCAGTCGTTCAATAACCGAACCTTCTAGTCCTGCGCTCAACTCCTCAATAAATTCGAGCGCTTCCGCAACTCGTATCTGGCGGCGCTCCTTTTGCAGGCCGAGTTCCTGCGCGATCAAGGCAGTTGGCGCTGTCACCTTATGCTTGTTAAAAAAGTCGGAGAAAGCGCCGTATCCTTTTGTCGTCTCACAGATTATGGCCATCGGCCTGCCGTTGCGCGTTCCGAATTTGAATCGTTCCAGCGCAGCGAGCACGCCATCATACTGTGTGGCGTCGACATCGCAAGCCTCCCATCCGAATGAGCGGAATACTCCACTGAAATCCGGCATTGGATAGACCGTCTTGTTATGGATATCCAACTGGCCATGATTCCTGTCCACCAGCACACAGAGATTGTCCAGGTGGTTGTGCCCCGCATACATAACCGCTTCCCATACCATCCCCTCCTGCAATTCCCCGTCGCCCACCAGGCAGAAGGAATCAAAACTTGGACTGATGCGCCCGGCAATCGCAAAGCCCTGTGCCGCGCCTATTCCTTGGCCCATGGGTCCGGTCGCGATTTGTATACCGGGAAGGATTGGGCCGGGATGACCATTGAGAATACTCTCATGGGAGCGCGAGTTATTCAGAATGGCATTGTCAATATATCCAAGGTCCGCGTATATCGAAGCCAGAGTGGCCACGGCGTGTCCCTTGCTCAAGGTAAACATGTCCTGTCCCCGCCGGGATGGATCCTCAATATCTAAACGTAGAAACCCGCCATAAAAGAGGGCCACGAGAGGAATTGTCGCCGAGAAAGCGCCTCCGGCATGCAGGCCCTGATCTATTGCATCTCGGCTCTGTTCGAGTGTCAGAATACGAACATCCGCATCCTTGATGGCTAAGAGTTTAAGCATGCCTCGACGCAGCAGATCCTTCCGGTGGAGATACATATCCATGCCGGACAAGTGTCGGAGACGGTCACTGGAGACTGAATCATTCACGTTGCGGATCCTCTACACATACGACGATCGCTCGCGATTGATAATGCGTAAGATGCAACTGGAATTGCGTTCTCGAAGTAGACTATATGGCATAAAAACAGGAGCGTCAAACGCGCGAAAGCGCAACGCTCTTGTTCGAGTATTCCCGCCGTTTTCATTTCCGGAAGTTAAAGGGCAATCCCCGATGATGATCGCTTCGCGTGCCACGACATTGGGAAAGTGTACAGGATGCACGTCGCGGTTTTAGTGAGTTGACTCATGCGGAACCGCGTGATTTCCTGACTTGCACGCGGATAAATCATCGAACGTCGTCTTAGCGAACCCAATGCGCCATCGGCAGCCCTGGGGCCGGTGCCCGAAAGTAAGGAATCCGCTTGCCACGGAGCGATCCGATATAGAGAGTCTGCAAGTCCGGACCGCCAAACGTAACACTCGCCATCCACGGTGCCACGCCTCGACCTGTCGAGAATAATACCTGCTCATTCACCTCGTTTCTTAGGAATGCTTTTTCCAGCGCGTCGACGTTCTGCGGATCGCCTTCGTCCAGGAAGACTCGCAGGTCTCCCTGCGGGGTGAGCGCGAAAAGCTTGTCTGAGTAGACCATCGTTCCCCATAGATTGCCGCAGCTATCGAATGCGATGCCGTCGGGCCATGCTCCTTTCCCGAGGCTGGAGGGCCCGAACACTTCGCGATCGCTCAATTTGCCGTCTTTGGAAACACGCATTCGGCTGATGCAGCCGCCAGTAGTCTCAGCTACATACAGGTACTCCTCACGCTCATCCATCCGTATTTCGTTGGTGAAGTGAAATCCTTCCGCCACAATCCGGAATTCTCCATCAATATAGCGGGCAATATATCCATCGGAAAGATCAGGTCTCAGAGCATACATCCAGTTCCTGATCCGGGTCGAGACTGTGATCCAAATTCGATTCTTTGAATCGCGCAGAACAAAGTTGACCTTGCCGATCGACTGTCCTTCGATACGGTCAGCGAGAACTTTGGAATTGCCCTCTCGCGTCATAACCTCGAGTCGATCGGTACCAAAGTTGGCGATTATGATATCGCCATTTTCGGCGAAGGCAAGGCCGTTCGGCAGGGTTCCTTCAATATAGCGAGAGGCCTCGGTTGCCGCGCCTCCGAAATGATCGGAATGGCGCTGAACAATGATTTTCTGGTGTCCATCGGGACGCAAACATACAACCCCACCCCGCGCATCCGCAATCCACAATGAACCATCCGGCTCGGCCAGAATGCACTCGGGCCGCTGCAGCTCGCTTCCAGCATATTGAAGCGCGAACTTATCAATTCCAAAGTCGAGAATTGGATTTGCTTCTTGCATTTTGCAATTCGTCGCATCCTGGATCTTGCGCATTACGCAATATGCTTTGCGAACCGTGGCAGAGAAGCTCGCTCATTTTCTCAATTTACGATACCGGAAAATCGAACTAGTGAATGGTCCATCCGCCATCCACCATGAGCACATGGCCGACAACCATATCGGCAAAGTCGCTGGCAAGAAACAAGACTGCCCCTACAATATCTTCCGGCTGATTCCAGCGGCCGCGAGGAATCATGGTCTCGGTTGCCCACTGCTTGTAACCGGGCAGCTCGAGAATGTTTCTGCGTGATTCGGTTTCAGTAATGCAAGGAGCGACTACATTTACCACGACCCCATCGTGTGCCCACTCCAGCGAAAGCGCTCGCGACAGGTGGTGCACACCCGCCTTCGCAGCCGCATAAACCGATCGCTTCTTGAAGCCAACCACGCCAAAATTAGAGCCGATATTAATGATTCTGCCCCCGCCCTGGGGAATCATGATCCGCGCTGCGGCCTGGCATGCGAAGAAAACACTCTTTAATGATGCGGCCATCGTCTTGTCATACTCTTCTTCGGTAACATCGAGAGCAGACGTGGTTCCGGTCCACCCCGCATTATTGACGAGAATGTGAATGCTGCCGAATTTCGCTTTCGCTGCTTCCATCAGTCCGGTGATCTGAGATGGTTGAGACACATCGGTGGGAACGACGATGACATTGCGTCCGATTGCCTGTATCTCCGAAGATACTCCTTGGATTTCCTCCATGCGACCGGCGGGATACTTAGCTAAGACAATATGAGCTCCGGCCTTCGCCAAACCGAGCGCAATTGCTCGTCCGATTCCTTGAGAAGCCCCGGTAACTATCGCGACTTTATCTTTTAATCCAAACGCCGAATAATCCATTTCGCGCAGTCCTCATTCACCGAAGTGCAGTAGCGGAGACAATGAACTGCCGCACAGGGCGCAGGTCAGATAAGCAGCCTGTTGAATGTCACGATATACCGATTGCGTGACAAGCAACGTTGCAAGTATTATCCGATTCCGCGACTAGGCGTCAAGACTTCGCTCGATTGGGTAGTTGAGTCATTTAAGTGGAGACGAAATCGGCTCATTGCGGAGGGAGCCGTTGTCAAGCCGGAAATCCTTTTTTGGCGAAAACGCTATGGTGTTCTGAATAAGAAACGAGTTCACGGGCATGCTCTGGCTGCAAGCGCAGCTTTGATCTTCTCCCACTCGTGAGCCGCGTTTGGGCCGGACTGGCCAAGCTGGACAGGCGAAACTTCCGTGGCGCCTCGAGTGCGTTTTTATTTTACGGGAAAGATCAAAGCCCAGAGTGCGAGGATCAGCGAGACGCAATTCATCATGGGACTGGCTCCTGACAGAATTCCAACGTTCGGCAAGAATGCTCCGGCAGAGCCGGAGACAGTCCTGACTGTTGGAGGTTTATACGAAGGTTGGCGGCATCTCGTCGGTCAGAAGATCGCCGTGGGGTTGATCGGCGACCCGGTGCCTCCGGGTACCGCTTCCGGCGCAAGCGTCAACAGGAAAACCCAACGATGCTGCTCCGCGGCCACCTGGGCCAAGCGCTCGAGGTCCAAGTTGTCAATTATCGGCATGCCCATCGTATTCAAAACCAACAAGTGGACGGGCATCGGGACGCCGGCGATGGGGGATGGCAAGACGTCGCTTTCCACGTCGCTTCCCAGTACTGCCACATCATGGTTGTGCAGCCAGACCGCGCAGCTCGCGTCCAGGCCAGCCGAGGATTGACCCAAATCCCACGGTCCAAGCTTTTCTCTGCGTTCCCATCGCCCTGTCCGGATCAGGACGACGTCGCCCGGCTCGACCGAGACGCCAGCTTCCTTCGCCCATCGGTCAAGATCTGACGGGAGGATTCTTTCCGTGAGGTCGAGGTAGGGCTTACCTTCGAGGCGCGGGATATCAAAGAGAATGCCCCGGCTGAAGATTCCCGTCTTTAGTGCAAGGACACTGGCCTTCTCCGCTCCAGTGTCTGTGACTGAGTTACGGGAGTAACCATTGTAGAGTTGGTCGCCGTCCATCATGTGCGCAATGGCATCGAGATGGGTCATACCGAGGCCATGAAAGGCCTCGGTATATTGATCGGACGCGAATATCTCGCCAGGGGTCGCTCCCGTCGTCAGCATCTTGTGATCGAGGGGATGATTGTTGTCGGGGCCGGGTTCCGTCGATTCGTCGCGAGCCAGGGAGATCGCGATTCCCTCCTTGACCAGGCGCGCCGCCTCAATGCGCTTGGACGGAGTGATGAGGTTGACCGCGCCGAGCTGGTCTCCCGCTCCCCAGCGGCCCCAGTTGGAAAGCACTTTTCTCCAGCGCTCGATATCGACTTTGGTCGGCGCGGAAGTCGGGCTGCTCGCGGAAGCGGACTGAGCAGCGGCCAGCGCAGGGTGGTTCGGCGACCCAGGGTCGAGAACCTGGGCGTTCAGCGCCGGGCAGACACTTAGGGAACAGCTCGCTAACAGAGGAATCGCGAGTCTTCTTAGATGGATCATGTTGTATCTCCTTCAGCGCCGGCTCAGCCGGCGGAACGCGGTGAATAATGCATTGCACGGATGCACGCATTGGCGGCCCGCATCGATCATACTCACGACTGCGGCCTTTCGCCGGGTGAGGATGCTGAAGCGGCGGTGGACAACAATTGCTTGAGATTGCGCACCGAGGATGCTAGCCATTGCGCGTCCCGCGCCACGTCGTCAGCCCAAACGCCACTGGCCGGCGTCCATGTCTCGAGAAATATCTGGGGCGTTGAATCGCGGCGCATGATGCGTTGCAACAGCGAGAGCGCACCAATGCGGCCTTCGCCAAAGGGGGCCCCTGAGACGCTGAAACCAACATTCGAGCCAGCCAGAACGTAGTCTTTCAAGTGGTAACAGACAGCGCGCGGGCCCAGCAGGTCAAGCACAACGCCGGCATCTTCAAAGTTGCGCAAGGAATTCGCGACGTCGACGCAGAATCCGACAAGATTTGGAGGATAGCTTTGCGCTGCTTCGGCGAGGACTCGAGAGGGTATCTCGAAGTGATTCTCGATAGCGAGACATATCTCCCGGGCCTCGAGCTCCTGGACGACTCCGTCGAGAAACTTGCGAATCCCGTCCAGAGTAAGCCACGATTCGCCCTTGCGCTCGAGCACGACGCGCAGATAACTTCCGCCAATGGCTTGCACGCAGTCGAGATGCTGGATAATGACGGCGCGGTCAAGAGTCATGCAGCCCAGTGAAAGGCGCAGGCCCATGCTGGCGGCCTGATGGGCTCGTTTGGTCCACTCCGCGGGGGACGCATTGAGCGGGCGCGCGTTCTCGCAGATCTGGAAGGAGTCCAAACCCGCGTCCCGGACTTGGCGCAGGAGATCTTCAAGCCGAGGCGCTTTTGTGGCGTCGCTCAGCAGGTAGCGGAAGACGTAACTTGTGGCTCCAATGAGTGGATTCATCCTGGAAAACGATCCTTATGGGGTTTTGATTGGCGTCAGGCGGTCGCGCAGGTCGAGCCAGAGAATCGCGCCCAATAGATTAATTATCGCGGCAATGTAGAAAAAGGTTTCGTAGCGTCCGGTCCAGCGAAACAGGACAGGAAACGCAAGCGAGCTCACAAACGATCCCATGTTGCCGCACATATTCATGGCGCCCGAGAGTGTGCCGGTGTGTCCTCCAGCAATGTCGATACACAAGGTCCAACTTGGGCTCAGGGTGAGATCGACGCCGAATGTGGCGATGGCGAGCGCCAACACGGCTCCCACGGGCTTTTGAGCGTGGGGTGCGATGCACATGGCCACGGCGCCGAGAACGAAGCCAACGAATGCGGGAGTGACACGCGAGACGCGTCCCCAATTGCGGCGATAGAGGCGGTCCACGGTAAAGCCGCTGATCCAGTTGGCCGCCGCACCGAAGTAGAGTGGAACAGCAGCCATGACGCCCGCCTCGGCAGCTCCCAGTTGATATCGCTGCCGCAAGTATGGCAAAAACCAGGTGAAGCAAAGGAAGAAAGTGAAATTGGAGGCGAAGTACTGCACAATAAGAGCCGGAGTCTCACGAAGCTCCCAGATGTTTGGCGAGGCTGCGCTTTTGAGCACGGAGACGGCATCGACCGGCGGCAACGGGCGATCGGATCGGATGTAGGCGCGCTCTGCGGCTGAAACCCAAGGGGATTCCTCCGGCGTATTGCGAAACCACAGAAGCCAGACCAGCGCCCAGGTAACGCCCAGGACGCCCAGGACAAGGAAAGAAAACCGCCAGCCGTGCATCGCAATCGACCAGGAGACCAGCATGAGTCCGCACGCCGCGCCCAGCCGAGAACCGACAAAAATGATGCCCTGAGCCACTCCCGTCTCGCGAGCTGGCATCCAGGATCGAATGACGCGCGCCGAGATGGGAAAGGCGCCAGCCTCGGCCGCGCCAAAAAGAAACCAGACGACTGCGAACATGGCCGGACGGTGGATGACGATCGTTAATCCAGTGACGAGCGACCAAAGACCCACAAGAGAGGCCATCGGTAACCGCGATCCAAGGCGGTCTGCGAGCAGGCCGGCGGGAATCTGGAAGAACGCATACCCCAAGGCGAATGCGCCAAAGATCCATCCGAAGGTAATGTCGGTGAATTGAAGTTCATGTGCTATGTCCATCTTGGCGGCGGAGACCGCGACCCTATCGACAATAGTGAGCATGGAAAGCGAGAAGAGAACGGCGAGGACAACGAAGCGCAGATGACTATTCTTCACGCGAGGAGCGATGAAAACCAGCTGCGAGGACTGAACCATGATTCCAGCTCCTTCCCGGGGGACGCTAGCAGAGCCGAGCGGGTCGGTGGGGTTGCTCGCAGCTTTGTCGACAGCACGAGCTGTTCTGTCGATATGCACTGCGCTGAAGGCGAGCCCGCTTCAGCGACCTGCCGGCTCAAGGGCCCCCACGAAAAAGAACGGCTCCATGAGCTTCATGATGGGAAGGAATTCGTGTTGGGTCAGATGATGCCGGATAGCTTCGCGATCGACCACATCGAGCCAGTTCCAAATTCGGTTGGTCATGCGCACGTTGAAGGCGAATGCCTCTATCGGATCCTGGCGGACCGGCGAAGTATCCGACGTAATCCACCCGTTATAGCCGAATTCCTTGAGATGGAACAGGAATTCGACATAGAGCCAGAGGTTGTTAGTGCCGGCCATCAGATCCCAGTCCCACTTGCCGTTGTTGTCGTTGATGTGCACGTAATAAGGGACGCCGCTGAGAGCGATCAGCGAGAGCGCCTCGGCGGGATTTTCACCGCCATAAATCGAGTGGCCAATGTCGAGTGTGATGCCGAGATTGGAACGGCCCACCGCGTTGCACAGAAGAAGAGCTTTGGCCGCAGAATCGAGAGTGCAGTGGACCCGGGTCTCCGATGGCTTGTACTCCATGAAGAGGGGCATCTCCGGAACGTAATCCGATGCCTCTCTTACACTGTCGACCATGCGGTTCCAGGCCTTGCGATAGTCGGTGTGAAAGGGATAGTCGTAGCCATCCGCCAGCGGACAGCACGTGACCTTGTCCGCGCCCACAGCGACCGCATAATCCTTGGCTGCCTTGATCATGTCGACGGCCCGGCGGCGAATCGCCGGATCGGGACAGGCCAGCGAGCCGAAGGCAAAGACGGGGTCGCCTTTGATGTTGACGTTGATTGCGGAGATCTCTAGCTTCAGACGCTTGAGATGGGCCAGCATGATCTCGACTGTGTCTACCTCATACGGATGAACGACTTCCGCTCCGGTGACCCCCGGAATTTCCGCCATTCGCTCGAGCTTCTGCTGGATGGTCAGCGGCTCCTGGTAATCGCAGAAACGATCTCGCAGTTTGCCGAGAAACGAAGTGATAATCGCATGTTTCAAAAGGGTATCTACCTTTCAATTGAAAACGGAATTTCGAGCATAGAGCAGAGCTCAGTGAATCTTGGACCACGCATGTCATAGGCAACGACGCGCAAGGTGTGGGGGCCGGCGGGCACGTCCAAAGCATCCCACCATTCCCGACCGCCCAGAAAATACGGGGCATTGAGTCGGTAACTGTAGGGCATGTCGTCGATGAAGAATTCGACACGCTTGATGGGCCAACGCGGATCGTTGTCAGTCACGATCGCCTCGATCCAGTTACTACCTTTCAGCACTTGTCCCGGCTTCAGACCAAAGACGCTGATTTTGGGCAAAGTTGCATCTTCGTAATGCGGCCGTGGGGGCGCAGGCGATCCTGTCAGACGCGCCACCTGCTCAAAGAATAACCACTTCACATTGGACTCGATCTTCCAGTCAATCGGCGGATCCTGGAAGCCGTCGCGGTAGTTGCCGAGGCCGTTATCGTAGTAGCCCCAGCCTACGTGTTCCTGCACGGCAGCCTGCATATTGAATGTGCTGACTCCGTCTTCATTGATAAGGATTGGGCGGTCGTACCCCGCCCACTGCTTCATCGCCTGAATAGACTCGTGAACTGACTCCGGGGACTGCCCGTTGGTATGGAGCAGCACGTAATCTACGGCCCTCATGGCCATGTCTCCCCGGTTGCCTCGATTCATGACACCGGCAACCCAGCTCGTGGAAACAGGAATCTGATGCTCAACTGTCTTCTGCGCCAAGAGAACCGCATCGAGAATTCCATCGGGCCGCATGATGGGATGCTTGTAAGATGAACTCGTTTCGTTGGCGATCTCGATCAAAATGTTACGGTGAGGCAGGTTCTTGAGGAATAGAGACGCTTGGCGGATGGCTTCTTTGGCGTAGCGGTCTTCGGGGTCTTCCTGGATGCGCTCATTCGATCCCTGATAGAAGAATCCGACAATCACCACCATGCCCAGTTTGTCTGCTTCCTCGATCACACGCTGAAGGCGGGCCGAATACGCAGGCTTGAGGTTGCCTTGGATATCGAATCCGCTGTTCAGTTGCGGCTGAAGCGTATCTCTTTCTCCGTAATTTCCATCCGGAGGTCCCCCACCCTGCAGGTTCACTGTAAATGCAAGGATACCGGTGCGCCGCCACTCAGGAAGCGCCGCTAGAAACTCGCGGAGGTTTCGTTCCGGGGCCCACGGTCCATCAGGGTAATCCCAAAACACCGACCCCATCGTGTTGGAGGTATATGGATTTGCCCGCGAGCCTCCAGTCGGATAATTCGCATCGTCAAAGATCGCTTGCACCGCGCGCACATTTAGGAGCGTTCCCTGCAGGTTTGGATCAGCAGAAGGAAACCCGCTGGCAGCCGTGTAGGTTGGATTTCCGTTGATGGTGAATTGTGAACCACGAATTCCCACGACGGTCTGTCCATGCGCAGCTCCCAGCCCGACGAGTATGAGAACCAGAGAAGCGTTCTTCAAGTTCATACGATTCACACTAGAGCGTCAATGGCGGCGAGCGATTTACCCGAAAACAATCGTAGTTGCAACAGCAGGGGCGAGTCTAGCCGAATTCAATCGAAGATTCGGACGATTCTACCCTCTGCAATCGAAGTGCTTGATGCGTTGAAGCTCTCGGCCAAAGTGAGTGCCTTCGCGTTCCCGATGGCGCCAGGCAAGGCAATAGGATGAGCAAGAACTCGGTGCGTCACCGTCTTTTATTCATGATGATCTGTTGCAGAATCATTTGTTTCAAATCGTTTCACGGCCGACAATAAAAATCGGATTTGTTGGTTAGCGATTGCCCGAACGTGCAACTCATTAGAACCCATCGGTCCCGCACTTCGCGAGAGCAGCGATATTGCTAACAGATTAAACGGCGACAATGCGCGGTGGGCCGGTGCCGTGGAGATTGAAGCGGCGAAGGTGCCAATTCATTCTAGCTCTGGCGTTGAATCTTCGATGAGAGGTTCCATTTCGCCGGATGGAATTGGTGTAGAATCCTGCGACTCATTTGGCTGCGAAAGGAGATTCTACGGATGTGCTTGTGGCGCTGGATTGCCGGCCGCACTCTTTTCAGCGCATGGTTTTCCACCACATCGCTCGCCGGTAATGCCCAAGCCTTCGGTAATTGTGTAAATGCGATCAACAACGAGAAGTTTGACTATCTCCTTTCTGCCAGAGGGCCAGTGGATCTCGAGACTGCCTGGATCGGTGGCATCCCCTAAGCCAAAATGAAGCCGGCGATCGTTCGAGCCGATGTAGCTGCCGCTGGCCAGAACATCTTGCCGCTGACGCATTCCATTCGCGGTGAGATATCCCGTTGCGCAGGTCGCATCGCGTGGACTCTTGGAGCCACCCACCAGTCCTATCTCGACCCAATGATGATGATCGGGATTGACGTTGCGCAGCAGAACGGGCGGGCCATCAATGGGATTGATGACCACATCAATCTTGCCATCATTGAACAAATCGCCGAAGGCAGCGCCGCGCGCGGGAACCACGACCGCGAGGCCAGTACCTGCGACCGGCGGGACGTAATCGAATCTGCGTTCCTTGCCGCCTCGATCGGGCACGTTGTGGAAGAGCAGCGGCCGCTCGGCGAAAGTGGTACCCCAGTCATGCTGATCCACTTGAGGATAAACGTGACCGTTAACCATGAAAAGATCGAGCCAGCCATCGTTGTCGTAGTCGATGAAGTCGTCGCCCCAGCCGACAAAGGGAATAGTCGTCTGGGCGACGCCCGCCTTGTAGCTCACATCCGTGAAGCTGGTGTCGCCATCATTGTGGTAGAGCACCTTATAGTCGTCGCCGAAGTCGGTGATGAAGAAGTCGATCAGGCCGTTGTTCTCGTAATCGCCGGCGGCAATGCCCATCGAGGCAATCTCACGCCCGTCCGCGTTGAGGCCGAACCCGGAGAGGTAGCTCTGATCGTCGAAAGTTCCATCACCTTTGTTGATATAGAGGTAATTGGGCTCAGAGTCGTTGCCGACCACAAGGTCCGGTTTACCGTTTCCCTTAAGAGAAACAAAGATCGACGTGAATCCGTAGTAGCGATTCTTGTCATCAACTCCCGCCTTCACCGTCACGTCGGTAAACGTGCCGTCACCGTTGTTATGAAAGAGATGGTCAGGTTCGCCCGGAAGGCCGCGCGGACCGCAGTTCACTCCTGCCCCACGGTATTGGCAGTAGGCGATGTTCGTCGATTTGCTTCCGCCAATCGGCAGGTCGTTGCGGTCGAAATGAACGTAACCGGAGACATACAAGTCCAGGAGTCCGTCGCCGTCGTAGTCGCCCCATGCCGAGCCGCTCGACCAGTTCCCCAGCTGGACGCCCGCCTTCTCGGCAACGTCGGTGAAAGTGCCGTCGTGGTTGTTGTGGTAGAGCCGGTTCTTCCCGTAATTGCCGACAAAGAGATCGGGCCAGCCGTCGTTGTCGTAGTCCGCGACCGAGCATCCGTAGCCCCAGCGGTCGTTGGTCACGCCGGCCTGGGCTGAGACATCGGTGAAGGTGCCGTCGTGATTGTTGTGAAACAGCGCGGCATGCGGAGGTTCTTCCTTTCCATCCAGCGCATCGAATGTGGAACCGTTGACCAGATAGATATCGAGCCAGCCATCGTTGTCATAGTCGATCAGGCAGACGCCCGAGCCATTGGTCTCGACGATGAACTTCTTTTCCGGCACGCCCATCTTGTGACGCCAGCCCGAAAGCCCTGCCTGCTTCGTAATGTCTTCAAAGATGACTGGCCCAGTGTCGACGAATCCACCGGCCGTTATTGGCCGCCGTTGCGCGTCGAAGACCGGTGCGGCCAGAACACCTGTGGCGATGCCGCCCATCCCTCCCTGTTGCGGCACGGTTTGTCCCTGCTGTGCATTACCCAGCGCAGACAGAAAAGACGCTATACAACAGAAACAAACAATCAACGGCGTGGAACTCAAAAAGAAACTGTTCATCGCTCCGGGCGCGATCCGCATGGAGTTTACGATACTATGTCCATCTCTAAGATG
>CAYYKV010000014.1:0-31527 GCA_964468605.1 uncultured Occallatibacter sp. | reverse complement strand
TGCCGCCGAAGTCGCTCACGTCCACCACGTTCGGAACTTTCCTGAATTCCTTGTACAGAGTCCAGTCTTCGATGCTCCTCAAATTCATCAGGTCATACGCCGGATTCGTGCTCCGGATCGTGTACCAATAAATCTGGCCGGTCATGCTCCAATCCGTACCGATTTGAGGCAGCACGCCTGGGGGCACACTAACCTGTGTGAGCCTTTCGAGCACTTTCTGGCGGTTCCAGTCGTTGACGGATGAATCGTCGAAGATCAACGTAACCAGGGAAAGACCAAAAATCGATTCCGAGCGCACCGTGGTGAGATGCGGAATCCCAAACACCTGAATTTCGACAGGAACCGATACTTGCTGCTCCATTTCTTCGGCGGAATGCCCGGGCCATTGGCTGATGACGGACACGTAATTATCGGCGATGTCCGGATAGGCCTCGACGGGCATGTTGTGAAACGACACCGCCCCCCAGCCGAGCAATAGCACCCCAACCGCCAGCACCACGTACCGATTATTGAGAGCAAAATCTACGAGCTTGCGAATCATGCTTTCTTCCTCGGGTCCCGGAGCCGGGTGTTATTCGTTGTCGATCGCATTTTCGAGATTGATGGCGTTTGTCACGACCTGCTGGCCCGGCTGCAAACCGGATAAAACTTGCTGCATCTGATTCGGCAACTGTTCGCCGCTGACCACTTCAGTCCGCTTAAACTTTCCTTGCAAAGGGATGTAGACCCAATCGCGGTCGTGCAGATGGACGATCGCGGACGCCGGGACAGCCGCGTAGGTCTGCTTCCCCTTGCCGAACAGAGTCGCCGTTGCGAACATGCCCAGCCGCATCATCTGGCCCGGATTGGCCACTTCAATACGGACCTTAGCGGTGCGGATACTGGGATCGAGAATCGGTCCTATATTGCTGATGGTGCCCTTGAGAACTTTGTCCGGATAGGCGTTTAGCTTGATGTCGGCGGGTTCACCCACGCGCACGTTGGCCATATCGTTTTCGTAGACGTCACAGACGATCCACACCGTGGTCAGGTCCGAAACCGTGAATGGGTTTGGCGTGTTGTAGGCCTGCACGGACGCCCCGATCGCCACTTCCTGATCGGTGATCACGCCGGAGACGGGGGCGACGATATCGACAATTCCCTTCGGATCGCTGGGATCGCTGCCGAGCAGCCGGAGATGCTCGGTCGCCGTATCGAGAGTGGTCTTGGCGTCGTCTTCGGCGTCCTGCGCGACCTCGAGATCCTGCTGCGCAATGGCCCCGTGTGCGTACAGATCCTTCGCCCGATCCAATTGTTTGCGCGCAAGCAGCTCATCGGAGACGGCTATGCGGTAGGCGCCGAACCCTCCGGAAATGTCGTCGCTGCGAACCCGCAGCAGGAGCTGGCCCTTTCTTACTGTGTCGCCCAGGCGAGCGCGGATGTCCACAACGCGACCGGAGGCAAGTGAAATTACCGGAACAGTTCGCGAGATATCCGGAAACACAGTGCCGGTTACGAACATTTGTGACGGGGCTTGATATTCGGTCGCAGTTACGATCGGATACAACTCCGGATGCTCAACCGCAAAAAAGTAGGGGTCCACCCCGGAAATCACATTGGCCGGCGGCGGAGCCTCCGCGGCGGCATCTGCCGTTTTACTTTTGCAGCCACTTACGGCGAGAGTTGCGACGAGCGCAAGTGGCAGCATTGCAAGTTTCATCGTTTGGCGACTCATAGGATTCACCGCCCCCTTGTGCCTTTCGAACCTCTGGACACCCGAACACCTTCAAATAGCTGTAGCCGTTGTTAATATGACCCGATTGTGAAACAAGCCTCTCCCTGAAGCGGCCTCTGCGCATTGCTGCACACAACAGCCGCTGGAAGTAAACCAGCCTAGAATTTGAACGATTGAGAGAAGTGGATCAGGCCGCGGGAGGGGGGCGATTCTGAATGGTGGAGAGAGCGGGAACCTTCACAGTCGGAACAAGGAGGCCGCCCAGAACAGCGATGCGAGACGTATTGAAGGGAAGCTCCGGGGCACGCGCGGGAATCGATGCGACGGTCGGATGAAGCGGGGCGTGCGCATGCGCGCCCAAATCATCCTTGCGCTGGAAACAGCTCGTCTCGGCGGGATTTTGCGCCATCGCCATGTCGTCGTATATCGAGATCACGACAAACATATTGGCGAGGACTAACGCCAGGGCAATGAGCTGCACTTGGCGTCCTGGGCCCCGGCGCCGCGCATGGCGTACCCACAGCCAGCACATGAGCGTGGCCAGCACGACCCAGCCGAGATTGAGAACCCAAATCATCAACCATCCCCCATGCACCCACGCCGCCATCCCGGGGTGTTGAAGTATTGTCGGCATCGGCTCTTTGCCGGTCGACGTTGCAGACTAGGGACACGTCCCGCTATTTGTTCATTCCAAACAATTCGCCATCAGAACCGCATAAACGAATTAGAGAGAATTCGTAAGGACGCTCGCCATTCATTCTGCCGGGACAGCTCTTGAGTGTTGGGACCCGCACAGTTTCTCCGATCCGAGTTATAGCGCACATACACAGGCATGTTGGAACTTCACGTAAATACCTCATGAAGGTCGATGTGCTCCTCGCTTTTGTGTAAGGCTGACGCCAGGACGCGCCTGGGTTAGTTTCTCGAGCTTTCTTCTCATCCGGTATGTCGGGATGCCGGAAGTTATAAACACACTGGTCGCGGCCTTCTTCCTGAAGGCCGCGACCAGCATGTTTGCTTCTTCTAGAACCGGACCATGATCGCGATCGTGCTGACCGTCTGGTTGGTGCGCAGGTCAGGCCACCAGATCGAATTGAGGCCAGCGGTCGTACCTGCAGCTGAGCCTGCGCCGCAGGCGAGCTCCGCGTTGAACAGGCCAACGGTGCCGTAGCCGAAACCTGAAGAACCGCCGCCAGCGCAGGCGTAATCCGCGGGCGCGCCGGTGTTTCCTCCCGGCGGGGTGATGCCTCCTCGTCCACTCCAGTACGGCGTATCAGAGTAGCGATAGCCCTCTTCTAAGCGAAAAGTGATGAACTGGCTGGGCATGTAGTCGAAGGTGACCGTACCGTCGTGCATCTGTGCGCGATCGCCTGCGTTCTCTGTGTAGTATGGGCTGCCGCTAATGGCCGTGGCGCCGTTGATGGGCGGCAGCAGGGTGAGATAGCGGCCGGGGTTGTTCATCTGGCCGCCGCCAAGAGTAACTGCATAGAGATCGTGCTTGAACCAATACCGGTTGTACGCCATCCAGCCAATGAAAGCCTGCTTCGGCCGACCGTTTGCCGAGCCGCCGTGGCAGTTTACGCCGCCGTTGTAAGTATCGGTGGTGCCTTTTAGCGGCGAGAAACCATGCTTGTTTAACGCGCCATCGGGCGTGGAGAACGAAGGTGGACCACCGCCATATTCGCATCCAGCATCGCCGGTGACTGTGAACGCAATCTTGTCCAGGAAGTTCGCGGGCTGGTCATACACCTTGATTTGGGCGCTATAGTCGGCGTGGATGCGCGAGCGGCCGAGATTTGTTGAATCGTCTTCGCCCAGACCATAGTTGTTCCACACGAAGTCGAGCCACGGCTTTGGACGCCAGAGGATCTGACCGCCCAAACCGGGCTTGCTGCCATAGCGAGCGTACGATTGCCAGCCATTGATAATCCACGGCTCAATCTTCAGCTTGCTTGTGGGGAAGTACTGGATGCGCAGGCCGTTGAAGAACCACGGCGTATTCGAGGAAACAAAGGACGGTTGATAAGTCCAGTTGTCGAAGTTGTAATAGCTGAAGAGGCCGATATAGGAAACGAAGATACCGGCATCGACGTTCAGCCCATGGGCAACATCCCAGTGATAGCCGCCCCACGCTTCGGAGACATACTTGTACGCGTTTGCCAGATCCCACTGACCGCGATTGGGGCTACCGTCGTTGCGCACGGTCGTTGTGGCGAATAAACCATCCATCGTGAGAATGCGCCCCCGGACGTTGTTAATACGAATGTCGCCGCCCATGCTGATCTGTTCCAGCTGCCACTCGTCCGAGCGGAATGTTTCTGTAGACCCCCCCAGGGTGTCGTCTTCTGGATGGTTGTAATCGAGCGTGTAATTTGCATCGGCTCTGAACTCCGGCGTGAAGTACTTGGTGGACATGGGGCTGTCAACGGCGTGTCCGTTGCTATTCAGCCAAGTCCAGTCTCCCGGGAACGGTTCGCCCTTGGTGGTCGTTTGTGCGCCAATTTCCGGCGCCGCCGGCTCGGCCGCCGCGGGCGGTGCCGCGGCCTGCAACGATGGCGACATCCCAGCCGGTCTTGCTGCGATTAGCCCTGCGCCGCCGTTTCCCGCGACTAACTCCTTCTCCGCGGCCTTTATCGCCGCGGTATCGGCGCTATCAGCCAAAGCCCGTGCCTTTTCTTCCTTCACCTCGTTTTCCAGTTGGTCGATGCGGTTCTTGAGCGCCTCAAGTTCCTGCGCGACTGTGGGCTCCAGCTCCGGCTTAGGTGCGGTCGAAGACGCGCTAGTCGCGTCTGTTCCTCCACCGGGAGTGGCAGGCGTGGCCGCCGCAGGCGGGTCTACACTTGCTGTCAAAGTGGCGTCGGTTGTAGCTGACTGCGCCAGACAGGCGCAGGTCATCCCAACTGCGAGCGCCGTCAGCGTCATGGCGTTCCGAAAGATTGCTTTCATCTTCACCCCTCGCATTCCGTAGGAAATAAGTTCGTGAGTCTGGTCATTGAGATACAAGCGCGTGTTGCAGCTTTCCCCACTTGATTTGCCGAGTGCAAAGTTACGATGGTTGGCGATTTGAACGTTCAGATTGAGACGGGCGTTCGCTTAGTCGGAGCCCTGGCCCATCGAGGTCTTTACATGCCAGCGCCTCGTTCTTCAGGTTCATTCCACACTGTTCGTCGTAAGCAAAACATAAACGTCTCGTAGGAAGTTCATAAGTTTGGCGTACTAACTGAACTTACAATTGAACCTTAACGACCGTACGCGCAGTACTCTCCCAATGCGTGGCAAGCATTGCGAAAACAGTGCTGGACACGCGGTCACCTTCAGTGCGACTGCAACGGACTTGTTGTAGACGGGGACGGTCCCTGCAAAAAGAGGCAAGGAATAAAGACAGCTTCAGCAAGCACTACCAATGATGAACTTAGGATGAAATACAAGACATGAAGAAAGCATGAACACGCAAAAGTAAATTTGGCGGGGATGAATTGACCGTGGTTCTTGCGATTGTGATTGTTCGCTCACGCCTCAGACACCCGGGCCGAGTTTCATATTGAAATAGGTTGATTCTGCCTGCAACTCTCCCCGAATTGTGGTTGGAGTTGGAATTCATGGCGCCCAGATGCTTAGGTTGTCGGGGTAGGGTTAATGGACCAACGGCAAGAGACGCCGAGCCGCCGGCGGGTGCCGAAGTCGAATGCGCAAGAAGTTCCGAGCTCGCGCTGGTACACGAATCTGGAGATGATCTTCACGCAACGATACAACCGCACAGTTTCCCAAGACAATACCGTCCGTTTTCACAACCCGGCCATGCAGATCGAGCGTGCAGAGTGGCGGACTTCGCTGCATTTAAAAGCGATGGAGAACTGTGATCCGGCAATTCCGAGTGTGATTCGGGGCACAGACGAAGCTGGCCGGATACGCCAAGTATGATCTGGCCCGGAATTCTCTGGAACGCCTGGGCCATGTTATTGATGCGCTCAGCCATGGGCTAAATCCATTTCGGGGTTGGAAGCAATGCGAGGGAGCAAGGATGGCGTTCGATTCACGCGACGGCAATTTGTAGCTGCCGGGGCTATCGGCGGCGCGGCCATCGCTGTTGGCTGCTCTGCCCATAACCACGGGGGCTGGGACTTCCTCAGCGATGACCAGGCTCTGGCGCTGGCCGCGATGTGCGATCGGATTATCCCCGCGGATGACTTTCCATGTGCCTCGCAAGCCGGAGTCGTCACTTACATCGACCATCAACTCGCCCGGACTTACAGGCGCCATCGAAATGCTTATCGGGATGGGCTGGAGCAGGCCGATGCGATGAGCAGAAAGCGCTTCGGTCATGATCTGACGGAGCTGTCCTCGCAGCAGCAGGTTGAGATTGTTGGAGCCATCGAACAGCAGAATCGCAAGTTCTTCGATCTGGTGCGCGAACACACTTTTGAAGGTTATTACGGCTCACCGCGGCACGGCGGCAATCGCGACGCTATAAGTTGGCGGATGCTCGGCCTTGCTGAGCCGCCCGTTCTTGGACGCGCACAGTACGACCTGAGAAGGGGCCCGGCCTCATGAAACGGGTGAATGCAGTTGTGGTGGGCGCCGGCGCGGCCGGAGGCATTGTGGCCAAGCAGCTGTCAACAGCAGGCATGAGCGTTGTGCTGCTGGAGCGGGGCAAATGGTACACGTCGAACGATTGCCGCAAGGACGACCTGCGGAATCAGCGCATTACTAGGCTGGGCAACGCTTTCGGACCTGAAGATGATGGTAATCCGCGCGTTCTGGTCGATGTCGAGGGCGTGCCGCACATCATGCTTCCCAGCGAAGGCGGCTACCAGAACAATGCCGCCTGTGTGGGCAGTGGAACTCTCAGCTATGGGGCCATGGCCTGGCGCTATCTGCCTCAGGATTTCCGCATGCGCTCAACCTACGGAGCGCCTGCCGGAAGTTCCCTCGAAGACTGGCCCATCTCTTACGACGATCTGGAACCCTACTACGAGAAGGCCGAATACGAGATCGGCATCTCCGGAGACGATTCAGATGCTCCGTTCCGTGGCCCGCGCCGGCGTCCTCTGCCCATGCCTCCGCTCCCGCCCAATCGCGAGTTTCAAATCCTCGAACCGGCAGCCAAACATCTCGGCCTGCATCCCTTTCCCGTTCCGATGGCCCGAAACAGCGTACCATACAACGACCGCGGCCCGTGCATGCGCTGCCGCTGGTGCGTCGGATTTGCATGCGAAGTGGATGCCAAGAACGGTTCGCAAAACACCGTAATCCCAAAAGCACTTGCAACGGGAAACTGCGAGTTGCGCACCGAGTGCATGGCCAGGGAAATCCTCACTGACGACCGGGGACGCGCGCGCGGCGTAGCCTACTATGACGCCGCCGGGCGTTTGCAGCAGCAGCCTTCCGACATCGTCGTGGTATCCGCTTGTGCCATTGAGTCGGCGCGCCTGCTCCTGAGCTCCAAAAGCCGTCTCTTCCCTGATGGATTGGGAAATCGCCATGATCAGGTGGGCCGAAATCTTCAAGGCCACCATTACACCGGCGCGGTTGGGTTTTTCGACTTCGATACATACGACGATGTGGGGCCGGGCGCCAGCATCGCTGTCTCCGATTACAATCACGGCACTCCGGGCCTATGTGGCGGGGGCATGCTGGCCAATGAATTCATCCGTCTGCCGATTCAAATGGTCGACCAGATGCCCAACGGCACACCCCGCTGGGGGCTCGCGCACAAACAGGCCATGCGCTGCTTCTTCAAGCGCAACATCGTCGTCATGGGGCCGACCCAGCAGATTCCCACCGCCGACGCCAGGGTGACTCTTGATCCAACGGTGAGAGACAAGTGGGGCATGCCGGTCGCGCGCATCTCCGGCAACGTCCATTCTCACACTTTCGAGATCGGACTTGTGCAGGCACAGCGTGCCGAAGCCTGGCTCAAGGAGGCCGGGGCGATGAGCACACTCATCAACGCGGGCAAGCCCACGACTGTGTCGGCAGGCCAGCACCAGGCCGGCACCTGCCGCATGGGCAACGATCCGCAAAGCTCTGTGGTGAACCGCAACTGCCAGCTTCACGACGTGGACAATGTCTTCGTGATTGATTCGAGCGTGCACGTCACTAACGGCGGCTTCAATCCGGCACTCACCATCATGGCCATCGCCTATTTTGCCTCTGATGCATTGGTCCACAACTGGAAGGGTACGGGATTTCATTCATGAAGCAGTCCCTCAAATTTGCGGCAATCGCCGTTGGGACACTGGCTCTGTTTGCCATCTGCTGCATTTATGGCGCGTCATATTACTACACATCGCAATACGGCCAGGGCTGCGCGAGCTGTCACGAAATGGCCGCCTACGTCAGCGTGGTTCATGCAGCGCCCCACCGGACAGAAGGCTGCATGGATTGCCACGAGGCAAGCCTGGCCACCAAGCTGCGCCACATGCGGATTCACATCTTCGGCGCCATTCCGGAGAACATCCGGATTCGGGACGTGGATGTGCAGAAGATGACTCTGAGTTGCCGGGCCTGCCACCAGCAGGAATATGCAAGCTGGCATGCGGGTCCGCACAGCGCCACGTATCGCCAGGTATTTTCCGATCCTGCACAAAACTCCAAACAGATGCTCATGGACGATTGCCTCCGCTGCCATGGCATGTATTTCAACGGATCGATTCGCGACTTGGTCCAGCCGCTTGACACGAAAGGTCCATGGCGAGTGATTCGTTCGGACCTCGTCGATCAGCCCGCGATGCCCTGTATGGCGTGCCACCAGATCCACCGCGAAGGCGCCCAGGAGACCAAGCCTGCCTCGCGCATCTCCGTGGCAGGCGCGGCCGTGCCCGCCTCCCTTGCCTTTTACGACCGTCGGGAAACCCTTCACTTCGTCGCAACGGAGCTTTCCATTCCGCAGCTTTACGACGGTGCCCGTAGGGTGACAGTCAGTCAGGACCCGCGGCAGGCACTTTGCTACCAGTGCCACGCGCCGCGATTGCCTGACGCAGGTTCAATTGCAGCTGCGAACGCTTGGGGGCCCCAGGTGGGCTCGGGCGACGATCGCACGCCGATGGGCGTGCACGAAGGTCTGAGCTGCATCTCCTGCCACAATGGCCATAACGAGAATGCACGGTCCGCGTGCAAGACCTGTCATCCGCAGATGTCCCACTGCGGAATCGACGTGGAGCAGATGGATACTACCTACGCAAGCGCGACGAGCGCCCATAACATCCATTGGGTGAAGTGCACCGATTGCCATCAGCACGGTATCCCGAAGGCGAAGGCCCACACGGGTGTTAAAGCGAAGTTGAGAACCAGTCCCGGTATGAACGGTTGACGGACTTTGAACTCCGGAAACGCAGAGGCAGTCGCTGCTGGAGAGGCAGCCGATTTCGTCGACAGTCATCTCGAAGGTGACGCGGGCTCACCCCGGATCGGCAAAGGATTGGACGCGGGCGATACATACCCGGGTAGTGGCGTGGAAAAGAGGCAAGGACCGTTCGGCCCCCCTCCCGCGGGCGCCAAGAAATCGCCTTCCATTTGCAAATTCAAACTCCGGACAAGTCAGATATGCGGAGACAAACAGCGATTGACGCCGCCAAGGAGTTCCTATCTCCGCGTCACTTGGAACTCGTTCTCGGTTTCACGTATGCGTCGCAGAAACGCAGATACTGCTCCCAATCAAAAACCGTGACACTGTGTGTGCCGCTGCGAACGTGGTAGCTCACTCGGCCCAATACGGGCTGGTCGACAGACGGCCACACGGTGGTGGGAAGGCCGCTGCTTCCCAGGAAGCGATAAACCGGCGTGACCGCCAGCGCTCCAAGGAACTCGCTCTGTGGGTCGGCGTTTTCGTCGAGGATCGCGCTGGCGATGTAGAGCGGCCGAGGAGCTATAAGCGCAAGCACCTCGTTCTGATCAAAGGGCAACTCCGCGTCGCGCCCGTTGTATTGCTTGAAATTCTTGCAGAACCAATAAGGGAACACCGTATTGAGCCGCTGTATGGTTTCGCCGTGCACATCGTGGAACAGCTTGGCTCCGCCCGCACCGGACTCGTTGCTGATGACCGCGGCAAAACGCGGGTCGGTGGCACCCGCCCAGATCGCCGCCTTGCCCAGCCGCGACCATCCGAATGCGACAACATGACGGCCATCGATCAATGGATCCTGCTGCAGGTAGTCCAGCGCGCGGCTCATTGCCCAGGCCCATGCTGCAATGGTCGAGAAGTTGTCGCCTCCCTGAGCTAGTTCAGGCCAGGCGCTGCGAATGCTCTCGTCGTAGCCGTCTCTGCGGTCCGGGTCCAGATCGCCGCGATAGGCGGTGGCCAGGGCATAGCCGGCATCGAGAATTCTCTCCACCGGCCAGCGCCCCTGGTCGATGCCGCGGCACGCCTCAGTGGCGCGATTATTCTTGACGCACGACAAATCCATGGAAGGAGTGTTCGAGGACTCAATCCAACGATCGGAAATGCGAATCCCCGGATCGGAGTTGATCGTTTCATTGCCCCAGAAATTGAATCCAAGGATGACCGGCGGCCGCTTCACCTGATTTGGCACGTAAACCAGCAGGTCCATTCGCGGACCGTCGTTTTGTCCGAGAAACAGAATCGAAATCTGCTGGCGTGTCGCCCTGCCACCCATCGCGTGCTGGTCGACGTTATACACGTGGAACAGCATCTGCACGGGACGTCCCGGCATGCGTCCATACATCTGCTCGGTAAAGAGCTGCAGCAGTTCGTTCCTTCGTTTCGGCCACTGGGCCGGCGTGGCTACCTGCGTTCCATTGGCAAACACCAACACATCAGGCAGACTTGCGGGCATCGCAGGCTGCCGGTACTGATCGGGGTTGGTCTGGGAAAGCGCAGCAGCAGTTACCATCAGCGCGCATACCGCGAGGATCAGCGCCCTCGCTACTGCCATTCTGGGAACGCAGCGTTCTGCTCCGCTCAAATGCATTGGACTGCTTCTCCTTGTGCCCACCGTTGCACCTGCGCCGTAGTATCACACAGATAGGCTGACCCGATTCGGCCGAATAACCGGCAGTCCGGACATTATCTGGGAAATGGGTTCTATCCGTAATTGCGATGATCCGCCAGGAGCCCCTGAGGACGACTCTTTCGCCAGTCAATCAAGAAACACGCTGGTAGCTAACACAATGTTCTCGGCTGTCATTGGGGAGGTCGTCTCAAACGCGTTCATAGATGTTGGGCCTGCCGGGAAAGAAAAGGGCGGCCAACCGAATGGTTGACCGTCCTCAGTGTTTCGGTTCACAACTCGTTGCCTACTGCTGCAGGATTACCACCGATGCCTCCGAATCGGTGTCGAAGATGCAAGCATCTTTAGTTGAACTGATGACGATACAGCTTACTCCACTCGCACCGCCGGCGGTCAGGAACGAGCCGGTGCCGGTGGCCGCCGTATCCCAACTGTAGGTTCCAGTTATGGATTGGTCATAGGTGAAGTCTCCTTCGCCTGCGGTCGTGACTCCAGCAGTCACATTGCCGCTGCTTGACAGGTCGAACTCCCCGGAGATGCCGTTGGTTTCTGGTTCCAGGAGCGGCAACTTGCTCATCATGTAATCGCCGGTCACGGCAGCATCGGTGAATGTGGCTAGCGATTGCGCCTCAAACCAGCCCGTCCAACTGGGGTCGCCGCTGCTGTTTTGCGCGCCCATCGTGAGAGCGGAGTTGTTGTCGTAGAAATACAGATAACCAGTGCTATCGCCCGGTGCAAATGTGGCGCGGCCGGGGTTGGAGGAGTCGAAGGTGACGGCGAACGGGCCGCCGATGTTGGCGCCGTCTTTGTAGGTGCCGCCATCGTCGTCATAACTCTGGTTGACAGTGATTCCGCCGGAACCGTTGCCGGTGACCTGGTAAACGTTGGATTTGTAGCCATTGACGCTACCGTTCGAGTACTCGTATCCATCTGAGTAGAAGACGAGCGCGCCATCCAGGTTTGCGGCGGAGTATGTGGTCTGTTGCTGCTTGCGCATGTCGCCCGATTGCGCTTTCTGATCGCTTATATCCAACACAAACCCACGATTGGCATCGATGAGGTATACGGCGGAGGTCGCCGATCCGCTCGATCCTGCTGTGAGGGTGACAGTGAGTCGACCCGTGGTTGCATTCGGCGGGGTGTAGCTGCCGCCGGTGAATGTGATCTCCGCCACTGAACTTCCAGCCGACGCCTGGTCCGCGACGCCAGTAATGTTGCCGTTCAGGGCGCTGATGCGCGACAAGCTCATTGACGGAGCGCCCTCGCCGTTCTCGCCGACCGAGCTGGATACAAAGCTGTTGCCACTGAGGGTACTGGAGGTAAATGCGCTCGGCGTGGCCAGATAGCAATTGCCGACGCCGTGCTGGCCGGAGGGGTTTGTGCCCAAGTCGTCTGATTCGACCATTGTGAATTCTTGCGCCGGCGATACGGCATTGGTCAGCGCAACCGCCCATTGCGTTGTCTGACTTCCCGAACCTCCGGAGGTCAGAACAGCGTTCAAGATCAGTATGCCGTTATTGTCGGAGCCGATCGCGTAGGTTCCCGTCATGGTGCCTGTAACCGCGGTCGTGTCGTTGCGGCTATTCGAGTCAAATATGCCGTTTGCAAGGGTCCCGGGGGCGCCGGCGGCCTGGAAGCTGCCCAGAGTGGCCCATTGCGCACCGTTACTGTCGTAGTATCCGTTCATCTTGCAGACGTAGGTTCCCTTCAGGTTCGCGTTATTCACGCCGCTCGGGGCGCTGACGACGTTGATGGTGTAGGTTACCGGGCCAGCACTGTGGCTGGCGCTGTCGGTCACCGAAACATTGAGAGTGACGGTTTCAACCACGGTGGGTGTGCCGCTGATGGTCAGCGTGTTGCCAGTGCTAGTGGCGCTCAGGCCGTCCGTCAGGGCGAGAGGCGTTCCGTTGGTGGGAACACTTTGCGCCGTACCGGAACCCACGGCCACCGAGAAGACCCAGCCCGACCCGCTGCCGCCTGACGCGTAGAGGCTCTCGGAGAAGGCCGTGTTCTGAAGCGCGTTGGTTGCGCTCGACCCAGGCAGTGTCAGGGTAGATTCCGCCGTCTGGAAGCTCGCCTGAACCTGCGCGCTGTTTTCGTTACTATCCGAGGAAGTAATCGACCAGTAGTATGTTGCGTTGCCGAAGAGGCTGGAATCGGAGGGCAGGTCGCCCGAGTCCGTCGGGTCGACATCCCAGGTGATGGACGTGATGGAACTGGAGAATCCGTTTGAGCCAGAGTGCTGAGGTGGAATCTCCCAGATTGTGTTGTAGTTCGAGTTCTCCAATTGGAACTGATAGCTGTAGCTGCTGGCGTTTGCCGGGTCCGTCCAATCGAAATTGGGCGTCGCGCTCGCGCCGGTCGCGAGGGGCGCGGGCGAGACAAGGGTGGCAAAGGCATTCAGCACCGCGGTGACGGCGGCGGTGACAGTTCCTGTAGACCCATCGCTGTAAGTCACGTTAAAGCTGTAGGTGTCGCCTACGCTCGGCGTTGCGCCGTTGATGTTGGGCCAGTAGTCAAACTCGTCGTCGTCGTTGCCGAAGGCGCCCGTGGCAATGTCGGCGGGCACGACAACATGGGGTCCCGAGGTCAATTCGACGGCTACGGGCAGTTTCACGACGCCATCATCGCGGAGGTCAAGCTGGTAGCTGGTGGACGTCCCCCCCGAAGTAATCTGCTCGCTGCTTTGGGTCCTCACGGCGACAATGCTGCTGGCGCTGGGCAGGGCCAGGTTCATTGTTGTGCTGCCGTTGATGGCCACGGACGAGCCGCTGCCATTCGTGTTGGAGATGTCTCCCAGCCCGATCAGGCCGTCATTGTTCTGGTCGATCACCCCAAAGAAATAGTAGTTAGAGCCGGTGGGAACATCGACCGTGTACGACACACCGCTGGTAGGCGGATTCGTCTTGCTGCCCTCCACAGCGGCATAGACGTTGCCCGTGTTCTGGTCGTAGAAGCCGACATAGAGCGGTCCGGTCGCAGTGCCGGTCCATGTCACCGTGCCGGTGACCACGTTGGCGCCCGAGGGCGCGGCGATGGTCACGCCGCTCGACGCCGAGGACCACGGGCTGGTCGAACTCCCAGCCACGCCCTGCACCTCGAAGTAGTATGTTTGGCCAGCCGAGAGTCCGCTGACAATCCATGGCTTGCCGCCATTCGCGCCGGTCGCCGCGAGGTTCTGGGTAGAGACGCCCGAGCCGAACGACGAACTGGTGCTCCATCGCAGGTTGTAGGACGTAGCTGTCTCGATGTTACTGCCGTTCACGAGCGGGTTGACGGTGACAAATGCACCGGAGCTGAATGTGCTCACGCCATTGATGGTGGGCGCGGAAGCGAGCGTTACCGCAGAGGGATTGGCGATTGCGATTCCCTCCCCGGTAAGGTTCGCGGAGCTGACGGTCACGTTGGTTGTGCTGCCCACGGGGTCGGACGCGTTCTGAGCGCCTTGGCCCACGATGTCCATGAACGCCTGCAGCGTATAGGTGCCGGGTTGCACGCCGTGGATGGTAAAAGACGCTCCCGAAGCCAGCGCGCCGGATGTGGTGGCGTTGATGGCGGTGCCCAAGCGGTCGTTGCAATCGGAGCAGCCGCTGCTGGGGACCAGTTGCAGATAGACCCAGCCGGTCTGCGACCCGGTGTAAGTGACCGTGCCGGAGACCGTGTAGCCCGCATTCGGGTTGACGATGTTGAATGTGTAGGTTTCGCTGGCGGTGTCGTTGGCGCTATCTGTCACAGTGATGGCGAGCGTTACGGTCGCAGCCGCGGTGGGCGTACCGCTGATGCTGAGCGTGTTGCCGCCGGTGTTGGACGCGCTCAAGCTATCTGTGAGTGCGAGAGGCGTTCCATTGGTGGGGACGGCCTGCGCCGTACCGGAGCCTACGGCCACCGTAAAGGAATAGTTGGAGCCGCTGCCGCCCGAGGCGTTGATATACCCGTTGTACGACTGGTTAATGGTCCCCTGCGGCAGTGGGTTGGTGCTGGGCAGCGGCAGTGTCAATGGCGTTTGCGAATTCACGGTGATGGTGTAAGTGTTCGTCGCGTTGCTGTTCAGGCTGTCTACGACCTTGACGTTGGTGAGCGTCACCGTACCTGTGGTGCTCGGCGTTCCGCCGATGGAGAGCGTGTTCCCGCCGGTGCTGGTTGCGACGAGAGTGCCGTTCCCCAGACTCAACCCACCCGAAGTAACGGTTGTCCCGTTGATGGACCACGTATACGGCCCCACACCGCCTGAGGCGTTGATCGCCCCGTTGTAACTCTCGTTTTGAGTCGCCGGCCCCAACGAACTAGGGTTGGGAGTAGGCAGCGACACAGGGGTTGGCGTGGTGATCGCGATCGAGTAGCTGGACGGCCCCACGCTCACGTTGGTCGAGGTATCAGTTACCTTGGCCGTGAACGTGACTGTGGTGGGCGTCGAACTTGGCGTTCCGCTTACTGTCAGCGTTGCCCCGGCGGCCGAATAGTTCAGGTTATCCGAGGGTAGTCCCGTTACCGTCCAGGAATAAGTCCCGCTGCCTCCCGAAGCATTGACCGTCCCGCTGTAAGCAACCGACGTGTAACCCGACGGCAAAGAGGCTGGGTTCGGCGCAGGGAGCGACAATGGGCCGTTGACCACAATCGAATAAGTGAAAGGCCCGGCGCTCAGGTTGCTGGAAGTGTCGGTCACCTTGGCGGTGAATTGGACGGTTTGCGCCGATGTGGGCGTGCCGCTGATGGTGAGCGTCGCTCCGTTGGTTGTGTAGTTCAGGCCGTCAGCAGGGAAGCCGGTCACAGTCCACGAATAATTTCCGCTGCCACCAGCCGCCACGATGGTGCCGCTATAGGCCGAGCTTGCATCCGCCGGACCCAGTGTGGCTGGGTTGGGCGATGGCAGCGTCAGACCGTTGTACACCGTCACTGTATAGGTGAATGGTCCAACACTGATTCCGGTCGTGGTGTCCTTCACTGTCACGCCGAATGAAACCGACGTCGCCGTTCCTGGCGTGCCGCTGATGGTCAAGGTCGCGCCGCTCGACGAATCGCTCAAGCTGTCAGACGGCAATCCTGTAACCGTCCACGAGTAGTTGCCACTGCCGCCGGATGCG
This sequence comes from uncultured Occallatibacter sp., assembly GCA_964468605.1. Classification (GTDB taxonomy): domain Bacteria; phylum Acidobacteriota; class Terriglobia; order Terriglobales; family Acidobacteriaceae; genus Telmatobacter. The sequence continues at coordinate 15,763 of CAYYKV010000014.1, read as the reverse complement.
ACAATCGTGCCGGAGTAAGGCAGGTTGATTGTCGCGGGCCCAAGCGTGGATGGATTCGGCGATGGCAGCGTCAGCGCGTTGTATGCGTTGATGGTGTAGTTCGTGGGTCCGGCTGAGTTACCGGCACTGTCCTTTACAGACACGGTGAAAGTCACCGCTGCGGCCGACGTCGGTGTACCGCTGATGGTGAGTGTGCCAGCGTTCGACGCAGAGCTCAAACCGTCAGAGAGGCCGGTGACCGTCCAGACGTAGCCTGTTCCGCTTCCGCCCGAAGCGGCGATTGATCCGGTGTAAGCAACATTTGTGGTTGCCGTGGTGGACAACGATGACGCGTTAAGCGTGACAGCGTTGTACACCGTGACGGAGTAGTTGTACGGCCCTGAGCTGAGGTTCGTTGTGGTGTCAGTTACCTGGGCCGTGAACGAGACCGTCGTTGGAGTGCTGCCTGGTGTTCCGCTGATGGTCAAAGTCCCACCGGTTGCAGAATAGTTCAGGCTGTCGGAAGGTAAGCCGGTTATAGTCCAGGAATAATTGCCACTGCCGCCGGCCGCGACGATGGTTCCGCTATACGGCGTGCTCACGATCGCCGGCCCCAGGGTCGAGGGATTGCTTGTTGGCAGAGTGACCGTGGCGTATACCGTGATTGCGTAGGCGTATGGCCCTGACGTCACACCGGTCGTGGTGTCTTTTACAGACACGCTGGCGGTGACCGTCGCCGCCGATGTCGGCGTGCCGCTGATGGTCAGCGTTCCGCCGCTCGATGACGACGTCAAGCCGTCGGACAACCCAGTAACGGTCCACGAATAGTTACCGCTGCCGCCGGTGGCTGCGACAGTTCCGGTGTAGGCAGCGTTTACAGTGGCTACGGATGGAAGTGAGGCTGGAATGGTAGCTGGAATGGTTACGGGGCTATAGACCTGGATGCTGTAAGCAAGCGGTCCCGCGCTGTTGCTGGCGCTGTCCGTTGCGGTCGCACTGAAGTTGACCGCACCCGCTGAAGTGGCAGGTCCGCTGATTGTTAACGTTGCTCCGCTTCCAGAATAGGTGAGGCCATTCGCGGGCAGACCGGTGACTGTCCAGGTAAAGCCGGTTCCGCTGCCCCCCGCCGCCGTCAGGGTCTGCGAGTATGACTGCCCTGTAACGGCAAATGCCAAACTGCCCGCCCCAGGCGTAATGGTGACCGCGGGATAGCTGACGACGATGGTGTAATTGCCTGAGGTAGCCGAATCTCCGAAGGCGTCTGCTGCCTTGATGGCAAAAGTGAATGTGCCGATGTCGGCGGCCTTGGGCGTTCCTGCGATTGCGCCGCTGGCGCTGAGAGTCAGATCGGGAGGCAAGGCTCCGCTAGCGAGACCGTACGTGAGCGGGCCGGCGCCGCCGGTCGCCGTCACGCTGCTTGCATAAGCGACGCCGAATTTCGCCGTCGCGGCAGGTGCGCTGCCAAACGTAACTGTGGGCGCCGCGGCAATGACGATGCTCATGGACCCAGAGGTTGCCGTGTCTCCGTAGGCGTCCAGAACTGTGACCTCAAATGTGGCCGTGCCCACATCTGCCGCTTTTGGCGTTCCCGTAATGGCGCCGGTGCTTGTATTCAGGCTCAAGTCGGGAGGTAATGCGCCGCTGGCCAGGCTGTATGTGGTCGTGCCCAACACGCCTGCGGCGGCGACGCTGCCCGCGTACGCTGTACCAACGGATCCTGCCGGAAGCGCGGGAGAGAACGTAATCAATGGCGCAGTGATGGTAATGGTCATGGGCGATGAAGTCGTCGTGAGGGCGGTCGCCGTCCCGGAATCGGTAATTTTGAAAATGATGTTGTTGTAGGTCCCTGCGCAAGCGGCTGTGGGTGCAGAGCCCGAGGCCGTGGTCAGGACTCCCGTCGATTTGAGAGTCAGGCACGTCGGCAGCGTTGTGCCGCTTCCAAGGGCCCACGTGTAGGGAGGGATACCGCCGCTGGCCTGGAGAGTGACAGAATAAGCGCTTCCCACAGCGCCCGCCAGGCTTGCACTCGTCGAAGTCACCGCCGGCATCGCAGGAACGGTGATTGTCGCCTTGCCGCTCTTGGTTGTGTCGGCGACTGAGGTTGCAGTGACTGTGACCGACTGAGCGTTGGAGGTGGGGGCAGGGGCCGTGTAAGTGGCAGATGAGGTGGTCGTATTCGACAGGGTTCCTCCGCCGCTCACGCTCCATGTCACACCCGCCGAGTTCTTATCATTTGTCACAGTCGCGGTCAATGTCGTCGAGTCGTTACCATCCACCGTGCTTGCGGAGGCCGTAACAGCAACGCTGGCCGACGGCGAACTGCCGACGCAACCGGTGAAAGAGGCTACCAAAACTGAAATGAAGAGACCAAAGATGACAAACCAACCGAAGGACTTGTGCTGAAACATGGTTCCCCCTCCATGCATCTTGCCGATGCGGCGACTGTGAGTGTTGTGCTGGATTGAATTGAGCTCTGCGAATGACTGAATGTGGGAGCCCCAACGCGATGGGTCGGTTCCAACGAAAATCAGCCGGGATGTTTTGAACCCTGGGCTTACGGTCCCGTTCTCCATCGGAGGCTTCCCATGCCAATCGCGCGAATGTGCGAGCGCAGGTGAGCCAGCTCACACAACAAGCGAGCGCCTATCTCAGGACGCTGCCCCGATTCGGCATATTTCGATTGACGCAATCATTCTTGGCCCGCGAGGAGCAATGCGCAATACGCCTTCCGGCGTATTACTTCGGTAGCGATGTGGATGGCTCTGTTTCTGGCGTCTTCGCGGAGTTGACTTGAAGAGCGCTTGATGCCGCGACAGTTGCGTGAACCGTTCGGATGCGACGCGAAGGTTTCGGAGAGAAAGCGGAAGCGCTGAATGAACACACTTCGCCAACCTTGACTGCCGCAGCCAGGCGCGTCTTCACGTGGAGCTTCTTGAAGATGTGCTCCAGATGCTTCTTGGCCGTCAGAGGACTCATGCGGAGGCTCAAGCCGATCTCGGCATTGGACTGCCCGCGAGCGATACAGAGCAAAACGTCTGCTTCACGGCGCGAAAGTCCGAGCTTCCTGAAATTGGAAATCGCGGCGGCATTGTTCATGCGACGGCTCTTCGCCAGGAGTCCCGGCAGCCGCGACGGATGCGAGCGCGGTCGCAGGGAAAAAGAAGCAGCCGTTGCGTGGCTCGGCCTCAGTGGGCTGCTTGATTTCTGGCCAGATTATTCTTGGTCGCGAGTGGTCCGGTTCGCAATACGCTTTTTGGCGTATTACTCCAGCAGGTACTTTTCCTGCTGCAACGCGCCCTACGAATTTGATTCAGGCTGGTTGCCCGCAAGCGCCATCGTCGCTGCGGCAGTGCGGGTCTCCACGCCGAGCTTCTCGAAGATATGCTCGATATGCTTCTTCACAGTTCCGGTTTGCGCGCCGAGAATCGTGGCGATTTCGCCGTTCGTCTTTCCCCGCGCAATCCAGCTCAGCACCTCGGTTTCGCGCGTCGTCAGTCGAAACGAATCGGGCACAATGCGGTGCGAGTGCGCCAGTTGCTCGTCCATGAGAATGAGGTTCGCGCCCGGCTGCGAGAGCAGGCGCACGGTTAAGCGTTTGCCCTCTTTTTCACACACCAATGGCAATCGGACGGGTGGCGCATCATCATTCTCGTTGAGCTGCGAATTCTGCTGACGCAGCCAGAGCAGAAGGTCGGGCGGAAGGTCGCGGTCCGTCTGCCGCATCGTGGAAAAATACTCCGCCAAATGCCGCCGTGCCTGCGCGTTGATAAATTGAACGTGGCCTTGCGAGCCGTATAGAATGACGCCTGTATCGAGATTCTCAAAACCTTGCTCAAGCATATGCAACTGGCCTTGCCAGCGGCTGACCAACCTCGCATTGCGCCAAGCCTGGCTGATGTGGGGACGGACAAGGTCGGCGATGAGGCGCTCACGCTCCGTAAAGTACCGCTGGTCATGCCAGCCGACTCCAATCACTCGCGGCAGAGGGCAAGAAACGGTAATGCAAAGGGCATCGTTTATGTTGTAGCGCCGGTAGAAATCGTTGTGCAAGCCGCTATCGCGCAGCTTCTGCTCGCTCCATAAATCGGATATGCGCACCGCCCTGCGGTTTCCAGTACGCAAAACGTACTGCATGACCGGGTGCTCATTCATGTGGCGTTCCCAAAGACCTGCCGCCAGCGGAGTGCCGAGCTCTGCCGTGTTGACGCAGTTATACGACTTCGATTGCTTCGGAACCATCTCGTTGTAGGTGACATGGGTGGCGGGAATCAAGCGGGGAAGCGCAGCCAAGAGCCGCGAAACGAAAGTCTCGAAGGGCGTTGAGGCGGGAATGGCATAGCACTCCCGAACAAAGGCAAGCAGGGATTGTAGGTCGGATTGCCTTAATCGTTCCATACAGGCTCAATCCGCGCCCGGTGAAGGGCTCGCAATGCAGGTTACGCCAAACGGAGTATATGGCTGCCGATTCTACGCCGGCACCTTTCCGGTTGCAAATGCCGCTTGGTCCGGGATGTTTCGAGTGGAACTGCCAGATCCGATCCAGCAGAGACTCCGTCCCAATCGCAAATGGGAGAATCCCGGCGAGAACACGATCATTCTTCCAAGTAGGAGAATCTCTCTGAAATTTCCCTCGTCATGGCAATGATCCCCCCGGATTGGCCGCCTCTTGTCCCACACCTTTTGACCCGTTGGAATCGGAGAGATCCGTCCCACCGTATTGTTGAAATTCGTGGGTGGGTTCCCTCGGCCCTTTTTGCCACGGCGCAAGACGACAAGATTCAGCTGGTTTTTGGAGGTCTTGAACCGGGATTAGGCCCGAGTGTCCGCGGCACGCACCATACGGCACCCAAGGGAACAGTGAATATACAGTCGCGCGATAGTGTTCGCCATGAAACTCTACGAGGGTTAATACTCAGAGGTCGGCGATTCTTGACAGATTATCGTAACAGTATCCGTTTCTTATTGATTCTAAATACTGGCGGAGAGAGGGGGATTCTCAAGAATTGCAAATAAAACCCAATAAATATGGCTATTTCAGACTCGTTGTCATGCGGTTGTCATGCTAAAATACTCTGAGGGGACTAGAAATCATGACAACCGGCACAACGGAGCGATCTGTCATCGTGACGCTGCGCGTGAAGGTCGACGGAAAATGGAAACGGCTGCCGGCCGTCTATGGGCGCAACGGGCGCATTCGCCCAGGATTCGCGCAGGCCAAGGATCGCCAAGTTGAATTCATTAATCCCGCCTATGAGCTGCGACTGTACGAGGACAGGCAGGCCAAGTACATCTCTATCGGGCGCAATGCGGCAGATGCGGACGCTGAGCGCAAGAAGTTGGAAAAGAGCCCAAGCAAGACCGCGGCGAAGAAGGCCGCCGAGGATGCAGGCGGGACGTTTATCGACAAGGAAAACCGTCAAACGCTGGCCAGGACAGCCGCGACGTACATCCGAGACGCTGAGCAACGCGGCGCGATGGAGGCGGCGGGGCAGGCGCGGCGGGTCAGTGAAGAATTCAGGAAGCTACTCAACAGAAAGACGTACGTCGACGAGATTACGCGCGATGACGTCTTCAGGTTCCACGCCGCGCTTCGAAAACGTGGCTGCTCTGACCGGACGGTGGCCAACAAGCACCAGCGCCTGACGTCGTGGCTTCGATTTGCGGGGATGGACAAGAGCATCCTGCCGCCGGTTCCGAAATACGAAGAGGCGCTCCCCACGATCTACACCAGCGATGAAATCAGTTCAATGCTCGCGGAGGCCGGTCCCTCCATGAAGGTGGCGATCCTCCTGGCGCTGAAGTGCGGGCTGCGCGATCAGGAATTGATGCACTTAGAGTTCTCGGACATCAACTTCAAGGAGAAGACCCTTAGAGTGCAGGGGAAGCCTCGGTGGAACTTCCGCGTAAAGACACATGAGCAGCGGTTCGTGCCCGTTCCCAACGATGTACTCGATGAACTGAATGCATGGAAGGAGCAATGCGGCGGGAAGTCGCTCATCCTTGGCACCAAGAATGGGAATCCGAATACGAAGGTGCTGTTTGCATTGAAGACGCTGGTACGGAGGGCCAAGCTGAACTGCGGCCGGTGCGAAGGATGCAAGTCGAAGCGGCGCGAATGTAGAGCATACACGTTGCACAAATTCCGCAGGTCCTACATCACCACACTACTTCGAAATGGAATTGACCTGAGGACAGTTCAGGCGTATGCGGGACACAAAGACATCGCGAGCACGATGCGTTACCTGCGACCGGCTAGCGCCAAAGAAGCGCAAAGCAGACTGAATTCCGTTCAGTGGTAGAGACCCGGGGCCCAGCAAGTCTCGCAGGATCTTTCAAGACTTTCCTCGATCTCACGGCAACTTGGGCGCCGGCGGCAAATCCGCAAGTAGCTTGTTGATCTCGATAGCGGCTTCGGACTGCATCCGAAACAATCTGGCATCACACTCTGCCTTTATCCATTGATAGGCGGTCGCGATCAATACGCCTTTCGCGACGGCGGGACTCTGATCTCCAATTTCGCCCCGCAGTCGGACCATCGACGTGCGCAGTTCCTCAGCCTCTCGCTGTCTCTTTCTTTCCAAGACCGATAACTTGTACCATGCATCGGACACGCCTTGGCGAGATTCGTCTTTACCGGAATTGAGCCAGGCAAGGATGACGCCGCGAGGCAGAGACTCGAATACGTCAGTCTGACCCTGCTGCCAAAAGGGAGGCGGGCCTACCTCCAGGTTTTCTCTTAACGCTTTCATGCCTTTTTTTGAAAGGGCGTATCGTATCCGATTCCTTGGGCCGGGTGTGCTCGTCAGTAGCCCTGCTTCTTTTAATCTCTTTAGCGCTGGACTCGTCAGGCCAACCCCCAAACCCGCCTTCGATAACAGGTCGTAGGGTGTCGCCAGACCGAACTCCACCAAGACCAAGAGGAATAGCTGGAGTGGGTTAAGCTCAATTATTTCAATGCGGTCCATATCATCGCTCTCCAAGGGTCTGCGTGGCTACAAGAACAATAGTACCATATACAGTCTTCATGTAGTTGACATATTCAGCTAAAAGTGTATCCTGACATACAGCCTGTATGTTGCCTGTACGTAACGTGCGACTCAATTCGCTCGAAACACCGGTGCTCGAAACCGGGATGGTCCGGACCGTCGAGCCGCCGAGGCCAGGGCGAATGCTGTGTGCGAGTGAAAGTCAATGAAACGTCCACGAGGAGTAAACGCCCCCGCCGGAAGCATCGACTTGGCATCTCGCATTGAAAAGCTGCCTGGCGCTTTGACAGCAAGTGAACTTGCGACGTTATTGAACATGGGAAAGACCGCCGTCTACGAGATGGCGGCCACAGGCCGGATTCCCTGCATAAGGTACGGCTCAACGGTCCGGTTTGATCCGTCGCGAACGGCGACATGGATTCGGGAGCACGAAATGGCTACGGACGAAACGCAATGAAGAGGAGACCGAGTAAATGGAACAAATCGAAATCGCCCGAACTACCCAGGAGTTGCTCGACAAATGCAAAGCGTGGATACGGCGCTACGTTGTCTTGTCAGAGGAGCAAGCTTTCATTCTGGCCGCGTGGATCCTGCACACACACGCTTTTGATGCGGCTGACACAACGCCGTACATTCACATTACCGCACCAGATAGGGAATGCGGAAAGTCACGCTTAATGGAAGCATTGCAAAGCCTGGCAAACAATCCAATACGATCCGGTGGAATGACTCCGGCGGCGATAGTGCGCATCGTTGCGAAGAAAAGGCCGACCTTGTTCCTCGACGAAATGGACTCTCAGTTGGGAGCAAACAAGGAATATGCTGAGGCGATTCAGGGAATCCTGAACGAAGGATTCCAAAAGAAAGGGGTTTTTATCAAATGCGTTGGCGACGAGTTCATGCCAACAGAGTTTCCCGTATTCAGCCCTAAATGCTTCGCCGGGATCGGAAGATTACCGGATACAGTGGCGAGTCGATCAATTCCGATCGAAATGGTAAGGAAACTACCAAGTGAGAAGATTCAATCTTTCCGAGAGCGGGAGGTAACGGCAGCCTCATTGTTCATTCGAAAGGAGCTCAAAGAATGGGCTACGACAGAGGTAGTCAACCAGCTCCAAGAGATCAGACCGGCATCGATCTCCGGTCTGGGGGATCGGCAAAACGACATCAGTGAACCTCTACTATCGATAGCGCAGCTTGCCGGTGATGAATGGCTTCAACGGCTCATCAAATCATTGGAGGCGATATTCAAGGTGAACGATTTGGAAGATCAGTCAATTGGAACTTCTCTGCTAACTGATATTCGATCCGTCTACGATGAGAAACAAACAGACATTCTTGATTCGGAGTCCCTTGCAGCGGGACTCTGCGAGATTCAGGAAAGCCCCTGGGCGAGCCTTGCCAACGGAAGGAAAATGACGCCTCACCTGCTTGCAAGGATGCTGCGCAGATTTAGGATAATGCCGTCCAAGTTCAGGCTCGGCAGGTCGACCTATCGAGGTTACAAACGCGCTGACTTCGAAGAACACTGGTTGAGGTACTGTTCATCTTGAAACGGTTTGTTCCAGCTTGTGTTCCGATTGTCAAAGTGCCTAGAAACCGCATGAACATTGGAATGTTCCGTTGTTCCGGTTACTGCGGGGTACGCAGCTCGGACGTAAGGCAAAACTGGGTATCACAAAATAGATTGAACAATGCACACGACTATTCTGGGTACGGCGAGCCATTTAGCCAAATGGCTATCCATCATCCACGCTGAAGGCTTGCAGGAAGGTGAATCAACCAGTACTGCCGGTTAGCCGGTTGTCGTTAGCCGGTGATCCGCGAGGAACCGGTGGTCGGAACCGCGGATCTTCTTTTTCTCATAGCCAGTGCAAGCAAGCGATGCGACCTAAGGGGCGATGAGCGCGCGATGTTGGCGATAGCGTCCATTATCCCGCGCAAAGTTGGGCGAAAGCTGGATCACGTGCCTGGCGCATTTGGCCGAGTAGCCGGTTTTACGGCCAGGTGGACGGGGTTTTGTAAACACATGCCGACATATAAGTACTAATCAATTCCTTCAAGCAGCAGCCAGTTATTCTAAACTGTCATTTCCCTAAAAAGTGCACCACGATTCCGGCACTTTTGCGGAGGTTGTTCTGGTGATTGTTGCTTCCATTATCGAAGGTGGTCAGCGAGGAGTCGACTTCGACAACACGGATCGAGAAGCGTAGGCCGGCGCGCAGGTCGAGGCCTCCGCCGAAGTTGCCCGCAAACGCTGCGCCGGCGTTGGCGGCTGCGGAGTTCGATCCATGGACCAGCGTTCTGCTCAGATGCGTGAGACTAATAGGCACTTGGTCGAATGGCTGCAGCGATGAGTGGCCCAAACGCGAAAGTAGCGCCCGTCCACAGTGAAAGTGCTCAGCGTGAGGTTGTCGCCAGATGTGGAGACTGTGCCTGCATGGGCGATGCCGCCGTCTCCGACCAGGTCAGAGCGCCCTGCATCGAGCAGCGGCCGCAACTTGACCTGACAATATACGCAGAATTGCAACTCGCCCCGGCGATGAGTATGACGGGCTGGGGTCTGTTGCGCAATGAAGACGAACCCGTTGCAGCAATCCAAGACGCCTTCGCCAACCTCGGTGAGCTCGCCCCAAAGCGGCCGTCGTACTCCTGTTTATGTTCAAACATAAGAACGGGCCTCTATCATCCGGCAAGCCGGATAAACGAGGCCCGTTCAAGTTCGTCGAGCCCCTACTTGACCGTGAACTTCGCGGTCGCAGAGTTGGTCAGTGAGCCTGAGACACCGATGAACGTGATGGTGTAGGTGCCGGGTGTCGCGTTCTTGGGGAACAGGATTCCGGACAGTGCGTACGCCGTGCCATTCACCTTCACGGTTTGCGGCAGATCAGCGCATTCGGATCCGGCCGGTCCACCAGAGCAGCTCAACTTCACATTTCCGTCGAAGCCCTTTACCGAATTGAGCTCAAGAATGAACCCGCCGAGCACCCCACGGTTGACTGTTTCCGCCGGAGGAATCACTGTGATTGTGAAGTTGCTAGTAGGCGCCGGACCGGTCGAGACCACCAGGTTCACAGAGGAGCCCACCGCCACCGACGTACCCGCCAGCGGAGCCTCGCTGATCACGCTGCCCGAAGGCACTGTGCTGTTCGACCCCGTCGATACGGTCCCTACCACCAGGCCCGCACCTCTAATCGACGTTGACGCTGCGGTCTGGGTTAGCCCCACCACGTTCGGCACCAAAACTGTCGCCGGACCGGTCGAGACCACCAGGTTCACAGAGGAGCCCACCGCCACCGACGTACCCGCCAGCGGAGCCTCGCTGATCACGCTGCCCGAAGGCACTGTGCTGCTCGACCCCGTCGATACGGTCCCTACCACCAGGCCCGCACCCGTAATCGACGTTGTCGCTGCAGTCTGGGTCAGCCCCACCACGTTCGGCACCAAGACCGTCGCCGGACCCGTCGAGACCGTCAGACTCACAGACGAGCCCACCGCTACAGACGTTCCCGCCAACGGAGACTCGCTGATCACGCTGCCCGAAGGCACCGTGCTGCTCGATGCGGTCGATACGGTCCCTACCACGAGGCCCGCACCCGTAATCGAAGTTGTCGCTGCGTTCTGGGTCAGCCCCACCACGTTCGGCACCAAAACCTGCGCCGGCGTGGTGATCGTGAGCGGCATCGCGGAGGATGTACTCACATCGTAGGTATCATCACCCGAGTAGCTCGCCGTGACGCTGTAGGTCCCGGCGGGCAGAGTACTGGTGCTAAAGGTCCCAGCGCCCGTCGCACCGAGAGTGATCGTCCCAAGTACGGTAGAGGGAGAGGTATCGAGATTCGTGAGAGTCACGGTCCCGGTGGGCACAGGCGTCGTCTGGATCGTCCCGGAGACCTGCACGGAGAACGTAACGCTTTGGCCGACATTTGCTGTTGACGGGGAGATCGTCAGCGCAGTCGTGTTGGCTGCGAGGACCGGAGATATCTTTCCGAAGAAGCCGCGATTGAATCCGGCGGTCGCGGTGGTGGCATAAGTGCCCGGAGTCGTGGGCATGCTGCCGTTATCATTGGTTTGGCCGGCGAAATAGATATTCCCCTCTGCATCCACACCAATTCCATTGTTGGCGATGGGGTCTTCGCTGCTGGTGGTCGTGGTAGAGGTATTCCCGAGGCGGGTTCCAAACAGAAGCGTTGATGCGTCCGGCGAGAACGCAGCAATAAACAGCTTGTTTCCGCCGAAATAGGCCTGCAACGGATTGACCGTGGGAATGTCACCGCCGCCGTCCTGCGACATGCCATACAAATAGACAAGGCCCTGTGCATCGAGCGCAACGGCATTGCCGGTGGCAGGTGCGGGGTTTGCCGAGGTCCCCCCGAAGTAGGTCGACCAGATATAGCCGGTTCCCGTGGGGTTGATCTTGCTCAGAAAGGCCGCGCTGCAGGTATTTCCTGCGTTGAAGTGGCCGCAGGTCGTCTGGTATGCGCCGGCCGTCGTGGGATAGTCGATTCTGGTCGTAGATCCCGCGACGTATACGTTATTGAAGCTGTCCGCAATCAGCCCATTGACCTGGTTCTGAACGGTATTTCCCGCCGCAGTTTCCGTGCCGCCGATGTAGGTGGAGTAGGCCAGCGAAGCAGAGCCCGACTGGGTGGTATCGAACGCGCTCAGGAACGCAGTGTATCCAATGCAGTCGCCGTTGTCGGGCGTATTCCCGACGCAGTTTGGCTTAACGGCACCCAATGTTGTCGGGAATTCCGAAGTCAGCGTGATGCCGCCAATGTAAGCCAGTCCATTTTGCCCGACGGCAAGAGCCAGCGGCTGGGTATACCCAAAGAACGTGTTGGTGGTAATTCCTCCCATCAAGGTGGAGTACAGGAGCGTATGTCCATCCGCGCTCAACTTGGAGAGCGTGGCGGACTGAACACCGACGCCGGACGACTGATACGCGCTCGATGTCACCGGGAACGCAATCGCTCCGGCAGAAGGGTAGACGTCATTGGCCGGCTCGGCGTTCTGGAGATAGCTGGCGAAGTAGATATTGTTGGAGCTGTCGAGTGCGAGCGCAACAGGGTAGGTCGGAATGGTGCCGCCGAAGAACGTGCTGTAGAGCAAAGTCGAGCCGGTTGGATCCAGCTTGGCGATAAACAGAGTCGGACCCTGGTAAACAAACTCGGTCCCGCCGCCGGCGAAGTTGCCGTCGCAGCTCGCGAACGCACTTCCGGTCGGGACGCCAAGAAGGGTGGTGGCATAGACAGGCTGACAAAGTGTCTGAATTGCGTCTCCCGTAATCGGAAAGTCGTTCGAACTGGTCATGCCAAGAATGTAGGCATCTCCCGAGGTATCGGCGGCGACGGCATCGCCGTACTCCTGACCGCTGAGTCCATGCAGGTAGGTCGAGTAGATCAGCTCTGTGCCGTCGGCGCTGATCTTGGTCACGAAGCCGGAGCTGGCGCTGCTCGGCCCGCAGCGATGATAGTTGGCGTTAAAGATGGCGGAGGAGTTCGTGCAGATCGGCTGGAGAGCGTCCGCGGTTGTCGGGAACGTAAGGTCGTTCGTGATGCCCGTGAGGATAATCTCTCCGGCCACATCCACCGCCATGCCGTTCGGGACAGACTGCTGGTTGCCCGTACCAAGCGTGCCGAGAAACAGCAGTGTCGGATCGATGGTCAGTTCGCGGCTGTGGTCATAGGCTCCCAGCTTGAAGCTGACCTGATGGTTGTCGGCGACAACGAAGCTGCCATCCACTGGCTGGCGGACGCCATCCTTCCACTGATAGATCACCGGCTTGTCGAAGCGAACTTCTGGACCACCTTCGACCGGCAATACCAGATCGCCATTGGCTGCCAGGGTCGGCTTGGCGCCATCGAAGCGCAGCCGAATCGCCGACGCATCTGCACCGGGGGAGACGACGAAGTCGTACTCTAGCTCTCCGCGATGTCCGTAATACTTCAGATCCACGCCTGGATACACGCCCTGCATGTGCACCTTGGCGTACATCGGCACGTCGCGCTGCCACTTGGTTGGATCATTTCCGGTAAAGTAGTTCGCCTTGCCTTGCTCAGGCTCTTCGCCACCCTCGCGCTCCGCCGCCTTCGCGCCCAGCAAATTCATCCGCAGCGCTGAGCTGTTGATCGTCAGCGGCTCGCCGGGCTTTGCTGCAGGCAGGATCGCATTCAACTGCAGCACGGCATCCGGACCGGTAAGGTAGAGCGTGTACTCAGGTCCGCGCGCAAGCCACTGCACTTCCTTGGCGGTTTGCCCGAGATTCGGCTCAAAACTCAGCGGCAGCTTGCCGTAACTTACCGACACGCGTTTCGAGGCCTTGGAAGCCGGGGAATCTGGTTTCGCAGCAGACGATGCCCTGCCTGGGAGCAGGCAGATCAAAGACAAGGCAATTCCAATCGCAGAAAGCGTGGCGTGGTGATGCAAGGGGCGGATCATGGCTGGACGACCTCCTGAGTTCATGGGCCAACCGATGCGACGTTCCGTCGGAGTCCTGTTGCAGCGTCTCGATCGGGGAAAGTGGCTCCGCGCGGAACGACAACATGGTTTACGCCGAAACGGTTGTGGCCCGAACTGGTTTCTCATTCTCGTTGAATCTGTTCGAGATGCAAGCGCCATGATGCGCCAAGCCGGGCCATTAGAGGTCTAACCGGTGAGGGAAACTCACTGGACGCCCTGCCAGGGCCAAAGTATGATCCTGCATATACGGTCAACTCCAAGGTCGGGGCCCCGGGAACGGTTGCCATGGCTTCCTCTCGCAGTGAAAACTCGAGGCTGGAGAAGACGCTTGTCTCCTGGAAAGAGATTGCCGTCTATCTCAATCGTGCCGAGCGCACCGTCAAGCGCTGGGAGCGAGAGCGCGGACTGCCTGTGCATCGCGTGCCTGGCGGAGAGCGCGGAGGCGTTTTTGCGTATCCGGACGAACTGGCGGAATGGCTCAAGGGCAAATCCGGGGATTTGGAAGCCGACGACTCCCTTTCCAGCGACGCAGATTCCGATCATGCCGCCGATCCAGCCACGCAGTTGAGGGTTGCTCCGGCAGGAGCCGTGCCGGCGCCTTCATCCGCCGGCCATTGGTGGACCCTTAGCCCGGCACGAGTTGTGGCGTGGCTCCTGCCTTTGGCCTTCACCGCGGCCCTCATCATCTATCTTTGGGCCAGCCACGCCGGTTCGCGAGTCACTGCGGTCGGCGATCGTGAACCTTCGAATGCCAGTGCCTTGGATCTCGCACCCGATTCTGTCGCGGTTTTGCCCTTCACCAATGCAGGCAGGGGCCTGGGCTCCGACTACCTCAGCGACGGCATCACCGAGTCTTTGATCGGCAACCTTGCCCATATTCCGCAGCTCAAAGTCCGTTCGCGAGATGCGGTCTTTCGCCTCAAGGGTCAGGACCTTGGGGTGCAGGAAGCGGGAAGCGAGCTGGGCGTGTCGGAGGTGGTCAGCGGGCGCCTCACCGTGCTGGGAGGCAACATTGGAGTTGGCGTCGAACTCACCGATGTTCGCGACAATACCGAACTCTGGGGAAAACGCTACAACGGCAAAATCTCCGGTCTCATTCAACTTCAGGGGCAAATCGCCGGCGACATCGCGGAACAGTTGCGCTCCACTCTCAGTACCGCCGACAAACAGTTGGTCACCCGGCAAGGCACGCAGAACGTGGAAGCCTACGATTTGTATTTAAAAGGGCGTTACGCGTGGAACCTGAGGGACCGCGCCCATCTGGAAGCTGCCATCTCCTATTTCAATGATGCCATCGCCAAAGATCCTGATTATGCCCTGGCATATTCCGGCCTCGCTGACGTGTATTCCGTGCTTCCTTTTTTTGGCGCCAACCCCACCGAGGATTTCCCAAAATCCAGCAACGCAGCCCGCAAAGCGCTTCAGCTTGATTCCACCCTGGCTCATCCTCACGCCATTCTGGGCAGCGTCGAGATGGAATTCGACTGGGATTTCGCCGGTGGCGAAGACGAATTCAAGAAGGCCATTGCACTCGACCCCAACGATGCCACCGCGCACCAATGGCTCGCCGAAAACCTCGGAATGCTCGGGGGCAGAGATCAGGAAGCTCTCAAGGAAATCGATCAGGCCCATCTGCTCGATCCCACGTCGCTCATCATACGTCGCGTAAAGGGCAGCGTACTTGTTGCCGCGCGCCGCTACGACGACGCCATCACGGTTTGCCGGCAGTTACTGGATGAGAACCCAACCTACAACCTGGCCCATGACTGTCTGGGCTTTGCGTACTGGGGAAAACGCATGTATCCCCAGGTCGTGGAGCAATGGAAGACCTATCACCAAAACACGCACAATAAGGAAGACGCAGAGTTTGGCGATGCCCTGGAACGTGGATTCCGGTCCGCCGGTTGGCATGGCGCGCTCGTCGAAGCCATCAAAATCAGACTGAACCAGCGCCAGACCGGTTATGCATCCCCGTGCGAGATCGCCCGTTTTTATGCCGACCTCGGCGATAGGGAAAAAGCATTCGAGTGGCTGAACACGGCTTATCGCGAGCATGATTTCGTCCTCAGGGAGTTGAACACCGCTTTTGAGATGGACAATATCCGCTCCGACCCCCGCTATGCTGAACTGGTTCGCAAAGTCGGTCTGCCAAAATTGCAGTGACCGTTGGCCGCTGTCGCGGTTCGGCAAAGATCCAAGACACGACAAAAGGGTTTTAAGGTCTGATCCGATCAATCAAGCCTGATCCGGAGATGCGCAGATCGGGGAAAGGGGAAGCCTTGGCACAATCCTGGCACATTCTTGGCACAAATTTGGCACAAACGATTTGCCGGTTT